>SKOR01000017.1 GCA_007119965.1 Syntrophomonadaceae bacterium
CGGGACCTGAGCCACGGAAGGCGAATGTCCCGGGCAGTCTAAGCGGAGGGCTGCAGTTGAACCGCTGCCACTGCCTGCGACAGAACCCGCAAAGACGGCGCCAACTGAACCGCTCCAGCTTGACCGATCAGCAAGTTTACAGATAGCTGAGCAATCACATTTATTTTAAGGATACACCATTTACTAATTAGAAACAATAAATTGACCCTTAGCGAAGACGGCGTTCAATCAACCGGAAGAACTTTATACCGGGCGGTGGAGGAATTTGCTCAGTCAATAGCCAATTATTAAAATAAGCAGAGAAGTTATAATTTGCTTTCTGTGGTTACCCGCCGAAATGCCGTTCTCCGTCAAAGGAAGGTGAAGGCCTGTGCTATCACGACAAATCGCAGATTTTACCGTTGGCCTGTCTTATGAAGATTTGCCTGCTGCTGTAGTTAAGGCGAGCCGGACAGCGGTTACAGACTGGCTTGGTTCAGTGGCAGCCGGTTCCAGGGAACCTCCGGCAGCAATGCTGGCCGCAGTTGTCCGCCGGGCAGGCGGCAATCACCAGGCTTCGCTGATTGGGTTTAATGAGAAGAGTTCTGCCCTTAATGCCGCTCTCGTCAATGGAACGTCCTGTCACATTCTCGAGCTGGATGATCTGCACCGCAGTTCGATTCTGCACCCTGCTGCTCCGATTATATCTGCGGCGGTTGCCGCCGCAGAAGAACGGGGAGCTTCCGGCCGGGAACTTGTCGCCGCCGTGGTCACCGGTTATGAAGTTGCTATCCGCATTGCCGAAGCAGTGACTCCATCCCACTATTATTACTGGCATACCACTGCCACCTGCGGAACTTTTGGCGCTGCTATAGCTGCCGCAAAGATATATTCACTGCCAGCTGATCAAATTATCAATGCCCTCGGTAACGCCGGTTCCCAGGCGGCCGGGTTGTGGGAATTTCTGCAGGATGGGGCGATGACCAAGCATCTTCACCCGGGGAAAGCGGCCATGAACGGCTTGCTCGCCGCACAGCTTGCAGGGGAGGGCTATACAGGGGCCGGGAGGATCCTGGAAGGCGAAAAAGGGTTTTTTAAAGCGACGGCCAAAGAGTATGAACCGGCTAAAGCAACTGCCGGCCTGGGCAGTGATTACCGGATCCTGGGAAACAGTTACAAGATCTATCCTTCCTGCCGCCATACCCACAGTGGTGCGGACCTGGCTTTAAAACTGGCAGAGAAGGGGATTAAGCCTTCCGGGGTTGAGAAGATCGTTGTTAAGACCTACTCCCATGCCAGGGACCTGGTCGGAGAGTTTAAATATGATACACCTTATAAAGCCAAGTTCAGCCTGCCCTTCTGCGTGGCCGCGGCCCTGGTCGATGGCAGACTTGATTTGAAAAGTTTTGACTTTTCGTCTCCCCTGGACCCCCGGATTGTGGAAGTGGCGCAGCGATGCCGCGTGGTTGCCGACCCGGAGCTTGAGGTTCTCTACCCGGCCCGCTGGGCGGCAGTTATTGAAATCACCCTTAAAGACGGCCAATTTATCACGGCCCGGACTGATTACCCCCGGGGCGATCCGGAAAACCCCGCGACTGAAGAAGAAATGCTGGATAAATTCAAAAAGCTTGCCCTTTTAACCTGGCCTGAAGACAGGGTAAATTATGCGGTAGAGCACCTGAATAACCTGGAGTACCTTGACCGGGCCGGAATACTTTTCGACTGACCGGCAGCTTGCCGGATACCTCATAAGGAGGTGAATTAATGGCCGATTTGATTCCAATTTACTATTTAGGGAAAAAATACATGGTTCCAGAAGGGGTAACCATAATGGGCGCTGTCGAATATTCAGGGCACCGCCTTGTCCGGGGCTGCGGCTGCAGGGGAGGGTTTTGCGGCGCCTGCGCCACTGTGTTTCGTGTGCCTGGAAACCACCAGATCAAGGTAGGCCTGGCCTGTCAAACCAGGGTTGAAAACGGTATGGACATTGCCATCCTGCCCTATTACCCGGCGCAAAAGGTTTTGTACAACCTTAGTGCTGTCAAAGACCCTTCACAGGAATTGCAAAAATTGTACCCCGAAATGTATCGCTGCCTCGGCTGCAGCGCCTGCACCAAGATCTGCCCACAGGACCTGCCGGTAATGGATATCATCGCCGAGGCTCAGAGGGGTAACCTGCCTGCCGTTGCCGAACTTTCTTTCGACTGTGTGATGTGCGGCCTATGCGCTTCCCGCTGCCTGGCCCAGATGGTCCCCTATAACATTGCCATGGTTGCCAGGCGTCTCTATGCCCACTTTAACCTGCCCCGCCCGGGCTATGTCGGGGCCAGGATCAGGGAAATAGAGCAGGGGGTTTATGATCAGAAGATCGATGATTTGCTTGATAAAGGGCAGGAAGAACTGCAAAAACTATATGCAGAAAGAGACATTGAATGTATCTAAGGAGGAGTTTTAATGACCTACCCGGCCCATTTTGACGCGACTCTGAACCTGGTTAAAGAAACCAGGAAATTTAGAAAAACCCAGGAAATCAGGCGTCTTAATGATGCTGAAAGAACCGGGTTGATCTCCGGTTTTCACCCCGATTACCGGGTCGAGGGTATGGCCGGGCTGCGCATCGGCCCGAACAAGGGCGATCGGGTGCCCGTGGAGCTTGCCAGGGTGTTGGAAGCATACAGCTTATTTGATCCGCATCTCCTTAATCTTGAAGATCCGGATTACGTTACAGATATCTTGATTGTCGGCGGTGGGGGCGCCGGTTGTGCGGCTGCCCTGACTGCGGCTGCCGGCGGGGCCGACGTTTTAATGGCAACCAAGCTGCGCCTGGGGGATGCCAACACCCTGATGGCGGAAGGGGGTATGTGTTCTGCAGTCCGGCCCGAGGATAATCCTTATATGCACTACATTGATACTATCGGCGGGGGGCACTACACAAATGTCCCCGAGCTGGTCAAGGCCCTGGTAATGGACGGCCCGGAGATCGCCTCCTGGCTGATGAGCCTGGGGGTAATGTTCGATTACGAGCCGGACGGCAGCCTGAAAGTAAACCACTGCGGGGGGCATTCCCGCAAAAGGATGCTGTCCTGTAAAGATTTAACCGGCCTTGAACTGATGCGTGTTTTACGCGACGAACTGCGTGACCGGGAAATACCCTGCCTCGAGTTTTCGCCGGTAGTGGATCTGCTTCTCGATAGGGAAGGGGCCTGCAGCGGTGCGGTACTTTATAACATGGAAACGGCGCAATATACCACGGTACAGGCGAAATCGGTAATTATGGCTTCAGGCGGGATCGGCCGCCTGCATATCCGGGGGTTTCCCACTACCAACCATTACGGGGCTACTGCAGACGGCCTGATAGCAGGATACCGGGCAGGGGCCGAGTTAATTCATATGGACAGTATCCAGTATCATCCCACGGGCACCGTTTGGCCTGAACAGCTGCTCGGGCAGCTGATTACGGAAGTGATGCGCGGCCATGGCGCCCACCTGGTCAACGCTTCAGGTGAAAGGTTTATTAATGAACTGGAGTGCAGAGATACCTGCGCATCAGCCTGTATCAGGGAATGCTCAGAACGGGGCAACGGGGTAACCACCCCGACAGGTTTTGAAGGGGTCTGGCTTGATACGCCGCTGATTCCCGATATAAAAAATCACTTTGTCGGTATCTACCAGCGCTTCAAAAAGTATGATATCGATATTCAGCATGAACCGATCCTGGTTTACCCTACCCAGCATTATCAAAACGGCGGCCTTAGGATTACATCGCAGGCAGAGACTTCGCTGCCGGGGCTGTTTGCTGCCGGGGAGGTGGCAGGCGGTATCCAGGGTAAAAATCGTTTGGCAGGCAACAGTTTGCTGGATATATTTGTTTACGGCAGGAGAGCCGCCAGGAGGGCCCTGGAAGTGAACGGAAAAGCGGCGGCGCCGGGTTGCCTGAGTGCCGGGCATCTGAACAGGTGGCATGGAAAGCTGAACAAGCTTGGGGTTTCCGAAGAACAGCGCTCTCCGCTTTTACTGCCTGATTATACTCCGAAATGATTTAATAGGAGGGATTGTGAGGATGGAAAATTTACGGACAGTACTGCTGTTTGTCCCCGGTGATCGGCCTGATTTTTTTTCAAAAGCTGCAGAGTCCCGGTCAGACGCCCTGATCTTCGATTTAGAAGATGCGGTATCCTCGGAAAAAAAGGACAGCAGCCGGCTGCAGGTGGAGCAGGCCCTGACGGAGATGCCTCCCGGGCCAAAAGAACTGATCGTGCGGGTCAACGCCCTGTCATCGCCATGGGGAACTGAGGATATATCCATGGTGCGGCGCTGCAAGGAAATCAACGCTATCATGATTCCCAAGGCTGAACCAGCAGAAGTGCATTTAACCGAACAGCTGTTGGGAGAATCTGACGTTCGTATTATCTGCCAGGTGGAAACCGCCCGTGGTTTACAGTTGGCCTATGATACATTATTGTCTTCTGCGCGAGTTATCGGGGCCATGCTGGGCGCGGAAGACCTGTCAGCTGAAATGAATTTAAGGCGGACCGTCGGAGGCAGGGAAATTGATTACGCCAGGCATGTGCTTGCCGTAGCGGCTTATGCGGCGGCCGTTCAGCCAATTGATACACCCTACCTGAAAATTGACGATCAGGAAGGTTTGCGCAGCGATACACTCAGGGCCAGGGAAATCGGTTATACAGCCAAGGCAGCCCTGCTGCCCAGGCAGATTCCGGTGATCCGGGAAGTTCTTATGCCTAACCAACAGGAACTGGAAGAAGCCGGGCGTATTTTAAAAGCTGCCGAAGAAGCAGCCAGCCGCGGACGGGGGGTAGTCACCCTCGACGGCGCGATGATTGATGCCCCTGTGGTAGCCAGGGCCAGGCGGGTGATTGAATTGGCCCGGGAAGTGGAAGATGATGATCGTTAACGGGGTGGGCAGGCAAATCCCCGGAGTGATTAAAGGGTACAAAAATGTTATACCCTATAGTTCACCTCACGGTTACGATCCCTTTCCTGAAAAAGTGAGCGCTTATACGGGAAAAGCCCTGCCTGGAGAGAATAAATTGCTGCCCGATGTGGAGACGGCAATTCGGGAAAGCGGACTGGAAGACGGGATGACCGTTTCTTTTCACCACCATTTTCGTAACGGGGACCGGGTGGTTAACCTGGTCCTGGATACTGCTGCTAAATTAGGTTTCAGAGGCCTGAAGGTAGCTTTGAGTTCTATCTTCCCCATCCATGCTCCCCTGGTAGAACATATCGAGAGTGGGGTTGTGGGAGGACTTTCCTGTAACTACATGCTTGGCCCTGTAGCCGAAGCCATGTCCCGTGGCGCCTTCCCCTTTCCCGTTACTTTCAGGACTCACGGCGGCCGCGACCGCGCTATTGAAGCAGGCGAAGAACGGATCGACATAGCCTTTATTGCAGCTTCTGCTGCTGACGAAGCCGGTAACTTTAACGGTGTCAGCGGCCCTTCAGCCTGCGGGTCGCTGGGTTACTGTATAACTGACTGTCATTACGCCCGCAAAACGGTAGTGCTCACCGATTACCTGGAGCCTTACCCGCTTGTTCCCGCCAGTGTCGATGAAACGATGATAGATTTTGTTGTTAAGGTAGACAAAGTGGGCGATCCCGCAGGAATAACAACGGGAGCGGTCAGGACGGTCGATGATCCGCTCCGACTGCGGCTGGCTCAATGGGCTGTCGATGTAATCGAGGCTTCTGGTCTTATAAGGGAAGGCATCTCATTTCAAACCGGTACGGGAGGCGCTTCCCTGGCGGCGGCAGGTTACCTGCGTGAAAAGATGGAACGGCTCAGGGTCAGCGGGTCTTTCGGCATGGGCGGAGTTACCGGTCACATGGCGGATCTGTTAAGGGAAGGCTACTTCCGGACAATCCTGGATACCCAGAGTTTTGATCGGAAAGCGATCAATTCCCTGCGTGACAATTCCCGCCATGTGGAGATTTCATCCAACCGCTATGCCAACCCGCACAACAAAGGCTGCGCAGTTAACAGGCTTGATGCTATGATCCTGAGCGCCACTGAGGTAGATGCTGCATTTAATGTTAACGTCCACACTGCCTCAGACGGTCGGGTAATGGGCGGTTCCGGGGGCCACGCCGATACAGCCGCAGGATCCAGTCTGGCCGTAGTTGTGGCACCATCGGTCCGTAAAAAGATTCCCATAGTCATAGAAGCAGTTCACACTGTCACTACACCCGGTGAAACGGTAGACTGCCTGGTAACTGAGCAGGGCATTTCAGTTAACCCGCGACGCCGTGATTTGCTGGAAGACCTGCGCAGCGCAGGGTTGCCCCTAATTGAAATCAATGACCTGAGGGCAGAGGTTGAAAAGATAACCGGCCGGCCCGAACTTCCGAAGCGGTCTGAAAAAATTGTAGCTGTTGTCGAGTACCGTGATGGTTCTGTAATTGATGTGATCAGGGCGCTGGGTTAAGTAATCTGTTATCTATAAGAACCTGCAACTTTCTCAGTAATCAGGGAACCCCCTTGATAATAAAGGGGGTTCCCTGATTACTGAGGCGGTTTAAACAAAACCGAAAGCTTAAAAGCTGCCCGGGCCGTCCGAACTTTCCACACTTTCAATATCCTGTGCTTTCAACTCTTTATCTTTCAGCGCGGTAGCTGCAGCGGCGGCTTCTTTCTGGATTCTTTTTAGCGGGCCAATACTCTTATGCTGGCGTACGCCGATTACAAGCGCTGCGAAAACTATAATAGCGCCGATAATCGCAATAGTGATGTTTGGGTGGAATAAAGGTATCAATGCAAACAGGGAAAGGAGGAGCTTCAGGGGAACATCGAAGCGCACCTTGTTGATAAACCGCCCGAACATGGCAAAGGTAAAGCCCAGGGTTCCCAGCGAAACCAGGATGGTATCGCGAATCTGGGGCAGGCCGGGGGTGGTGACCAGGTCTTCGCGGATAAATATGGCGAAGGACATGACCAGGATTGGCAGGCAGATCTTCAGCGCCATTAACATCGTTCGCATGAAAGAGGCATTCGCCAATCTTGAAGCGACTGCTGCCGTTAAAGAAGTAGGTGGTGATAGCTCGCCCCACACTGAAATCAGGAAGACGAATATATGGGCAATCCAGGGGTTAATACCCCATTGAATAAGCGGCGGGGCGACAATAACCGCCACCACGATGTAGGTAGCCGTGGGCGGCAGGCCCGTTCCCGCCAGCCAGCCGAAACCCCAGGCAACCAGGATGGTCAGGAAAATGCTCACAGCCCCCAGCTGCATCATCAGGGCCCCCATCCGCATGATGAAACCGGTAACGGTAAAAAGCCCGATCATAATGCCCAGGGTTGACATCAGGATCACCAGGTACCAGGCCATATCGGCATGGGTCTCAATAATTTCCCGCAGCATGGAAGGCAGGTGCTGGTCCTTGAAGGATTCTTCCCTGGCCTTGTATTTATAATAAAGGTGGATCGCAAACAGTAAAATGGCGAGCAGGGCGGCCGTGTAAACCGCCGAGCGCATCGGGCCGTGGCCGATTACTCCCATCATGATAATCAGCGATATAATGCAGGCAAAAAAGGAGAATGTTTTTAGCTTGTCGTACATCGGCACATCCGGCGGGTCGACTTCTTCCTGCGAGACTGAACTGACGCTGAGCAGGTAAACAGACATAATTACCGCAGAAAAGTAAATGAAGCTCAGTGAAAACCCGCGAATTACGACGTCCCAGTAGGGCACCCCTAAAAAGTCGGCCATGATGAAGCCGGCCACGGCCATCAGGGGAGGCATAATCAACCCGCCCATGGAAGCGGCAGTTTCCACGGCGCCGGCGTAAACCGGGTGTATGCCGTGTTTGATCATCAGGGGGATAGTAAAGCTGCCGGTTACAGCAGTGTTAGCTGCGCCGCTGCCGCTGACTGCGCCCAGGGAGGCAGAACTCAGTACGGCTACCTGGGGAATATTATGTTTTGTTTTTCCGAAAACGCCGTAGATATAAGAAATAATCGCACTTTGCGCTCCAAAAGCCTTGGCTACCGCAGCCAGTAAGAGAAAGGCGGCAACCAGGGTCAGGGCCATCTGGGCGTAGCGTCCGTAGATGCCTGTAGCAAGCTCCAGGGTAACCGAACTGACCAGGCGCGGCCATGATACGCCCGGGTGCCAGAAAAAGTCCCACGGGGACAGGTAGCCAAAAATGCTGTACAAGATTAATACCAGGTTAACCGAAAAAAGGATCGTATGAATCTTGCGCGATATTTCCATGATCAGCAAAAAGACCAGTGTACCTACCAGGAAATCCATCTGGTTATACGAGCCGGCCCGGAACATGAAAATGTTTTCGTATTCGAAATAAAAGTAGATAAAAGCAAGCAGGGCAACGCCGATATAGACTGCCCCGATAATGCGGTTCCAAAAATTACCAAGTCGGGGATAAATATTTCTGGTTTGCAGGGTGTTGAGCACGAAGATAATAATTGCGACTGGAACCATCCGGGTGGCAAGCAGTAAAGGTCCTCCGGTTCCGGTAAGAAAGTAGTGGACCAGGGTAACAAAAAAGAAAGTCGATACGGCAAAAGACAGGTTGCGGAGGGTCATTTTTGATTTGAGCCAGTCAAAGAAAGGTTCCTGCATGTTTTAAGCGCTCCCCCTTTAGGTGCTGATGTTCAATTACAATTTCCATGCATGCGGCCGGTTTAATCCGCCTTTTAGTGGGCCGGCCGCATGCATGGAAACGATTTTACTTGTTTTTTTCTATGCTCAGGGCTTGTGAAGCTTGATAACTGTTATTCACCAATTCTGGTCCAGGAATCGTCCCAGGCGCCCCTGTCTTCAAGGAACTGGGCCATTCCCTCATGAACCGGGATATCGGGGTTCGCGCGAATTCCGGATACCTGCATGCCGACGAAATCGGCAGCCAGCGGCCCGAAACCGGGTTCGTATTCTGCCAACCGGTCTGCGGCCGCTTCGAAAATCTCCAGCTTCATCTTAACGAATTCAGCAGGAGTGTGCGCCATTACATTATAGGCAAAGAGAATAGGTACAGCTTTATAGCTGTCTGTTCCCACATCGGTGGAGAATGGAACAGTCGCGTCAATATCTACGACCGACAGGCCCGCTGCTTCCAGCTGTGCCACTTCTTCATCGCTTGGGCTGACCGCGTGCAATTCGTCGGCCATCCTCATCTCTGCTTCCCTTAAGTAGGTGGGCAGTGACAATCCTGCAGTGGTATAGATGGCAGCACCGGTGATAGAACCGTCGCCCAGGGCGTCGGCTACCATGCCGGAGTCAATTTCAGTGTGGTTAAAATCAAGATCCAGGGCATCAAAGATGCGGACCATGTTCAGCCAGTTCATGAAGCCTGCCGGAGTAAAGAAAACCGGTTCCCCGCTCAGGTCGCTCCAGCTCTGAAATTGATCTGCGTTATCTGCGTGGACAGCGAGTGAAGTTTCCATCGGGTAGGCGTAGAAACTATGGACCAATAGCTCTGCATCTTCCCTGGCAGGCCAGTCTTCATAGCTGTACGCGGCTTCTTCGGCGTAAACCTGGGTCATTCCCACATCGGCAGTGTAGGCGATGTCGCCATCACCTTCCATGGCTGCTTTCATGCCTGCGCCGGTGGCCGGAAACGGGTGGATGGTAACTACGAAATGATCCGGAAGCTCGCGGTTTAACTCTTCGACCATCAGGCTGGCCACGGAGTAACCGTAAGATCCAACATCCGCAGTATTCCACCTGATCGAGATCCGATCCGGTGCAGCTTCTTCAGGTTCCTCGGGATCATCAGGGTCAACAGGTGTTTCGGCAGGGTCACAACCGGTTATTGTTAAAGCCAGCAGCATAAACCCGACCAAAATCAAAGCGAACAAAAATTTAAACTTAGAATTGCTAAGCATTGTCATACCCCCATATTTTTTAATCATTAAGGCACTTGTTCTTTAGTTTCCTTGTTGGAAATATCGACCATCTTAATAAATTTACAATTACCCCAGGATTCACCTCCCCGCGACTAATCTTTAATACTTGAATTACGAATTGCCCTATCTGTAATTAGCCAAAGCCCTGTTTGTCGGCAGGGCCGACTCAGTGGTTGGGCGGCTGTGTCTGCAGCGTAGCCTGGTATGGTGTGTAAATGTGCTGTTATTGCCATAAGCCTGGCCTCTGATCCGGGATAAATAGACTCTGCGTCTAACTGTAAGATCAGTTTAAATAATGCGTTTATTATACAAAAAAAATGGAATTTATGCAAGAGCAGAAATACCATATTTATTCTAAATATTATAAAGATAATACAATTTATAATGTCAGGGTAGGCCTGAAGGCCCGCCCTGACGGTAAAATCGAAGCATAATATAAAAAGCCGTGCTCTGCAAAAGGAAGTTTATTTAAAGCGCCGGTCAAAGTAATGGCCGGCATATAGCGCACCGAGGGGATTGTGAGCCAGGACCCTGTCTTTTACGGCCAATACAGTAACAGGTGAATCTGCGTAGTGCATAAAAAGCGAGTCGTGCCCGACGCAAAGGCCCAGGATAATTTTTAAATCCACACCGGCTTCATTTAAAAGCCTGGCCTGTGCCACAGGGTTGCACATGGCTTCAAAGCGGCCGGGCCTGACTTTTGCTTCTTCACTGAGCCCAAGGGTTTCCTTGGGAACTGACCCTGCTTTACAGACTACAGAAACCATTTCAAAGCCATTCTGAGCCATTAGTTCGTTAAAACGGCTTGCTTCGCGGCGCAGCCCGATGCAGTATGCGAGGCCGATTCGCTTATAGCCTGCCCGCCGGGCAAAAGCGATAATTTCCTCAATCCGGGTCCAGCTGCAGTAACCTTCAGCTTCAACACGAGCCGAAGTGCAGGCAATCGCTTTTACCATTTTATCTTCATACTCCTGCAGGGTGTTTTGCATCAGGTCACTCCTGCCGGCCATAGGGCAGTTTTCGGGTGCATTCTCTTTCAGGCCGCTGCTGCAGGCCAGCTTATTACAAAGCGCGCATTCAGGATTGCTGATTTGATCAGGCATGGTATCACCTTCCTTATTATGTTAGTTGAGGTCATTTCTGCTTAAAGGCTCAATAAAGTATCTAAAGCGGGCCACCAGTAGCGGGCGGCAAGAGCTACCACAATAATGCTGACCAGGGTCAGTGGAACCCCTGCTTTGATAAAATCAAGGGCGTTTAGTTTTCCTGTGCTGTAAACAATAACCCCGGGCATGGTTTGAATAACCAGGATAAAACCAAGGAGGCCGGAAGCCCCCGTAATCAGGGCCCAGTAAAAAGGGTTAATCCCCACCCTGGTGCCCAGTTCCAAAACCATGGGGACCATGATTATGATCAGGGTGGCGACGTTTCCGATAAATAGGTGATAAAAATGTACCAGGCCGCCCATCAGAATAAACCCGCCTACCGAAAAGGCAAAGACAGCAGGGATAATGCTGTCGGGAAAAAGGATTGTTGCCATGTAACCTGCGGCTCCCGTGCTGATAAAAACCTGGCCCATGGAAAGGTTAGTTCCGACCATCAACACATTGCCCCAGTTTATTTTTAGAAGCCTATCCCAGCTTATAAACCCGGCTCCCGGCAGTGCCATGAGGATAACGGCGAGGACGGCGGGGACAAATGTCGGCCAGCCGTGTACAAAGTCTGTCATCCAGAGCAGCATGGTTATAAATAGTATGGCGACAAGCCTTTTTTCACTGCGCGATAACGGGCCGAACTCCTCCAGCTTCTGCCTTAGGAAAACGACCCGCTGAGCAGGGCTGCCTTCATTCCCTGCCGGAAATGCTACTGTCAGGATCAGCCAGGTGCAGGGGATCAGGGCCAGGCTGATCGGGGCAAAGTAGGCCAGCCAGCGGGTGTAAGTCATTTCGAACGTTAAATTTGCGGAAATCAAATCTGCCGTTATAACGTTCCCGATTGCCCCCGGAAGCACAGCCAGGGCCGTTACATGCGTGCCGTAGGCCAGGCCCAGGAGCAGCATCTTGTGGACCTGCGGGTGGCTGCCTGTTTGAACCAGGTTTTTGCCCAGGGTGTATATAATCGGCAGCAGCAGCGTTGCTTTTACTGCCGTGGCGGGGACAAACAGGGCCAGCAGCTGCAGGGTGATCAGCAGGGCCATCAGGCTCCCGCGCGGTGAAGCGCCAAACTTCAGGATGGTGTGGTATGCTGCCCTTTCTCCCAGGGTTGTGCTGCTGATGCCCTGGGCCATCATCAACCCGGCCAGGATTAAAAATGTTGAGCCCGAGCTGAAGCCGCTCAAAACAATATTTGTAGAGCCCGCGCCCGTAACCATTAAGCCGAAAATAATGACAAAACAGGTCAGAGACAGCGGCAGGGGTTCGAGGACCCAGAGTAAAACACCGGCGATAATGACGGCGAGGGCCGCGCCCATTTCCTGCCCGAGGGCCGGAACAGCTGTTCGGTAGAGCACCAGAAAAGTGATCAGCGCCACGCTTACACTGATGACTTGATTTCTCGAAACGGTATTGATGGAGCCGCCATTTTTACTGATAATAATCAACTGCCTGAAATAAGATTTATTACTGTAGTATTTGACCCCGCAGCTGGTAATTCCTACACGAAAAACTGAAAAGTGATCTTTCAGGCAAAAAACTCCACCCTGTTTAAAGGATGGAGTTCGATTGGTCCGGTAAATGCAACTGGTATTTTCAGGGCCGGCTCTGGAACTCTATTTTGACTTATTCGAAAAAGCGCCGGTCAGGCTTTCAAAGATTTCCTTCACCGAAAGGATTTCTTTCATCTTAAAAACGTTTTTTCCGGAAAAAATAACACCTTGGTCAATGTGGCCCAGGCGGCTGTTCTCAAGAGCCTCGAGGATACAGTATTCCCGTGAGCAGGTCTTGAGACAGTCATCGCAGTTAATATCCGGGCTTTCCCCGCGGGCGAGGGCCTCAGAAAAAGCGTTTCTGATTGCCCGGCCCGGTAAGCCGACAGGGCTTTTGATTAGAACTACATCTTCTTCGCGGGCGTTCAGGTATTGGGCCTTAAAAGATTCAGCTACGGTACATTCTTTGCTTAAGACAAAGCGCGTCGCCATTTGGACTCCATCTGCGCCCAGGCGCATCATGTCTACTATGTCATTTTCATAAGTTATGCCGCCTGCCGCGATAACCGGGATGCTTACGGCCCCTTTAATTTCGGGGACAATTTCCGCGGTTGAAAGATCTGTGCCCAGGTGGCCCCCGGCTTCGGAACCTTCGGCGATAACAGCGGCAGCGCCGTATTTTTCGGCAATTTTAGCCAGCCTCGAAGTGGAGACAATTGTTAAAATCGGTATACCCGCTTCTCTGCCCCAGCTGAATATGTCGCGTGAAAAGCCGGCGCCGGAAACAACCAGGTCTACCTTTTCCTGCAGGGCAGTTTTTACCAGCTCGGCAAAATCACGCACGGCAAACATCACGTTCACGCCGATCGTCCCGTTTTTGGCAATCCGACGGGCTTCCCTGATTTCCAGGCGCAGTTCTTCAACGGTCATTCCGGTGGCGGCTATAATCCCGACTCCCCCTGCACAGGCTACCGCGCCTGCTAACGGGGCCGTAGAGACTCTTACAGCCATACCACCCTGAATAATAGGATACTTTAAGCCTATATTTTTAAAAATATTCAACATTACATTAACCTTCCCTTAGATTTGACTTGCTTGCCATTTTACTATTACATGATTGCCGAACCATACGGTTTTGTCAATCAATAATGCTTGTGTTTCTTTTTATAACTGCTTCGTCCCTTACTGGCGGACGGTTTTTGGCGATGTCCCGGCCTGCTGCGTTTGTCAACATGTTTCGGCTTTTTCCTGGGCCAGGGTTCTTCTGCCGTAATTTTAACAGGGGTCTGGTCGGGCTCTTTGGTCAGCATCTTCAGCGCGGCAGCCAGCAATGTTGTTGCACTGGCATTTTCGCTCAATTCACTGGCTAAATCTTTATACTGCAGGTGTTCCCCGTCTTCTATAATCTGCATCAGCTTTTCTGCAGTAAGACGCTGCTGCCCTTCTATAGCTTCATTAATCGTCGGAACAGGCTGGCGGGTTATTTTTCTTTTTATGGACCGTTCAATATGCTCCAGGTGGTTGATTTCCCGGTGCGAGACGAAGGTCGCTGCTATCCCGGGCTTGCCCAACCGGCCGGTCCGCCCGATGCGGTGAACATAACTATCCGGATCCTGGGGAATATCAAAATTGTAAACGTGGGTTACAGAACCGATATCCAGGCCCCTGGCGGCAACATCTGTTGCAACCAGGATTTCTGTCGACATGTTCTTAAACTTACGCATTACGCTGTCCCGCTTTGCCTGGGTCAGATCGCCATGAATTGCTTCCGCCGAATAACCTCGTTTATTTAACCCTTCAAGCAGTTCATCTACACGCCGCTTTGTCCTGGCAAAAACAATGGCTGCTTCCGGGGAGTGTAAATCCAAAAGCCTGCACAGGGCATCGAATTTTTCTTTTTCATGGGTCTGGTAATAGTACTGTTCTGTATTGGGGACGGTGATATCTTTTGTCTTCATCCTCACAAACTCAGGGTCCGTCATAAATTTTCGGGCCAAGTCCTGGATCGGCTGCGGCATAGTTGCAGAAAATAGCATGGTTTGACGCTCCCCGGGAACATCGGTGAGAATTGTTTCTATATCTTCCCGAAAACCCATGTTCAGCATTTCGTCAGCTTCGTCAAGGACTACAACGCTGACTTCCTGCAGCCGGATTAGCCTTCTGCGCATATGATCCATTAAACGGCCGGGTGTGGCAACTATAATCTGCGGTTTTTTCTTCAGGGCTTTGATCTGCCGCTCGATATCCTGGCCGCCGTAAATGGGCAGAGCCCGGATATTTTTGAACTGCCCGAGAGTATTCAGCTCTTCTGCTACCTGGACAGCAAGCTCTCTTGTCGGGGTTATGACAAGCCCCTGGATGTTGCTCTTATCCTCACTGCACTTTTCGATCATCGGGATCCCGAAGGCGGCGGTTTTCCCGGTGCCTGTCTGGGCCTGCCCGATTATGTCGCTGCCGGCCATGGCGATCGGTATAGCCAGATCCTGAATGGAAGTAGTTTCTTCAAAACCCATACTTGCAGTGGCCCTGATGACTGCATCACTTAGTCCAAATTGATAAAACGTCGACATCTAAATTTTCCTTTCAACTGCTGTTTTTCAATAAATAACAACAATATTTTAAATTTGACCAGGCGGTTCTACCTGATTTAAAGCCAAAACAAGGGCACTTCCATAACGACTGGAAATGCCCTTACTTGATTCCCTATTTCTTGTTATGTTTATCTATTGGGGGACAACGTTAGCGGCCTGTGGGCCGCGGTTGCCTTCGACGACTTCGAATTCTACAGATTGTCCTTCATCAAGTGTTTTAAAACCTTCGCTCTGGATTGCAGAAAAGTGAACAAAAACATCTCCGCCTTCTTCTGTTTCGATGAAACCGTACCCTTTGTCAGGATTAAACCATTTTACTTTTCCTTGCATGTAATTAATTCTCCTTCAAGTTTAGAATGAATCAAAAAGCGGAATTCTCGACAAACCCTGACTCCTATCCCAAGCATAGGTAAACAGACAGTTCGCTTACTCCCGTCTTCTTAATACTGTAAAATACCTTAGCACATTTGAGGGAATATTGCAAGCGAATTCAATATTTAGCAAGTAAAATATTTTTTATCGGGCTAAGATCGGGGCACTGGCAGGATATTTGGCTTAACTGCGGAAATCTTATTATAAATACAACTTTCAGGTAGGGATATTACATGGGAGGTTCTTAATATGAAAAAGTCAATGCAGGTGTGGTCTGAGGTAGGTCAGTTGAAAAAAGTCTTGCTGCACAGGCCCGGGTTGGAGTTGAAAAATTTAACTCCCCGTTACCTCGAAGATCTGCTTTTCGATGAAATTCCCTGGCTGGCCAAGGCCCAGGTTGAGCATGACGGTTTTACCGGGGCCCTTGAATCTAACGGGGTCGAAGTTTTATACGTGGATCAGTTACTGGTTGATATTGCCGGGGATCCTGACGTCAAAAGCGAGCTGATCAAAAAGCACCTGAAATCAAGCCCGTTAATTGAACCTGAAGCAGTCAACGCCATATATAATTATCTCAATGAGCAAACTCCAGAACAGCTTGTTTCAACCCTGATGGCAGGACTTGCCAAGCAGGAGGTTCAGCATTTAAAAAAATATAGGACCTTAAGCGATCTGACCCTGGGCAGCTACCCGTTTTACCTGCCTCCCCTGCCCAATATGTATTTTACCAGGGACCACGGCTCTATGATTGGAGATAAACTCCAGGTTAGCAGCATGTTTAACCCTGCCCGCCGCCTGGAGACCATCTTTTTGCGCTTCATAATAAAATACCACCCGCTTTTTAAAAGTGTTGAACTGACTTTTCATGAAGAAATACCCTACGGCATTGAAGGCGGCGATGTTCTCGTTTTGAACAGCGAAACCCTGGTTATCGGTTTGAGTGAAAGGACCACTGAAGAAGCAATAGAGTGGGTCGCCCAGAAATACCTGGTCGAAAAAGAACTGGTCCGGCAGATTATTGTAGTCCAGGTGCCGAGCAGGAGGGCTTACATGCACCTGGATACCGTATTCACGATGGTTGACAGCGACAAGTTCCTGATGTACCCCGGGGTCAGGGATCTGATCAATGTTTACTGGCTTGAGAAGGGTCAGGATAACCATGTCCTGGCCAGCAGCGGTTACAGTTTACAGGGGGCGTTAAAAAAGGCCCTGGGAGTCAAACAGGTAGATATTATTTTCTCGGGTGCCGATGATGAAATAACTGCGGCCAGGGAACAGTGGGGGGATAGTACCAACACCCTGGCAGTAAGGCCGGGAGTAGTGATCTGCTATGACCGAAATGAAGTTACCAACGATACCCTGCGGAAGCACGGCGTCGAAGTAATTGAAATTGACGGTTCGGAACTTGTGCGCGGGAGGGGCGGGCCGCGCTGCATGAGCATGCCGCTTGATCGGGCTTAATCGGCTGATTAACTAATGAAGTGGAGGTTGAAACATGGAAAGAGAGCTATCCCTGGAGTTTGTGCGCGTTACGGAGGCAGCTGCTCTGGCCTCTGGCCGTTTAATGGGCCGTGGCGACAAGGAGGCTGCTGACCAGGCTGCAGTTGATGCTATGCGCTCAGTATTTGATACGGTTCATATTAACGGTACCGTGGTCATTGGCGAGGGAGAAAAAGATGAAGCCCCCATGCTTTATGTCGGAGAGCACCTGGGGATTTCAGATGAGCCCCGTGTTGATGTAGCTGTAGATCCCCTGGAGGGGACCAACCTGGTGGCCAAGGGCTTGCCCAATGCTCTTTCGGTTGTTGCCATAGCCCCCAGGGGCTGTCTCTTAAAGGCTCCCGAAGTTTTCTACATGGATAAAATTGCAGTTGGCCCCAGGGCCAGCGGCTGTATAAGCCTTGATGCTCCAGTAGCTGAAAACCTGCAGGCAGTAGCCCGGGCCATGGATCGCGATGTCCGCGACCTGACTGCCATCATTCTGGAGCGGCCCCGCCATGAAGAGCTGATTGCTGAAATACGCGAGGCAGGCGCCCGGGTCAAACTGATCACTGATGGCGATGTTTCAGCAGCAATTGCAACCTGTGTTGAAACTTCTGGAGTTGATATACTTTTTGGAATCGGAGGAGCGCCTGAGGGAGTGATTGCTGCCGCAGCCCTGAAAATACTGGGCGGCGACATGCAGTGCCGCCTGATCCCCAAAGACGGGGAAGGGCCGGGCCACGATGAGCAGCCAAATGGTGAAGATCGCTTCAGGTTATTGTGCCTGGAAGATCTGGCCAAAGGCGAGGATCTTTTCTTTGCCGCAACAGGGATCACCGACGGAGATATGTTAAGCGGGGTTCGTTACAGGGGCCAGACAGCGGAAACGCATTCCCTGGTCATGCGTGGAGTTACCAGGACAATCCGAAACATATATGCCACCCACAAGCTGGAAAGAAAGCCCCGTTTCGTTTCAAGCGAATCGATTTGTCGGCAGTAACTGTGACAGGGAAGGGGGTGCCAGTCATATTAATTTTATTTTCCGCGTGACAGGTCTCCCGCCCCCCCCGCACTTTTACATGGTTGTTATTTAACGATCAGGAGATTGGCTTTAACTAACTGCAGGACAGAGCTGCTGACGCTGCCCATAAAAAGTTTTTTTACCCCGCCGCTTCCTCTTCTGCCGATAACTACAAGGTCAAAGCCGCCGCTTTCGGCTGTTTCTGCAATTGTCTCGGCAGGGTGGCCGACTTTAAAAATGGTCCCGACTTTAATATTTTTACCTTCAAACTTTTTTAATGCTTCTGCGAATACCTGTTTTCTCTCTTCCTCTAATCTTTTGTCCAGTTTGCTGATTTGTTTCTTCTCTTCAGTTGTAAACGGGTATTTTCCCTGCCAGTAGTCGGGAAAAAACTGTGCACTCTCATGAACATGAATAAGCGATATTTCATTCACTGTACAGTCCTCAACCATTTTCACAACTACTTCAACGCCTTTTTGACTGTTTGGAGAACCATCGATACATACGAGAATTTTCAAAGAGATCGCTCCTTTCATTATTAGAATTCGACAATTTCGGATATTTCCCTTCAGGATTTCCGATACGCTACATGATAAAATAAGAGCAGTAAGCCGTGCTGCCAACCGTTATATGTTAAAAATAATAAACGGCAAAACTGCAGCCCCGGGTATTGTAACATAGAGGTTATAGCACATTATAAACCACCTGCTAAGATCAAGGGATCTAGAAGCAATAATTTGAAAAGAGGGGGTTAAATTATGCCTGATTTTCCGGCAATTGAGCAAATCAGGGCTGCTGCCCGCAGAATAAAACCGCTGGTTCATCGTACGCCGCTGCTAACATGCAAGAGCTTAGATCAGCTGTGCGGCGCCAACCTGTATTTTAAGTGTGAAAACTTCCAGAAAGTCGGTGCCTTCAAAGCCCGCGGGGCAACAAATGTGGTTTACAGCCTGGGAGAAAAAGACCTGGAACGCGGGGTGGCTACTCACTCATCCGGGAACCATGGTGCAGCGCTTGCTTATGCTGCCCGCTGCAGGGGGGCAAGGGCTTACGTTGTAATGCCCGATAATGCTTCTCCTGTAAAAATAGCCGCGGTTCAGGGATACGGGGCCGAAGTTATCTACAGTGAGTCGACCCAACAGGCTCGGGAAGCTGCACTGGACGAAGTAGTCAACAGGACGGGCGCTTTATTTATTCATCCCTATAACGATTACAGGATTATCGCCGGGCAGGCAACTGCAGCCCTTGAAATGATTGAGCAGGTTTCGAATCTTGATGCAGTTATTGCTCCCGTCGGCGGCGGGGGGCTTCTAAGTGGTACAGCCCTGGCGGTATCTGCCCTCAGGCCGCAGGTGTCTGTTTACGGGGCAGAGCCCGCCGGGGCAGACGATGCCTTTCGTTCACTGCAGGCCGGATATATAATTCCCAGTGAAAAGCCGGACACAATTGCCGACGGCCTGCGCACATCCCTGGGCGATCTCACGTTTCCTATTATCCAGAAGCATGTTACGGCAATCGTAACAGTCAGTGAGGGGTCGATAGTTGAAGCAATGCGCCTGGTCTGGGAAAGGATGAAAATAGTCATTGAGCCCTCTTCGGCAGTAGCCCTTGCCCCCCTGCTTACCGGCAGTGATGGCATAAAGGGCACAAAAATTGGTCTGATTGTATCGGGCGGGAACGTAAACCTCGATAATTTGCCATGGCAGGCTTAACCTGTTAAAATGAAAAAGTTGTTTTCCTGTCTCATGCGGCCGACCAGTGGTTTGAACTTCAACCGGTCTAATCAGCTTTTATTAGCGCGGAAAGATTTCAGCGTGCCTTTTTCTGCTCAGCTGAGCGAAATCGCCCTGTACGGGCAGGCTGCCACACATTTGGCGCATCCCCTGCAATTAGAAGGGTTGGCCATGGGGAAATCAAAGGGCTCCTCCTGTTTGATAATATGAAGCGGGCAGGCGGGCGCAGCTGCGCAAGACCCGTTACCGCAGAGGCCGGGGCTGCACTTGTAATAATTCAGGGTAACCATCGTGTTGGGCATAATTGTTTAACCCTCAGCTTTCAAAAAAGACAAGATAATGCTTATTTGCATATATAAGCATATTGTGATAATACAATAAAATGGTTCGGGCTGTCAATGCTGCAGGCGTATTTCTAATGGCCGGCGGTAAATGATAGCTGGAAGTTGACATTTCCTGAGGATGAGGTAAAATAAACAGTAATCAGATATACTCTATAGATATAAATCTAAAGGAGGATAATCTAGATTGCTTTATTATTGTTAAAAAGAGGAGGATTTTCTTGTGAGAAAAGTATTATGGTTTTTAATGGCGCTTTTATTAGCCCTTGTAATGGTTGCCGGTTGCGGTGAAGCACCGGTTGACGAAGTGCCGGGGGAAGAAGTTCCGGATGAAGAAGCTCCTGATGATGCCGGTGAGGTTTCAAGCCTTGGCCTGGGTGTCATAACCACTATCGGGCGCTCGTCTGATTATGACGCAGACAGTGATATTATGCCCAGGGCCCAGGTTGATACCGTAATTGCTACAGCTACCTTTGATCAGGACGGCCGGGTAGTTGATGTGATGATCGATACAGCCCAGGTGCGGGTTGAGTTTGATGAAGACCTGCAGGTTGCCACAGATACGGCCGGTGAGTTCCGTTCAAAGAAAGAACTTGGCGACGACTATGGTATGCGTAATGCTTCTGAAATTGAAAAAGAATGGGATGAGCAGATTGCCGCCCTGGAAGAATGGATGGCCGGCAAAACTGTCGATGAAATTAAATCATTAGAATTAAAGGAAGATGACCAGTCTCCTGACGACCCCGATCTGCGGACATCAGTTACCATGACGGTATCCAGTTACTTTGCAGCGCTTGAAAAAGCTTATCAGAATGCTGTCGATGTCCAGCACGGAGCAGGAATGCTCGGCCTTGGCCACAACATTGCCATCGGCAGGTCTGTCAGCTATGATGCAGACGAAGATATCATGCCGAGAGCGCAGGTTGATGTTGTTATAACTGCTGCTGCATTTAATGATGCAGGAGAGGTTGGTGCTGTGTTAATTGATACTGCGCAAACCAGGGTTAACTTTGATGAAGAAGGTCAGGTTACTTCCGATCGGGCAGCCGAATATCCGACCAAGAGAGAACTTGGCGACGATTACGGTATGCGTAATGCTTCGCCCATTGATAGGGAATGGGATGAGCAAATTATGGATCTGGAAGCTTGGATGGTTGGTAAAACAGTCGATGAAATTACTGCGCTTGACTTACACGATGACGGCGCACCTGATGATCCCGACCTGGTAACCTCGGTTACCATGACCGTAACTTACTATCTTGAAGCACTGCAAGAAGCTTACAACTTAGCGCGCTAAAGCGGCCGTAAAATGCTAGCCTGTATAAACCGCGTTTATGCCTGAGCTGAGCATCTGAAACGACGGGGGCACTTTCGGGAATCATGGATAAGTTGACAACCGGAGGTGCCTCCTTTTGATATACTATTAACTGTAGCTGTTCACGCCTCCAAAACCTGCAGGCTTACAAGCTTATTAAAAGAAAGAGGTGATCCCATGAAAATAATAACAATTGCAGTCCTATCCCTGCTGCTGCTGGTTCCGGCCGGCTGTACTCCGGAAGATGAAGGCCGGTACGACAGGTATTCGGAGACAATTTTTGACACCTTTGACACCCTGACCCAGATAGTGGCTTATGCCGAAGATGAGCAGGAGTTCAGGATCTACTTTGATACCATTCATTCCCGGCTGCAGGAACTGCATAAACTCTATGATATCTACCACAACTACGAAGGCATTAACAATATTAAAACAATTAATGATTATGCCGGTATCAGTCCGGTTGAGGTAGAGCAGGAAATAATTGACCTGATCCTGTTTGCTAAGCTTTGGTCTGAAAAAACCGGTGGGTCAGTAAATATTGCTCTTGGACCGGTCCTTGAAATCTGGCATTATTACCGCGAAGAAGCGCTCTATGATCCGGAGAACGCTGAACTGCCTCCGATGGACAGGCTGCAGGATGCGGCGCGATATACAGATCTCGATCAGGTTATTGTTGATGAAGAAGAGAAAACAATCTATCTCCCTGATCCGGAGATGAGTCTTGATGTTGGAGCTGTGGCCAAGGGTTATGCCCTTGAGCTGGCAGTGCGGGAGGCGGTTGCAGAAGGCCTGGAATCTGCTATTATCAGTGCCGGGGGGAATGTCCGGATGATCGGCCGCCCCATGGATGATGAACGTGATCTCTGGGGAATAGGAGTACAAAACCCGGATGCGGCAGTTATTGCCGGAGGTAGTGAAAACCTGATTGATGTGATCTATCTCGGCGAAGGCAGTGTTGACACCAGCGGGGATTACCAGCGTTACTACATGGTTGACGGTGAAATGTTTCATCACCTGATTGACCCTGAGACACTGATGCCTGCAAAACATTACCGGGCCGTGACTGTGGCAGCTTCCGGCTCGGGTCCTGCCGACTTTATATCAAGCGCCCTTTTCCTGGTCCCTTTTGAAGAGAGCCTGGCTCTCGCTGAAAGCATGGACAATATCGAGGCGCTGTGGGTTATGCCTGACGGGGAAATACGGATCAGTGACGGTATGGAGGATTTACTTCAGAGCCGCGGAGCAACGAGAGAACAGTAATAAATAAGCCTGCGGTTGTTAACCCGCAGGCTTGATGTAAATTAAAGCTTGCTTAAACTTTTCATGTAAGCCTCCTTAGCCGGGGGTTTTACTTTTTCAGGCGTCCCATTTGCCTTCCCTGCGCAGCCCTTCTACGATTGAGTCAGCCAGGATCTTTAGTTCTTTTTTATCGACCTTGGCAACCCTGGTCAGCGGAAAGTCTTTATCGTCAGGCCACAGCTCAACATGCTGGGGCCGCTTGTAGGAAGCAATCCCCCGGCAGTGTTCATAAATTTCCCCGGCAGTCAACCGCTCACCTTTTTTCGGCCTGATAAATACGAAAATCCCTTCGTCGAATATTTTATGCCTGACACCGACGACATCGACAATGTCGACTTTTGGGTGCGAGGCTATATAATCCTGGACCTCATCAGGAAAAACCTGGTAGCCTTTCTGCTTGATAACAAACTTCTGCCTCCCGGCCAGGAAAAGCGCCCTGTAGTCGTCCATCTCCTTAAAGAAACCCATGTCCCCGGTGTAAAGCCAGCAGTCTTTGGTGATCGCCTGATCGGTTTCTTTAGGCATGTTGTAGTAGCCCTGGAAAACAATCGGCCCGCTGACACATATTTCTCCGATTTCACCGTCAGGCAGTTCATCGCCTGCGGTTCCATCTGCATTAACCCGGGTCCGAATGGTTACGGGCGCCAGATCTTCAAACGCCCTGCCAACCTGTCCGGCCATCTCTTCAACCGATATCCCCTTTGGCGTAAAGGTGTAAAAACCTGCGGTTTCGGTCATTCCGATCCCGGTTCCAAAGCTGGGCGCCATTTCAGAGAGCTGCTTCAGAAAAACGGTATCTACAGCAGACCCCCCGTAAATAGCGTATTCCAGGCTGCTCAGATCATATTTATTGTACTCGGGGAGGGCCCATTCTATCCTAAACTGGGTTGGGATTTGGCCAAAAATATTTACCTTATTCTTCTCAATCGCTTCCAGGGTTACTTTCGGATCAAAAATACGCAGGATAACTGCAGTGCCGCCGACATACAGGGTGGTCATCAACTGTTCGGTGACACAGCCGACATGGCTTGGAGGCAGGTTAACCAGCATAACCATGTTATCGCCTTTCAAACCGACCCCCCGGTAGAGCACTTCGTTTTGGACAATTATATTTTCATGGCACATCACGGCAGGTTTTGGTTCCCCCGTAGTGCCGGTTGTGAATATTATCAGGGCGGGAGTATTTGTTTCAATCCTGGCGTATACTTTTTGCAGCTTGCGGGTAAAGATATTGCTTAATTTCAAGCCGATCAGCTTTCCCCTGGCCATCATATCAGTTATTGCAACCGCCCCGTCTATCAGTTCGCCGGGTTTGGGGTCAGGTGTAAACTGAACCAGGTGTTCGACATACGGGCAGTTATCGCGGACCGCTTTACCCATTTCACGAAAATCAATCATCGGGGTTTTTCCCAGGAAGAAGAATGCTTTCGGTTTAATTTTCTCAAGATCGCGGACTACTTCCGTTTCTTTCAGACGGACGTCAAGAGGGGCGATTATCGCCCCGATTTTAAAGCAGGCATACATCAGCAAAACATGTTCGGGGATCAGGACCAGCATTGTTGCGACCCGATCACCTTTCCTGATTCCCATATCCAGGAGTCGCAAAGCAAAAAAATCTACCAGTGAATTAAACTTTTTGTAGGTAACCGTCTTCCCGTCTTCATGCTGGATCAGTGCCGGCTTATCCGGGGTTTCCCTGGCCCACTTTTCAACATATGAGTTGAGCAGAGGCAGTTTCCAATCCTTCTCGTTCAAAGCTTTCCCTCCATTGGAATGTATGTTTTTCCGCCGGGCAAATTGCCAGGCTCCGGGCTTGCCTTTTAAGTTCTACTTATCGATCAGCAATCCTGCCTGATCGTGCAAACCTCAATTATAATTGCCGGTCTTAAAATTAATCTGACCCCAGGGTATTATCGGCGGAAAACAGCACGTAGCTAGTTAGTGCCGATTCAAAAGTTATGGATCAATGTGCATGCTTCCATCGCTGACAGCTTCTCTGTCTTCCCGGTTCAGGACGCGGAAGGATAAATCTATGCCGCCTGAATCAACATTACGTTGAAGCAGTTGGATACGGATAAAGCTATCCGGTAAAACCATACCCCTGAAACGACAGGAGATAGTTTTTACGCCGGACGGGTCTGCTGCCCCTTCACGGTTGACCATTTCACGGACAGCATGGGCCAGTGTGCCGATTCCGAAATATATAATATCGGGAAGGCCGACACTGCGGGCAAAAGAAGGTGAAGTGTGAATCGGAAAGGGGACATCTGCGCAGCCTTCGTATATATAGCAGGCTTCGCGGGTAATCGGCTGAGCAGTCTGCCAGAGCGGTTGTTGATTGGAATCTGCCTTAACCGGCCCGGGTATATTATCAGATCCGCGCCCGCCGTCCGGGCAATCGACCCCCCGCAGCAATCCGCCGATATATTCGGTAAAAACCGGGTTTTCCCTGCTATCGAAGGCGGGGAGCTTGAAAACTATGTGGGTGCCGCTTTTTTCAGGGACTACCGCAGCTACTTCCCCCCTGACAGAGAGCTCGTCCCCGGGTTGCATAGGGCGGTGGATCGCCAGGTGCTCAGAGTAATGGACAAGTTGAAACAATATTTCAGGCGGGTAGCCCAAGTCAACATACTTATAAATATTTTGAATGATCGGCCAGGTTACCGCGGCAGCCAGTGTAGGCGGTGCGATTACGCCCCCCTTCCGCCCGTCGTCAAGATAAACAGGATTTGGGTCACCGACAGCGGCAGCATAATTATTGATCTGCCGCTGGGTAATCTTTGTCCGGTATTCCTTCAGTGCTTTGCCGACTACTTCAGAACTGACCTGCATAAAAAGATCCTCTCCTTTTCATTATAAACAGCTCGCTTATCTCCGGCTTATCCATTAGGGCAGGTTCCGCCATGATCACTTTAAAGCTTAATGAGAAACCTGTGAATCGATCCTCAAAGCTTATGCTTTATTAAACACTTGAAAGTCTTAATCCTGCTCAGCGATAAGAAATTTCGGAGGATTGGCTCACGTTTCCAAAGTGATCCGGAGTTCTGCAGGTTAGCTGAGCAGATGCATTTCGGTTATAATGGGGTAGTGCTTTTTTATTAAGCGCAAATAAGCTGGTTTAAGTTGAGGTGTTTGGCATAAAAGCAATCGAAGCAATCAGGCAGAGGATATCAGTGCGCAGTTACCTTAAAAAACCCCTGGA
This sequence comes from Syntrophomonadaceae bacterium, assembly GCA_007119965.1. GTDB lineage: Bacteria > Bacillota > Dethiobacteria > DTU022 > DTU022 > T3SED10-7. The sequence goes on from SKOR01000017.1 coordinate 25,869, forward strand.
AGATGAATTATACCGGGAACTGATTAATTACTGCCGGGGTTTAAAAACAGGTCATTTTGGAGCGGCAGTCCGTTTTGAGCTGTTGGATCTCGAACCAGTTGGCAGAGAAGAAATGCGCCGCCTGGGCACTTACGGCGTGATTAAAGGAGCACGTCACTATGTTCTGGGAGCGGTTAAAGAAGGGCCCGGAGCGTTAGAAGATCTGGGCTACACTATGGAGAAGATATTATTAAAGGCCACCAATTTGGGCCTGGGAACATGCTGGCTGGCCGGCACGTTTAGAAGAAGCGCCTTTGCCGCCAAAATGGGACTGGCCGAAGATGAGCTGCTTCCGGCGATTACTCCGGTCGGTTATCCGGCAGAGGAGGTATCTGCTGCCGACCGCCTGTTCCGCTTCAGTGCAGGGTCGGCTAAACGAAAAAAATGGGCCGAACTCTTTTTTGACGCTGACGGTGAAACACCGCTGACAGAAACAAAAGCGGGCGATTACCGTGAAGCTTTAGAGGTTGTCCGGATAGGTCCCTCAGCCTCAAACCGTCAACCCTGGCGGATAATTAAAGACGAAGCAGGAGCGTTTCACCTTTTCCTCAAAGAAAGTAAGATCTATAACCGGATCCTGGGGAAAATCCGCATCCAGAATATCGACATGGGCATCGCCATGTGCCATTTCGAAATGGCGGCACAGGAACTGGATCTTCCCGGTCAGTGGATAACCGACACTCCTCCGCCTGACTTCCCCGGCCTGCAGCACATCGCAACCTGGAAGTGCAATAATTGAGGTCAGGCCTGAGCCCGGTTATTGTTATTCATTGTCCTGCATTGACTTTGTGTGCAGAAAATTGTTATAATTGTTTCACCGTTTTCTAACCTGGAGGTGAACTATGACCAAGGTATCGATAGATGAAATTGTAGCAAAAGTCGACGAACTTCCTTCACTGCCGGATATTGTCGTCAGGGTAATGGAGTTGACCGAAGATCCTGATTCAACTGCTTTTGATATTAACGAAGTAATCAACCGGGATCAGAATATGACAGCCCAGGTTTTGCGGATGGCAAACTCCGTTTATTATGGTTATTCGCGCAGGATTGCAACAGTTACCGATGCCATTGTGTTAATTGGTTTTAATGCCGTGCGCAGTATTGTGCTGGCGGCATCGGTTAGTAAAATCCTGAAACAGGAGCTCAGCGGTTATGTAATGGGTGAAGGGGAGCTCTGGAAGCATTCCCAGTGTGCTGCTGTTTTTGCCCGGCTGCTGGCTAAAAAAAATAAATACCGCTCGGTCGAGCTGGCCTATACCGCCACCCTGCTCCATGATATTGGCAAGCTGGTTTTAAACAGTTACCTCAGCGATTCTTACCAGGAAGTCCTTGCCGCGGTCAATGAAGAGAATATTCCTTTTGACCAGGCAGAAGATAATCTTTTTGGGTTCAACCATGCAACTGTCGGCGGCAAAGTGGCTGAAAAGTGGAAACTGCCCCGTGATCTTGTCGAGGCGATTGCCTGCCACCATAACCCGGAACAGGCCGTGGAGAACCCCGAGCTTACGGCAATTGTCCACACTGCCGATGCCGTAACCCTGCAGATGGGCATGGGGCTGGGTGTTGATGGCCTGATGTACCCTCTCTCCCAGGAATCACTCGATCTGCTGGGGGTCGGAGAAGAACAGTTGGAAATGTTAATGGCTGATATTGTTGATATATTTATCGATCAGGATGTTTTCTAAAGCAGTTCCCAGCCCTTCATATGCACAAGGATTGCCCGGTCTCGGTTGCCGGGCAATCCTTATTTTTTGGAACCTTGACAGGGTTTCTGTTAAAGCACTAAAGCAGTTTATAGCGGGCGGTAAAGTGCCTTAATATCTCTGCCTGGTATGTAATTTCCAGTCCGCATATCCGGTCTTTGCGGGCAGCAATTTTTTCGAAGGCACGAACCACTATATCCATGTGGCGGTCTGTATATGCCCGCCTGGGGACAGCCAGGCGTACCAGGTCCTGGGTCGGGTATACTTCCTGGCCGGTTTCAGGATCAACGTAGCCAAAGGCGCAGGTGCCCAGCTCAATTGTCCTGATTCCCGCTTCACGGTACAATTCAACAACCAGGGCCTGGGCCGGGAGGTGGGCCTGGGGGATGTGAGGCAGGAAGGATTTTCCGTCTACAAAGACGCCGTGCCCGCCAATCGGTTTCATAATCGGAACGCCGGCCTCAATCAATTTTTGGCCAAGGTAACTGACCTGGCCGATGCGGTCTTCCAGGTAGTCTTCTTCTGTGCCTTCGTAAAGGCCCCGGGCCAGCGCTTCCAGATCTCGCCCGGCCAGCCCTCCATAAGTGCGGAAACCTTCATAACAGATTTGAATCTGTACAGCTTTTTCGTACCATTCCTCGTTATCTTTGAAGGCCAGAAAACCGCCTATATTGACCAGGGCGTCTTTTTTTGAGCTCATCGTGCACCCATCGGCGTAAGAGAACAGTTCCCGGGCAATTTCCCGAATCGATTTATCGCGGTAGGCTTCATCCCTCTGCTTGATAAAATAGCAGTTTTCTGCAAACCGGGCACAGTCAATAATCAGGGGCCGGCCGTATTTTTTAGCCAGGGCCGAAGCTTCCCGCATGTTCTCCATTGAAACAGGCTGCCCCCCGTTACTGTTACTGGTTACGGTCATTATAAGCAGGGGCATTTGCTCGGGCCCGCGCTTTTTAAGTTCCTTTTCAAGTTTAACCAGGTTTATATTGCCCTTAAAGGGGTGATTAGTATCAGGCATGATCCCTTCATCGATGATCAGGTTGAGCGGTTCGGCTTTCCTCAGGCGGATATGTCCCTCCGTTGTGTCAAAATGCATGTTTCCGAGGACGGTTTGCTTTTCACCGACAAACATTGACATCAGGATGTTTTCAGCAGCTCTTCCCTGGTGGGTGGGGACCACGTACTTATAGCCGATAATATCGAGGATAGCGTCCTGCAGGTGGTAGAAGTTTGCACAGCCGGCATAGGATTCATCACCGAGCATCATGCCTGCCCACTGGTTAGCGCTCATTGCATTCGTGCCGCTGTCAGTCAGCAGGTCAATATAAACATCTTCAGCTTTAAGGTTAAAAACATTATAATGGGCTTTATCAATCAGCAAATCCCTGCTTTTTCGGTCCTTTTGCCTGATTGGCTCGATCATTTTTATTCTGAAAGGTTCGGCATAACTGTCTCTGCTTCTCAATAGGTTGTTCTCCTTTTTTATTTATAGAATAACACATATCCGGCCATTGGGAAGCAGTAATTTGGCCGGGCAGCAGATGATAAACAGGGGGGCCCTTATTCCCGTGGGCCGCCCTGCGCATAACCCGGCCTTTATATTTAAGGTTAATTACATCCGATAGCAAGTCGGAGGGTGCATCCTCGGCGGCTCTGCAGAAGCTGTTCGAATAATACGGTTTGATCAGGCCAATACAGCTATCCGGCAGTTCCCGGGTTAAACCTGTTTAAAATTGCCTGGCTATTTTGTTTCGAAAGATATCCCTTTTCCGGGCCCCTGCCTTCGCCGCCTGGTTGGTTGGTTTTGTTTACACTTTTTCCAATTCTGTTCCTGCAGATTCATTTTGTAATTCTACCCGCAACCGATCAGCCGCTGTTTCCCAGGCTGCTGCAATCCGATCAATCTGCCTGGCATGGCTTCCATGTAATATCGAATCGGCTCCGATGTGGGTTGGCGAAACACCGGCTTCCTGAACCATGGCCCGCATGTTCTCCGGCTGATCAATCAGCGGGCAGGGTCTGAGCAGGTTTTCACTGAACGGGCGGTGTTCCCGGTATGCCCTGAAGAATGGATTTTTCAGGACTTCCTCCAGTTTTTTGCCCTTTATATTGTCAGCTGCAAAGTGAACAAAGGCGCAGGGCTCCACATCGCCGCGGGC
>SKOR01000032.1 GCA_007119965.1 Syntrophomonadaceae bacterium
CGGAAATAAGTAAAAGCTGAAGCCTGACCCCAACTCCATTATTGCATTTGCTGCAGTCCGAGTTCTTTTGTTGTTTCTTCCAGGGGGGCTCCGCTGTTTTCGTCCCAACCGAAATAATGCCAGTACAGCCGCACCATTTCTTCAATCGGGACCGACTTGCCCTTCAACGGGCCTTCAGTTAAAGGCGGATATCCCGCTATCCGGGCGGGGATTTTGAATTTCCCGGGATCAACCCCTTCACGAATATTGAACAGCTGGCGCAGGGTTTGAATGCGTTTACCTATTTCCATATACTCGTCGGCTGATTTATCCCAGCCTGTCGCTGCATTCAGCCACCTGAAAATTGGCCAGTGCTGTATTCCCGACAGGGCGGCAAACAGGCAGCCTCCCGAACCGTCAATCACCTGCTTATAGCAGGCCTGGGCTACAGCTTTCAGGGCTTCGTTTTCAGATGGGATATACTCATCTTTTTTCGCATACCTGGTAATTCGCGGGGCCCAGGAGACTTCTTCCCACAGGTGCGAGAGCAGGTAATACTGGCCGGAGCCGATAGTATGCCGTCCAGGGGTGGGATCAGCGCTGAAGTGGACACCCAACAGCGGGTCCAGGCGCGGATCGTGCAGCCCGGGCTCCTGTCCGCCTGCGTGGATGGCAAAATCTGCACCTTCAGGGCTCAGCTTTTCTGCTGCTTTTTTTACCCCGTCAGCAAGCAGATCGCCGATCCCTTCACGGGCAATCATTTTTTCCACCAGCCCGGTTATCGCCTCCGAATTGCCCCAGGTCAGCTCTAACCCGCCGGTATCTTCTTTGGTCAGCAGCCCGTTTTCATAACACTCAATAGCATAAGCTGCCGTATTTCCGGCCGATATGCTATCCATGCCGGCCCGGTTCAGCAGTTCATTGAGATAGAAAACAGATTCACGATCCCTGTTCATTAAAAGGCCGCCAAATACTGCACAGGTTTCATATTCGGGCTTGTGTGTCTCTTCAAAAGCGCCGCTGCCGATATCGCCAATCTTGCAGATCCCGCCGCAGGCAATAACACAGGAATAACAACTGTACTTTTTATATTCACGATCGATAATTAAATCCGGGTTCAGATGTTTGTAGTATGACCGTTTGTAGTCTATAACCGAGCCTTTCCAGTTTTTAATGGGCAGATCACCGGAAGTAACTCCCAGGTTATTGTTATAAACAGTGCCCCATTTTTTCAGAAGTGGAACAGCAGCCATCATGCCGTCCAGGGCCACCATCATTTTTAGCCTGCCCATAAGCTTGCCGGCCAGGGCAAGCATATTTCCGCTAACCAGACCGGGAAGCTTCACCTTCCTTACTTTTCCTGCATATACCTTGCTAAGGGACCGTACTTTATCACGATCGGCACATTCAATTTTTTTGCTGCCGTTAAGGACAACCGCCTTTAGTTTTTTTGAACCCATTACCGCACCGCAACCCGAGCGGGCAGCAATTCGCCCGCGGTCGTTGCAGATCCCTGATATCAGGGAGAGCTTTTCTGCCGCAGTTCCGATCACGGCAGCCGATGGCTTCTTTTTGCCACCGTGCTTTTGTTCCAGGTAATCTTCAGTTTCGACGGCATCTTTCCCCCACAATCCGGAAGCATCTTCCAGGCGGGCTCCTTGATTATCGATCAGCAGGTAAACCGGCTTTTCGGAGATGCCCCTGAAGAAAATACCGTCGTAACCGCACTGTTTGATGGCCGGAGAAAAGGAGCCGCCACAGTTGGCGTCGCCCCACCCACCTGTAAGCGGCGACTTACAGACAGCCATCCACCTGCCGGTCACCAGGCTCCCTGTTCCGGTCAGTAACCCGCTTACGAGGCCGAGCATGTTTTCTGGGCCCAGTGGATCTGCCCCTCCGGGGATGTCCCGGTAGAGGATATAAGCCCCCAACCCCACTCCGGACAGGAACCTTTCATAAACCTCATCTGGCACTCTTTCTTCTTCAATTAATCCGCTATCTAAATTCACCACCAGTATTTTTCCTGTGTACCCTGGCAATTCTGGCAAACCCCATTTCTGTGATGTTTTTGTGTCTGTATCTCCCCGGCTATACTGCAGGACTACGGCAGCTGTTAACTAAGAGCCGAATCCCTTTGGAGACATGTGCAGCTAAACTTTTTAAATATTACGCGGAAAGCTGCTGAACAGAATGCTGCTTTCCCGCAGCTATCCCGGTTACATGTAATGTATCACGGGGTCAGGAAACTCTGTAGAACAGGATCCCATAAAGTGGCACGAATCCCCAGGTTACCGATCAGCCCCGAGCATGGCCTTTGTTTCATCGTCCAACCTGTATTTTTGCAAAATCAGGAGGCTCACGACCATTAATATAGCCGGCAGCAGGGTGAACCCAAAGCGCACGCCGGTTAACGCAAGATCGGGCTGGTCAATTAAAATTCCTCCCTCGGTTTCAATGTAACCGGTTATCGCCAGGATTGCGGCAAAAATAGCCGGCCCTACAGCAAAACCGCCCTTGTCGCCGGCCATCCATATCCCTGTATAAGCTCCTGCGCGGCGATAGCCTGTCCGCACCGTGTCAGAACTGATTGTATCAGGCAGCATCGAAAAAGGAAACAGCTGGGTTCCCGCATAACCGGCACCCATAATAAACACAAACAGATAAATCTGCCACAGGTTATCGGGATTGCCAAGCATCATCAGGATACCGCCAATAGCAAAGAGCACGATGCAGATCCTGTAACCGGCAAGCTTACCGAAGCGCCGCCCAACCCGGGCCCAGAAAGGCATTGTAATCAGGGCAGGCCCAATCAGACAGACAAAAAGAATGCTGGTCTGACCGGGATCACCGAGGATATTGGCTGAAAAAAAATCGACCCCCGCCAGCATGACACCAACGCCAAGCACCTGAACAAAATATGCTGCAAGCAGGACAAAAAAAGGCTTATTCTCAATTGCTGCCTGAAATTGTTTGCGGAAAGGCGCCGTTGAAACAACTGGGCGCACATTAGGCACCCGCCGCGTACCGATAAAAGAACCAAACATAAAAATGAAAAGGATAAACCCGATAACCAGGCCCATCAGGGCATAACCCTCACGGCCGCCCCCACCGGCGCTGACCAGCTCGGGAGCAAAAGCTCCTCCGACTAAAATACCGACAGTCATAAAAGCAATCCGCCAGGACATAATCGCTGTCCTCTCATGGTAGTTCTCAGTCATCTCCGCAGGCATTGCTATGTACGGCACCTGGTAAATTGTAAAAGTAGTTGTCCCCAAAATATATATGAACAGGATATACCAGATCAGGGAACTGACAGGAAGATCGGGCACAGTAAATAAAAACATAAAAGCAACCGGCAGGGTCAGCGAACCTGCCAACATCCATGGCCTCCTTGCCCCCCACCTGGTAAATGTTCGATCAGATAACGAACCGCACAGGGGATCGGATATCACGTCCCAAAGCCTGGGGATAAGAAGGACAACCCCGGCCACGGCTGCAGGGATTTCCAATTGACGGACCATGAAGCTTAGCAACAGTAATCCGGGCACTGTAGAGAAAACCCCGGTGCCTAACGAACCGATAGCATAGCCGATATGTGTTGACCTGGGAAGACTCTGTTCATCAATCACATCTTTCATGGTTTCTGCTCCTTTTCTTGAAATGTAATTCAATTTACATCAATACGATTCAGGTTTGCAAACATTTACGTTGATTATTCAGCTTGAGACAGGATAGCGCGAACCAATAATTAATGGAGAGCTTATATTTGACAGCAAGTCAACATCTGAATTGCCTCTTATCTTGACAGTTAATACAAACTGAATTATAATAAAAAATATGATTGATAGTCAACTATATTTTACATAAACTCTGACTACCTGTCAATGCATACCAGTCAGTTATATCAAGAGCTTTCAGAGGTGACAAACTAACATGAAACACACTGTTGCAGACGGCAGAAAAAGGCGCGGTCTCGCCAACAGGCAGTCCATATTAAAAGCGGCCGAAGAAATATTTTTAAAAAGTGGCTATTCTGACAACACCATGATGGATATCAGCCGTAAAGCCGGTGTTGGTTACGGAACCCTTTATACCCATTTCAAGGGCAAAGATGACATTCTAAAAAACCTTATGAATGAGATAGCCGAAGATTTCAACAAGATCCTTTATCGGCCCTACGAACCAAACTCCATCCATGAAGTGGAGCAAAGGCAGGTCCAGGAGATCAGGCATGTCTTGCAATTGGCAGTCAAACATCGCCTTCTCTTGCAAATAATCTACCAGGCCATGGGGCGGTCTTCTACGATCCAGAATTACCTGGAAGACCTTTTTCAGCAGTACATCGATAAGGCCGTGGAAGACTATGCTTACTCCTGCAATAAAGGGCTGGCAAAAATGCACATCAGGCATGAGGTTGCCGCCAAAACTATTGTCTATATGATCAAAGAGTATTTTTGGGATGTAGTTTTAGACAGGGAAAATGACATCGAAACTATCAGTAAAAATATTACATCCATATATCTCCATGGAGCTTACAAGCAAAGCAACAAATAGCCGGCAGAAAAAAAGACCTGTTTTTTGCCGACAAGCATTGTAATTAAAGGAGGGCTTAAGATGAAAGGCGCTATGCAGCCTGAAGCAGTTTCCCATGAAGAAGTGGTCAGGGAATTGATGACTTTCACAGAAAAAGACGTTGACTGGACTACAGGCAGGGTTATGACGGGACTCTATGACCCTGGTAAAGATGCACACGACCTTGCCGTAGAAGCCTACACCCGTTTCCTTCCCCAAAACGCCCTTTATGTCAACATGTACCCCAGCATTGGCAGGTTGGAAAAAGATGTGGTTGCCTCTATTAACGAATTGCTGCGCGGAGACGACGAAGTAGTTGGCAATATGACCAGCGGCGGCACCGAAAGTATCCTTATGGCTGTAAAAACGGCCCGCGACTGGGCACGGGAAAACCGCCCGCATATTAAAGAACCGGAAATGGTATTACCGGTTAGCGCTCATCCTGCCTTCCTGAAAGCCGCCCATTATTTTGGCCTGACCGTGGTCCAGACAGACCTTGATATAACTGACTACCGCGCTGACGTGGAATCTTTTAAGGATGCGCTGAGTGAAAATACAATCATCGCCGTCGGTTCAGCACCGAACTTTTCACACGGCTCGATTGATCCGATCAGGGAAATGGCGGCCCTGGCCGGCGAAAGAAATATTCTGTTCCATGTAGATGGCTGCGTTGGCGGTATTTACCTTTCGATCATGCGCCGGATGGGTGAATCACTGCGAGATTTTGATTTCTCTCTTGATGGGGTAACAAGCATATCTGCCGACCTTCATAAGTACGGCTACACCCCGAAAAATGCCTCGGTGATCCTCTACCGCAACCGCGATCTCCGCAAATATGCCTGGTTCGTCTGTTCTTCAACAACCGAATATGTTGTAATCAACCCTACTGCCCAGAGCACCCGGTCAGGCGGCCCATTTGCCGCCGCATGGGCCATGCTGCGCTTCCTGGGCGAAGAAGGCTTCCGCGAAATTGTCCGTAGTTCCCAGGAAGCCACCGCTGCTATGATCGAAGGAATTAACCGGATTAACGGCATCGAAATCCTCGGCGATCCGGATATGTGTATGTTTACAATGGCTTCGAATGAAGTAAATATATTTGAAGTGGATGATGAAATGAGCCTGCTCGGTTGGAAAATGATCCCCCAGTTCGCCTGCGGTGGAAGCCCGCCCAACCTGCATGTCAGCCTGAGCCATGCCAACGTACCGTATGTGGAAAAATACGTTAAAGACCTGAATACAGTAGTCGAAAGGCTGCGTCGTGACGGCTCATCGGTCGACACTGACGGGTTAAATGCAGTTGTTGACGCTGTTGCAGGCAAACCGATCGAAGAAATAATGGGCGCTGTTATTCCTCATATTGGCCTCAGCGGCATGGATTTGCCTGAAAAAATGGCCCCGTTAAACACGGTCTTAAGCCGCCTCCCCGCTGATAAGCGCGACCAGCTGCTGACGTTTTTCTTTAATATGACCTAAAGACGCTTAAAGAGAGCGTATTGATGAGGAAGAAGGTGAAGCGACAGGTGCCCGTCTGTGCCTCACCTTCTTCTATGTTGTTTTGACCGGACACTGACAGCAGGACCCTTTAAAATGCAGCAGGGATGCGCGAAGGGTTTATCTTAAAATAAGTTACTTTTATAGTCTGACCCCGGATATTTGCGTATTACTATCCGCCGGAGATCAAAGTAAAGAAGCTGACGGTGTCTCCGTCTTTCAGTTCCCTGCTCAGGCCTGCTTTCTCGTAATTGACACGGCAGAGATGCACCATCCCGTGGGGATAAGGAACTTCAAGGAGCTTGAATAGATCTTTCAGTGTGGCTCCTTCTTCCATGGTCACATAGCCATTTTCACAGAGGCGGCTGCTTTTTATATATGGCGGAAGATAAACTTTTATTAGCATTGCTTTCAGTATAGCGCTCCTTATGCCTTTTGCCTACAATTATACCTATTAACGCATAGATAAACAGCAGCCGCAAATAAGTTAACAAAAAGAAGCCTGTCACCTTTTTGTTAACTTATTGATGGGGAGTCCAGGAATTCCTGCAGCGCTTACCCTGCAGTCCATAGCCGGCCCCATGCAGCCTGATCCGGGCCAAAGCGAAAGAAGAATAGGAGGGTTGTTAAGTTCGGATTACTTTGTTACCCGGACAGCAGCAGTTCCTCAAGCTCTTCTACAGAGTGGGCTATGTGGTCTGGCCCGGCGGATTTGAGCTCATCAAGCGATCCGTAGCCATAGGTGACGGCGATAGAACTGAGATCCCGGGTGCGGGCACCCCTGATGTCGTGCTTGCGGTCTCCGACCATTACTGTTTCCGCTTTGTTCAGGTTGGCAATATTCGTCAAGACATATTCAATAACCTCGCTTTTTTCAACACGGGTACCGTCTAGATTGCTGCCGGCAATGATTGTGAAGAAACGGTGCAGGTTAAAGTGCTTCACAATTTTTTCAGCGAAAACAGTCGGCTTGGATGTGGCTATGAAAAGCTCCTTCCCTTCAGCGGCCAGAGACTCGAGCATTCCGGGCACAGATTGGTAAAGCTTGTTTTCATAGATGCCTGTTTCACGGTAATAATCCCGGTAGTACCCGACAGCCTGGAAAGCCTTTTTTTCGCTGAAACCGTATTGCTCCATAAATGACTGATGCAGCGGCGGGCCAATAAACGGCTTTATTTCTTCAAGCGCTGCCTCGATACCGTATTGTTTGAGGGCATGTTGAACCGATTTGCAGATACCCTGTGCCGAATCAGTCAGGGTTCCGTCCAGGTCAAAAAGGATGTTTTTATAAGTCTTTCCCATCTGCACACTCCTATTCCGTCCTAATTTATTTGCACCGCATTTTCCCTGCCTGGTAGCGGCCGCTGCTTGTTCGGAGAACAACCGCCAGGGCAAGATCTGTTATTTATAATGTAATAATAACATCAATACTGGTCATTATACAGGCACCGGCTTTTATTGCTCACTGCATTTCACAGGTGACGGCCGGAGATTGTTTTGCCTGTCACTTATCCTGTGTCCCGGTTGTATTTCCTGCTCTTGCCCGCGGTTTTGATAAAGCATAAAATAGAGTCAGACTTCTGCAGCGGCCAAAACAGGTAAGTCCTTAAACGCAGGAAGGAAGTTATTTCAGATGCAGAACAATGCAGCCCGGATGGGCGAAGAGAGCATCACCGCGCTTTTAATCCGTTTTTCCCTGCCCGCCACAGCAGGAATGCTGGTTATGGCCACTTACAACATTGTTGACACCATCTTTGTCGGCATGCTCGGCAGTGAAGCCATCGCTGCTCTCTCTGTTGCTTTTCCTTTCCAGATGCTCTTAGGAGCCCTTGGTATCGGAACAGGGGTGGGAGCAGCTTCGCTTATGTCACGTTCTCTCGGCAGCGGTGAAAAGGAAGTTGCCCGCAACGCCGTAGGCCAGGTAATCAGCCTTTCTTTAATATACGGCCTAATCGTTGCCCTGGTTGGGTTTTTTTATCTTGAACCGCTGCTGGTGATGTTTGGGGCTACCCCCGGGATCCTGGCTTTAACCGGCGAATACGTGATTGTTATTACCAGCGGTTCGGTTATGTTTTTTCTGATCATGAGCCTGAATAACACAGTCAGGGCCGCCGGTAAGCCGAAGCTGTCGATGTATGTAATGATTATTTCAGCCCTGGTTAACATTGTGCTGGATCCAATCTTTATTTTCGCGCTGGGCATGGGTGTCCGAGGCGCTGCCGTTGCAACTGTCCTGGCCAAGATAATTGGCGTGGCCGTTATGATCCGCTATTTTATTGCCGGCAAAGATGATATACAAATTAACTGGTCCTGCCTGAAGCTGCACCCGGCAACAATCCGGATGATCTACGTGATCGGGTTTCCGGTGATGATCCTGCAAATATCCACCAATCTTTCCCTGGTTGTTGCCAATAATATTCTTGCCGTTTACGGCCACCTGCCCATAGCTGCCCTGGGCCTTGTTTTCCGGCTGTTTATGTTTGCCCTCATGCCGGTTATCGGTATAGCGCAGGGGATGCTGCCGATTATCGGCTTTAACTTCGGGGCGGGCAAGATGGGTCGGGTCAGTGAAACCCTCGGTAAGGGAGTCGCGGTCAGCACCGCTCTGGCCACGCTTTTTGGCTTTCTTTACTTTGCTTTTCCCCTGTTGTTTGTCAGCATCTTCACCCGGGAAGCTGAATTAATCACTCTTGCCGGAGGAGCCCTGCGGATCATGGTGGTTATGTTCCCGCTGATCGGAGCCCAGGTAGTATTTTCCACCTACTTCCAGGCTGCAGGCAAAGGGCTTCCTTCTCTGCTCCTCTCGATCCTGCGGGAAGTCATTCTCTTCATCCCCTTCCTGCTCATCTTTTCTCAGTTAATCGGTTTAGAGGGCGTGTGGATTTCCAGGCCTGTCAGTGACCTGCTGGCGTTCCTGGTAACCTTCTTCCTGATTAAGCGGGAACTTAACCGCCAGGGGATACCCCTTCAGCTCCGAAGCCTGAAGGCCAAAAACACCTAATAACAGGGCAGGGCAGGAATTCCGGGTTATAATGGAGAAAGCACCATATATCCCATTGATAGGATGCAATTACCAGGAGGAGGAAAGCACATTATGGAAGAAAACAAACTGATTGAAAAATTGTTCGCTCCCGGCAACAAAATTTTAGTTGAATTTGCCGATGACCAAAAAGCCATAAAAAGCTACCAGACAACCGTCGAAGATTTGGAAGGAGCATACCTCGTCCTGCAGGCTCCTTTAACAAATAATGTTCCGGTGAAATTCCGGGAAAGCCAGGAACTGACTCTCCGGCAGGTGGATAAACAGAAACAGGAAGCTTACGTGACCAATGTTTTTGTCATAGATGTCCGCCAGAGTAAAGTGCCCCTGCTGGTCTGCAGTAAACCGATAAAGATTGATAAAACTTCCCTGAGACGATTTTCCCGTTTTGGTGTCAACCTACCCTTTAAATATAAATCTGATAAACACGAAACAGCTCGCCATGGAAGGATTAACGACCTTTCACTGAGCGGGTGCTACGCTTTAATCGAGGCTGATCCGCTGGTCAAAGCAGGAACTGTTTTAGAGTTTACCGTCTCCATGCCTGGTGAAGGTTCGGTGCTAACTTTAAGCGGCAGGGTGATCAGGACGGACCAGCCTGTTGAAGGCGGCGATGACCTGACCGGAATAGCTTTTGACTTTGAAGGTTTATCGAAAGACCAGCTGGAAACACTTTACTACTATATATTCCAGCTGCAGCTCACCAGTGACAGCATTCTCGGGTCGGGCCTCGAGGTTGAGTGATTTTAAAAAACCTATTTATCAGGTGGTTGCTGCTCCAGATCAGCACTGCCAGGCTTCTTCAAAAATATGCAGGTGGCCGACAGAAAGCACCTTAAGCGCCTCGACCAGGTCACAACCGCGGCCTGCAGCCTGTTCACGCGCCCTGGCGGTAAGGTATTGTTTCAACTTCTCTCCTTTTTTCCCCGAAAACTGGCTGGCATGACAGTCAATTGCCTCCAGTTTAAGTTTCCATGTGACAGTTACATCTACAAATGTATTCGGATACGCTGTATAGTAAAATGCAACCATGTCTACTTTATGGGGCATAATTCCCTCCTCAGAGTCTGCCGGGCAGAATTTTGGCATGCCTGCCAGGAGGGATGCTTCAGCAGCAGCCAGACCCGTCCGGTTGTGGTCAGAATGGGCTTCATAGGGCAGCCAGGGATCGCAGACTAAAACCGCAGAAGGCCTGAGGCGGCGGATGGTGCGGGTTATTTCTGCCCGGATGCTTTCATAAGGCAGGTTCCCGCCGTCGGCATAATCAAACCACAGTAATTCTTTTACCCCCAGTATTTCAGCAGACCGCTCGGTTTCGCTTCGCCTTGTCGCTTTCAGCTGCTCAATATTTGCCGATAGGTTACAAGTGCCCGCTGAACCGTCGGTAACGGTGAGGCATTTTACTGAAGAACCCAACCCGGTCATATGAGCGATAGTCGCACCAGCCCCGATTTCCATGTCATCGGAATGAGGTTGAATGCAGAGCACGCTTTTTGCCTTGAGCAGGTCGGGTATTGGCAGGAAGCCGCAAATACCTGGTTTCACTTGATCATCTCCCTTGTCGTTTGATCTATTTGCTCCCGGTTTGTTTATTTTTACCTTATTTTAAAAACCGGC
>SKOR01000026.1 GCA_007119965.1 Syntrophomonadaceae bacterium
TAACCGGCCGCCTTGAAGCCGAAGAACAGGCCGGCGTCATTCAACGCCTGCGCAGCATGGATTTAATGGCCATGGATATCAAAGAGGTCAAAGAATCTTCGCTCTTCGGCCAGTTAAAGATAGCTTCTAAGGTAAAGCTGGGCGACTTGAGCCTGTTCAGCCGCCAGTTATCGGCCATGATCAGCTCGGGGATTCCTTTAACCAGGGCCCTTTATACTCTCAGCAAGCAGGTAACCAATAAAACCCTCAGCGCAGCGTTAACCGAAATTGGCCGCAATGTTGAAGGAGGGGTCAGCTTCAGTGAAGCCCTAGGGGGCTACCCCAATATCTTCTCCGATCTGTATGTCAACATGGTCAGCGCGGGCGAGGCCGGCGGGACCCTGGAAGCGACCCTGACCCGCCTGTCCACTCAGCTCCAGAAAGATAAAGAGCTGCGCGATAATGTTAAATCAGCCCTCTTTTATCCCGTGGCGGTACTCGCTTTCGCTTTTATAATCCTGATCGGGATGCTGGTTTTCCTGGTGCCCATATTTGTCGGCTTTTTCCCACCCGATGTTGTACTGCCTCTGCCAACCCGCCTGATTGTCGGGGTGTCGGACCTGGTGATGGCTTACTGGTATATTATTTTCCCTATTTTATTCCTGGTAGCTTTTGGACTGCACACTTATTCAAAGAGCAAAACAGGAAAAAAACAGCTTGATCGGCTTAAATTCCGCCTGCCGGTATTCGGCGAACTGATCCAAAAATCGGTTATTGCCAGTTTTGCCAGAACCTTTTCAACCATGATGGCCACCGGCGTCCCCGTTGTCCAGGCTTTAGAAGCCTCAGGCAACGCATCGGGTAATACCATGGTCATCGAGGCGACGAAAGTGGCGGGTGAAAAAATCCAGGAAGGGAGCAGCGTTTCCGGCCCCCTGGAAGAAAGCGGCGTATTTCCGCCGATGGTTACCCACATGATTTCGGTCGGCGAAGAAACCGGTGATATCCCCGATATGATGGATAAGGTCGCCGATTTCTTTGAAGAGGAAGTGGCTACAATGACCAAGGGGTTAACCTCGTTAATTGAACCCCTGATGCTGGTGGTTATCGGCATCCTGGTCGGGGGAATGCTGATTGCCCTTTACCTGCCGATATTTACCGTTATCACCCAGATATAATAAGCAGGGAGATGTCTTTAAGATGGCGTTAAGCACAGCTAACAAATCTGTAGGCCTGGAGATAGATACAGGCACGGTCAGGGCGGTTGAAGCGTCAGGCAGCGCAGCCAAACCGAAACTGCTCAATATGGCCGAGGAAAAGCTGCCTGAAGGCTCCGTCGATGAAGGAATGGTCGTCAATCCGCAGGAAGTCGGTGCAGCGCTGCGTGAGCTGTGGTCTTCAGGGGGAATCAGCAGCCGCAGGATCCTGCTCGGCATCTCCAACCAGGGAGTCCTGGTCCGCTACGCCACCATTCCGAAAGTGCCTGATGATAAACTGGCCAATGTACTCCGGTACCATGCCCAGGAGCACCTGCCTATCCCCCTCGAAAGCGTTGTTTTAGACCACGTGGTTATCGGTGAAACAGCCGATGAAGATGGGAATAAGCTTCTCGAAGTTCTGCTGGTAGCTGCCCGCCGCGATATGCTGGAAGGCTTTTTAGAGGCCCTGGAACTTGCCAGCCTTGAACCGGTAGATATCGATGTGTCAACTTTAAGCCTGATGCACATTCTGCCGCCGGCTGCCCTGGATCGCACTGTAGCTGTCGTCAACGTGGCTAACGGCCTCAGCAATATACTAATCTCTGATCGCGGCCAGCCCCGCCTGGCCAGGCTGGTGTCAGTTAAATTGTCAGATCTATCCAGCAGGATCGGGTGTTCACTCGACGAGGTGATAAAATATTCGGAGGGCGGTTCGACAGCTGTCCGGGAAGCCTATACAATCTGGGCTAAAAGCCTGATTGCCGAAACCCGCTCATCGCTAACCTATTATCAAAACCAGTCAGGCTCCTCAAACCTGGAAGCGGTTATCATCAACGGCAGGGGAGGACGGCTGAGCGGAATCACCGCCCGGCTTGAGGAAGTGCTGGGTATACCCGTCCGTCTGGTAAACCCTTTTGCAGGGTTCAGCAATGCCGCTAAAATATCCGAAGGTTCGGGCATCCGGGCAGTGGAATTCGCGATCTGTGCCGGTCTTGCCCGCCGCGGCCTGGAGGGATCATAGTTTGCAATACGTCAGCTTACTGCCACCTGAAATAAAGGCAAAGCGGGAACAAGAACGCAAGCAGGGCATTCTGACCAGGGTTGTAATTATCCTGTTCGTGGTCATTCTGGCTGTTAACGCTTTTCTGCTGGTCACTACAATTATGTCCCGCAGCTATTTACATTCCCTGCAGGATGAAAGGGCAGACCTTGAAAACCAGGCAGCGCCGCTGGTAGAATATGAAGTGCTTTACAATGAAATGACGGCCGCGGAAGAACTTTTAAATACTGCCATGGGCCGGGTGCCGCCCTGGAGCGAACTGATGCAGGAACTCGGGTTAACCCTGCCTGCCGGGGTCTGGCTCTCCAACCTGAATGTTAGCTATGGAAATGAGCAGGGCAGCTTTAATATGCAGGGCTGGGCGCATACCCACAGCGGGGTTGGCGATATGCTGGAGGAAATTGAAAACATGGAACAGCTCGACGAAATCCGCACCCGTGTGTCATCAGAAACCGATTTCGACGGGCGGGAAGCAGTGCAGTTTAACATTGATGCAATCCTGCTCCCCGGGCCTCCGTTTGTAAACCGGGAAGGGGAGGGCAGCTAAGATGAAAAA
>SKOR01000119.1 GCA_007119965.1 Syntrophomonadaceae bacterium
ACTCAACCTCAGCATTAAAGTATTCCCTGCTGCGCTGTATGAAGCTTTCCTCAAATTCGAGTCCTTCACGGCTCCAGAGTGAATTGGCTGCGGCCAGTTCCACTTCGGGATCGGGGTTTTGCAAGATAGTCAGCAAAGCGGCGAAGGCATCATTTACTTCGCTCCTGCTCATATCCTTCAGCTGCAGAGTTTCATTCATGGCTTCCCGGGTTTCCCCTTCAGCACCGTTATAAGTCATGGCCAGCGCTGTAAGAATACTCGATGGCGAAATGAAAATATTTTCGCCTCCGACGCCGGCCCGGCGCAAATCATGAAAAACACTGAAACCAAGGCTGTTGTTGGCCCGGACCAGGCGTTCATCCAATGCTTCTGCCGGTGCGGCCAGCCCCTCTCCGGTTTCAAATAAACTGCATCCTGCGGCAAAGCCAAAAAGCAGGAGCCCCAGTAGAAATATTATGAAGACTTTTACCGGTTTGGTTTTTATCATCAGCTATCCTACCCCCTTGTTATTCTTCATAAAACTGACCACAGGGCAGGGTAAAAAGTTCCGCTCATGAGCTGAAACCTTTAGTTAAAGCGCAGGGAACTGTTTTATCAACCCGAAATAGTATATTATTAGAATAAGTTTTGGAAACTGCTCAGCCTGGAAAGCCGGTGAGCAGATAACTACAACTGAATATGGCCGGGTAAATGCTAAGTTTTTAAGGAGAGATTATGCTGCAGCCGGGAGGTGGATGCACTGCTTGACTACTTAAAAAAACTGGTTATCCTTTGGGTAATGTTTTTAACGGTAATTTTCATTCTATTTGTTATTAACCAGACCAGCCAGGCCGTAAGCCTTGCTGCCGGCCTGCATCCATTACTGGGCCAGATTGTTCTCTATACCCTGCTGGCAGTATATGCTGCCGCAATTCTTATTCCCCTGGTGGCAATTATAAAAAAACCGGCAGCCCTTTTTCCTCCCGAAGAAACTGGCGGTGAGGTCTACCGGGCTTACATTGGCAAGCTGGCAGCCAGGCTAAAAAAGAATCCCCATATCGAAACCGGGGACATTGATCCCGCTAACCTGGAGACCGTTGAGGAAGCATTAAAGGCTTTGAACAGTAAGGCAGATGAAAGCATAAAGTCGGCTGCGTCCAACGTATTTGTGATGACAGCAATTTCGCAATACGGCGCCCTCGATGCCGTGATCGTAACCCTGGCTCAATTTCGCATGATCTGGCAGGTGACCCTGCTCTATAACCAGCGACCGTCGCTGCGGGAGTTAACATATCTCTATGGCAATGTATTTGCCACAGCGTTCCTGGCTACCAGGATTGAAAATCTTGATCTGCTTGAAGACCAGCTTGAACCGGTTATCGCCTCGATCATGGGCAGCTCATTTTCATCTTTGACCCCGGCCTTTAACACGGCTGCCAATGTAATTACCAACTCAGTGATCCAGGGATCCGCCAATGCCTATTTAACACTAAGGGTGGGGGTAATTACCAAAAACTACTGCGCTTCCCTGACCCGCAAAGACCGAAGCCAGCTGCGCCGCATCGCCGCCGCGCAGGCTGCCGCCCTGCTGGCCAAGGTGCTGGCAGACTCAACCTACAAAGTAACCAGGGCTGTGATCAGGGCTACCGCAAAAACCGGAAAAAGGCCTTTCCGCTACGGGCATGGTGTTGTTACAAGGTCTTCACAAAAAACCTGGAATACCGGAAAGACAACATACCGTAAAAGTGAAGATCTGGCCAGGCGTTTTGGCAGTTCCCTGAAAAAAAGCGGCAGGAAATTCAAGCTCTACTTTATAAAACCTAAGCCCGGCCCTGAGCCTGAAGAATAGATTATTGTAAACTTTTAGAAATGATCAGTTGACCTGATCACACTCGGCTTTATAGATGAGAGATCAGCACACCCGGTCAGGAGCATGGCTCTTTTAAGCTCATCGCAGAATTCCCGGTATAAAAGGCTTACTCCTTCACCGCCCCCGCCAATCGCGGCAATAGCAACAGGCCGGCCGACCAGGACCGCTTCCGCTCCTAAGGCAAGTGCTTTGAGCACATCTTCCCCGCTGCGAATGCCTCCATCGACCAGGATCCTGATCGCCCCCTTAACTGCCGAAGAGATTTCAGGCAGGACCTCGGCCGTTCCAGGGGTAGAGTCTAGCGCCCTTCCGCCATGGTTTGAAACCACCAGGCCGGCAGCCCCGCATTCAACCGCTTTCAGGGCTTCGTCAGCAGTCATGATTCCTTTTAGAATTACAGGTAGAGTTGTGCAGGCGGTGATTTGTTTAAGCTGTGAAACAGAAAGAGGCCCTACCGGTTGGCCGGCCCGGTTGAGGTTATTAAATCCGGCCGCATCTATATCGATCCCTACGGCAGTAACCCCGCTTTCTTCGGCCATTTTTATCCGGCGGATAATTTCGGCGGGTTTCCGCGGTTTAATAATCGGGATACCCTTGCCGGCGGCTTCTTCGTTAATAGCCTGCAGGCCCATTCCGTAAAGGGGCGGATCAGGAGAATCTCCTGTAAAGGCAAGTGTTGCTGCCGCTTCCGCGCCGGCCACCTGGTCAACTATAAACCGGTAGTCATCAATATTGCCCAGGAAATTATAAGTAGTTTCACACATTGGAGCTCCCATTACGGGCATGGAAAGCCTGATGCCAAAAAGTTCGTAACCGGTATCAATAGTCTCAGTACGGTGGATGGTGCGCAGGTTTAGGAGCAGGTTCCCGAGAGCTGTCCTGTTGCGCTTAAAGCCAACCCTGCCGCCCCTGCC
>SKOR01000114.1 GCA_007119965.1 Syntrophomonadaceae bacterium
ATCCGGATTTTCGCTTACAGCTGCCGGAGACCTGCAGGTTAGCTGAGCAGATCCTATCCAAACAACGAAAACCTTAAAGAAAGGAGAAACTACAATGAGAATGGTATTCCTTGTATTATCTCTACTGCTTGTTTTGGTCATTGCTTTATTGGCTATGGTCAATAATGAAGTTGTCACAGTGAACTACATCATTGGCGAGATTAGCACCACCTTGTTTACGCTGATCGTCGCTTCAGCCCTGGCAGGTGCACTGGTTATGGTCTTTTTTGGCATCTACCGCAGCATTCATAACTATGTAAAGTCTCAGGGCGAGCGCGGCCACAAGAAAGAACTGCAGCATCGTATAAAATCCCTGGAAGATGATAAGAAAAAGCTCGAATCTGAACTGGAAAAGTTTCAGAAAGAGCGTGAAAAAGAGGTTGAAAAAGCACAGGCTGAACTGGAGTCTGAGAAAAAAAAGCTGGAAGACGAGTTAAGCAGGCAGCAGAAAGAGCGTGAAGAAGCTGCCGCGAAAGAGCAAGCCGAATTAGCGCAGGAGAAGAAAAAGCTGGAAGAAGAGCTGGAAAAGCAGAGAAAAGAAAGTGATCAGGATGCTTAGTAAGCTCTTATAGCAGGAGCAAGTTTTTTTAAGCGAAATAACAGAAGGTGTACCGCTGTTTGCCAGCGCGTACGCCTTCTGTTATTGGGCCTAACGGTAATAACTGTGACCGTTAACTTATACTTTACATAAAAATATTTTAGTGGCGTCCCGATTAAGGGATAACAGAAAAGGGTGACAGGCAGGTATTGCCCTGGGAAGAATGGCGAAAATACTATCTGGAAGTGTTCACCGGAATGTAAAAGGAATTAAGAAGTGAGAAGGATTGCCCCCTGGTAAAGAAGAAATAAAATGGGGAAACTGGTTCGTAAAATTACCGGTTAAAGGAGAATTCAGCTATGCCCAGCCCGGAAGAACTATGCTACACGCCGGCCCATCAAATTGCGGAACTGGTTAAAAATAAAAAGATATCCCCGGTTGAGGTAATAGAAACTTTTATCAGGCGCATTGAGGAAATCAACCCGAAAATCAATGCCTACTGCACGGTAGCAGGTGATTACGCCCTGGAAAAGGCCAGGCAGGCTGAAGAGGCGGTCATGTCAGGCGGCCCTGTCGGAGCCCTGCACGGGGTGCCTGTTTCGATTAAAGATGTTACCCTGACAAAAGGGATTAGGACTACATTTGGCTCAAAACTCTATAAAGACTATGTGCCGGATGTCGATTCTGCAGTCGTGGAGAGATTAAAGGCTGCCGGTGCAATTATCCTCGGCAAGACCAACACGCCTGAATTTGCAGCCGGGGGTTCAACCTATAATGATTTGTTCGGCGCAACCTGCACCCCCTGGAATTTAGATTACAACAGCGGCGGTTCCAGCGGCGGCTCTGCGGCAGCGATTGCGGCGGGGCTCTGTCCGATTGCCGGTGGAAATGACCTGGGCGGTTCGCTGAGAATACCCGCCAGCTTCTGCGGCGTAGTCGGGCTCAGGCCTTCACCCGGCAGGGTTCCGGCTTACCCCAATGAGCTTAACTGGGATACCATGTCGTTAGAGGGGCCCATGGCCCGCTCGGTCAGTGATGTGGCTTTAATGCTTGATGTTATAAATGGGATGGATAAAAGAAGCCCGGTGGCACAGTTAACTAAAGAAGAGAGTTTTTTCGGCAGTACGGTTATCAGCCGGGAGCATAGTTTTAAAATTGCCTGGAGCGACAACTTAAATTTAACCCCGGTTGACGAAGAGGTGCTCTCAATTGCCAGGGGCTCGATCGATCTTTTCAAGGCGATGGGCTGTTCCGTCAGGGAAGACAACCCTGATTTTAGCGGGCTGCAGGAAACAGCTGCGGTTTTAAGAGGGGTGCGTTATGCCGCCCTTTACCAGGATGAGCTGGACAACCCGGAATTTATTAGTGTCGTGAACCCGAATATTATTGGCAACGCCAGGCAGGGTTTAGCTTTATCCGGGGGTTCCATCGCCAGGGCAGAGAAACACCGCTCTGATTTGTGGGATAAGATGCTGGAGTTCTTTACAAAATACGATCTGTTGGTTACCCCGACAGTACCGGTCAAACCCTTTTTAGCAGATACAGCGTTCCCGACAGAGATTAATGGACGGGCTATGGACAGCTATATCGACTGGATTATGCTGACCTATGCCTTTTCAGTTACCGGACTGCCCGCGATCAGTATCCCCTGCGGCTGGACAAAAGAGGGATTCCCCGTGGGGCTGCAAATTGCCGGTAAACCCGGCAGCGAAAGGGAAGTGTTAATCGCTGCCGCCCTCTGCGAGAAGGCAAACCCCTGGCAGGATAGAAAACCGTCCTTCAGTTAAGATAGCCGGATGCAGTCGTTAATTTCCACCGCGGCTGTAAAGCGGCTCAGCCTTTTATCATGTGCCCGCTGTTTCCCGGCTCGCACTTTCTGTTTTGCGAAGAAAAGGCTATAATCTAGCTGTGTTGAAGATAGCAGAAAGCACTCGCATCCCGGGGAATTAAGACCCCGGGGATAGACTGATTAAAACTGAGAACTGCAGCATATTCTTAAATGACAGAGAGGGGTATTTCTCGTGAAGTATAAAATTTTAGGATTATTGTTAATTGCTGCCCTGCTGGGCGGTTGTGCCGGGAACGGCACCGGTGTTGATACTGTTGGGGAAGGCGCCGGGACAGACTATGATACGGTAACTAATCCCGTGGCTACGATCGAAATGGAAAATGGTGATTTAATTAAGGTTGAACTTGATCCGGGCAGTGCCCCGAATACGGTAAAAAACTTTATTGCACTCGCTTCGGATGGCTTTTATGAAGGCCTTATTTTTCACCGGGTGATCCCCGGCTTCATGATCCAGGGCGGCTGCCCCCAGGGGCTGGGCACAGGTGGGCCGGGTTACAGCATAAAGGGTGAATTCCCGGATAATGGCCACGAAAACCCCCTGCTTCACACGCGCGGGGTTATATCAATGGCCCGTTCGAATCAGCCTGATTCAGCCGGTTCACAATTTTTTATCATGGTAGATGCTTCACCCCAGCTTGACGGGCAGTATGCAGCTTTCGGAACCGTTACCGGGGGCATGGAAGCAGTCGACCGGATTGTCAATGTGGACCGCGGTCAAAATGACAAGCCTCTTGAAGACCAGGTGATAAAAAGTATCACCATCGAAACATTTGGGGTGGATTATCCGCTCCCTGACAAGCTCTAGACTCTCTAATCCAAAGCTGCCAGAAAAGCTTCAGCGCCGGTGTGCTATCGGCCCGGCCAACCAGGGCAAACTCCCCGGAAGTTTCCCAGGGCAGCATCTGTTCAGCCTGAGCCGGAGAATTTAGCTGCAAGCGGCATTGTATTTGCTGGTTTTAAGGTTTAATCTAAGGGGCGATATGGGGTACAGGCCCTGATTCCGGTTCCGTTTGGCCGCATGGAAGAGGGGCAGGCTTTCTGTTTCAATGTCAGTGGCTGGTGCAATAGAGAAGGTCAGTCTCCACTTATGTTTGAGTAAAAAGGCAGGCGGCGGGGCAGCAGGCTTACCTGCAGGGGCGGAAGCGGGCCCAGTTCCCCATCAATAACCAGCAGCCGGTCAGCCGGAAACTGCAGGGTTATGTTTTTGGCAGTCTGGTTAATTATGCCAGGCTGGTCAGGGGCATTCCCGCGCAGGATACGGTAGATCATTTTCAGGATTTGAGCAATGGAGAGGCTCTTTTTTACGGTGAGCAGGTGGAGCTTTCCGTCATTCAGGGCAGCGTCGGGGACCAGGGTAAACATTCCACCTACCAGGCTGCCGTTTAAAACTGCGAAGAGAAGGGCTTCTTCTTCCAGGGTTTCTCCATCTGCCTCGATAGTTAACCTAAAAGGTCGGTAAGTCAGGAGCTTGGCCAACCCGTGCAGGTAATAGGCCGGTTTGCCGAGCAGCCTCTTGGCCAGGTTCGGGGTCAGGTATGCAACATCGCTGAACATCCCGGCCGCAGCCGCATTAAGAAAATAACGGTCGTTAACCTGTCCTACATCAAGGCGGGTAGTTGTCTCCTTGCTGATGGCAGCCAGTATATCTGCAGTGGTGCTTCCTTTGCGGTAAATCTGCCGGCAGAGATCGTTGGCGGTGCCCCAGGGAAGCACAGCGAGCGGCGGCGGGTTTTTAATTTCTTCTTTCAGGAGTTGTTCGGCAACTAAATTTACAGTGCCGTCCCCGCCGGCTACAACAATAGCCCTGCAGTTTCCGAGCATCGATTTTATGCCGCCAACCTGCTGCAGGTTGGCCCATCTAACCTGGAAACCTTCATTTTCAATCAACCGGCGGACTTCTTCAAGGTGATATTTTAGCTTCAGAGAGCCTGCCCTGTCGTTGTAAACCAAGAGAACCTGCTGCTTCATCTTTAAATGAACCTGACTTTCCCCGGTTTTGGCAAACACCGCATTCCTGCGCTTTCAATAAACGGCTGCATCCAGTTAAAATGCGTGCGCAGCTAATTTGAGTATACTACATTTTCTGCCGATCGCTAAGCTTGAATGCAGTAAGGCCGGGCCTGCCGTCTTTTTCTGTACAGGAATAAGCCGGCGGGAATCCTCTTTTCAGGGCGCTTCGAAGTTTTTTGGGCAGGCAGTAATTATTACAGCGTCAGTTTGTGTTAAAATCCAGATGGCGGCGGCAGCACTGTCACTGAAGAATAATACCAGTTGAAGGAGATAACAATCAGATGATCATCAGAGAAGCTTTAGGAGCGGATTTAGCAGCCCTGCTTGCAGCAGAAAGGGAAGCTTTTGGGGAAGAGGAGGGCCCTGAAATTGCAAAGCTTGTAGAAAGCCTGTTAACAGACCTGACGGCAAAGCCGCTGGTGTCCCTGGTTGCTTTAAGCGGCCGGCAGGTTACCGGGCATATCCTGTTCACCCGGGCGCAAATCGCTTCAAATGAACATATCCCGGCGGCGATACTGGCCCCGCTGGCCGTTATCCCCGCTTCGCAGAACAGGGGCGTGGGGGGGCGGCTGATTGAAGAAGGGGTGAGAATCTTGTCGGAGTCCGGCGTTAAACTAATTTTTGTCCTCGGCCATCCCGGTTATTACCCGCGTTATGGTTTCAGGCCTGCCGGGACTCTTGGGTTTGAAGCTCCCTATCCAATACCGGAGGAAGTTGCTGACGCCTGGATGGTCCGGGAACTCAGCCCGGGTATGATTGGCAGTATAAAGGGTAAGGTTCACTGTGCCGCAGCGCTTGACCGGCCGGAGTACTGGCGGGAATGATCGATAAAGAGAGCTTACATCTGCAGGATTTTGCGGCACCTGTCATTGCAGTTTTTGCAGAGCAGGGTGTCGTTCGAAACTTCGGAGAATCGTTCAGGGAACCTGTAATGCAGGATTTCCCACTGAAGCAGGATGATCGCTCCCATGGCGACCAGGGAGTAAGTCCAGAATGATTTAATGTAGATCAGGGGGGACACAATAATAGCGAATCCCCAGTTGTAAATACGGCAGGTGGCGCAGCAGCGGTTGCGGATTATCAGCTGTTGGAAGGGGCACCAGACATTAACGAAAAGCTGATCGAGGAAGTAAAACAGGATGGCGATCATGATCACCCAGTAAGGTTCCACCCGGAAAATTCCGATTGCTGCGACAATCGCAGCCCAGATCATCATGGCGTTGATTGCCCGTTTGTCGAATGTTTTTGTGTCTTCAATTAAATCTGCCTTGCCATGTTCTTTGGGGGTGTAGTTTTTCCCGTATAATTTTCCGCAGCCAATGAAGTGATCTAACTTGGGGATCAGCACCAGGATCATTTCAGCCATTACGAAAACCCATAACAGGTGGTAAACTTTGACGCTGCCGGCTATATTAAAGTTAAAAACATGGCTCGCATAGTCTTTTCCGATCAGGGTTAAGACCAGGGCAACAGCGAAAACGGCACTGCGGGCAATTAGTATTTTTCGAGAGAGCATCCATTTGATTATGCTATACACAGATTAACCCCTTCAAAATCAACCTCTGAGTTGTCAATTTGCTCAGGGTGTGCTAAATTGCCTAAACAGGCTGCAGGTCATTTCACAACCCGACAGGACAGCTACATCATGCCTATTTTATCATAACCGGGATTAATAATCTAAGGCAGGTGAAAATTTTCTTAAAGCCGGGCGGCAGAATCAACTGCCGTCCGGCTTAATCTGACCCCTGCCTGGCGATCTTCTGTTAAAGATTGCTCGCGGCACGAGATTTAAGTGCTGCACTATAAGCTGCTGTTTAATCCCGGTATCCGTGCGGGTTTTCCTGGTGCCACTTCCAGGCGGTTTCGATAATGTTTTCCAGGTCAGAATGGCGGGCCTGCCACTTCAGCTCTTTTTTAATCCGCCCGGACCCGGCTACCAGGGTAGAAGGGTCGCCTTCACGGCGCGGCCCGAACCGGAAGTTTATATTTTTTCCGGTTACCTTTTTGGCCTTTTTGATTACTTCCATCACGGAATAACCCCGCTCGTTTCCGAGGTTATACACCGACCGGGTCTTACTGCCTTTGAGAAGGGCTTCCAGGGCCAGGATATGGGCTGAGGCCAGGTCGGAAATGTGAATGTAGTCCCTGACTGCTGTGCCGTCAGCAGTGGGGTAGTCGTTGCCGTAAATTAAAAGGTCATCTTTTTTGCCGGCAGCGGCAGCGAGAATCAGGGGAACCAGGTGAGTTTCAGGGCGGTGGTCTTCTCCCAGGTGTCCATCAGGGTCAGCCCCGGCTGCATTAAAGTAGCGCAGCGAGATGTACTGCAGGCTGCCGCTATCGGCCAGGCGGGACATAATTTTTTCGATAAACAGTTTTGATTCACCGTAGGGGTTAGTTGGCTTGAGGGGATGTTCTTCGTTGATCGGCACATCAGCAGGTTCCCCGTAAACGGCTGCAGTAGAAGAAAAAACCATTTTTCCGGTACCGTGCTTTTGCATCGCACTGAGCAGGTTCATCGTTCCCGTCAGGTTCTGGTAGAAAGTATCCAGGGGCCTGGAGATCGATTCAGGCACAATGCTCTTTGCTGCGAAATGCATCACCGTCCCGGGCCGAATCGTCTCGAAAGCCCTGTCCAGCGCCTCTTTATCCAGCAGGTCTGCGGTAAAGAAACTCAATTCTTCCGGGACAGAAGCCCTGTGCCCGGTGCTCAGGTTATCCAAAACAGCTGTTTTATAACCCCTGCCCGTCAATTCCTTAACAATGTGGCTGCCGATATACCCGGCACCACCGGTAACAAGTATCAAAATAGCCCCTCCTTAAAAGTATATCCAAGCGATGCCGGGGCAGCAGATTAACTGTCCAACTTCTGTCCCGGCATAGGGTTACTTCAAGTAAGCCAGGTGCTTTGCGTGGGCTTCCCATAGTTCCTGAATCACGGAATCGATTTGCTCCAGGGTCAGTACCGCCGAGGCCAGCGGGTCGAGCCGGCAGGCGTAGTATACGTATTCCGTCTTTCTTTCAAGGGCGGCCTTTACGGTCAGCTCCTGCACGTTGATGTGGTTCCGGTTGAGGGCGGCCAGCTGGGGCGGTATTTCTCCCACGTGGATCGGCTGGATGCCACTGCCGTCAACCAGACAGGGCACTTCCACACAGCACCCGGAAGGCAGGTTGCTGATAATGGCGCAGTTTTTAACATTGCCGTAGATGCGGCCGGGCCGGTTGGTTTCCATGGCCAGGACGATCGGCGCGGCATATTCGAAAGTCCTGAAGTGAGAAGGCAGTTCGCGGTTGCCATCGGCGATCTCCCTGGTTTTCTCAAACTCCCGATCCTGTTCTTCGCAGCGCCTGATGTATTCGTTGATCGGTATCTTTAGCTTGCTGACCAGGTCATCTCTCGCTATAAAGTAGGGCACATATTCGGCCATGTGCTCGCTCGATTCAGAAACGAAGCGGCCGAAGTATTTCATGATTTCAAAGCGCACCCGGTCCGATGAGTAGGTGAGCGGGTCTTTCATCGCCCGGAAAAGGAGAGGGTAGGCGTCTTTGCCGCGGTGGCGAAGTTCGAGAAACCAGCAAATGTGGTTTATCCCGGCGGCCCTGTAGACCAGTTCGGGAGCCGGTATATCCATGTAGTTGGCCAGCATGGCGGCGGTTAGCTGGATGCTGTGACACAGGCCGACTACCCTGATGCCTGTTGCCCGGTAGGCTGCCCAAACGTTCATTGCCATGGGGTTGGAGTAGTTAATCAGCAGTGCTTCGGGGCAGCTTGTTTCCATCTGCCTGCAGATGTCAAGCATAACCGGAATGGTGCGCAGCGCCCTGAAAATGCCTCCAATGCCGTGGGTGTCGGCGATGGTCTGTTTAAGGCCGTAGGCGGCCGGTATATTGAAATCGGCCAGGGTGGCTGCAAAGCCGCCCACCTGGACCATGTTAACCACGTATTCGGCGCCGTTTAAGGCTTCAGCCAGATCCATCGTGGCTGTTAACCCGGCCTGCGCCCCTTCGCTTTCAATACGGCGGCGGGCATAGCCTGCCGAAGCTTCCAGCCGTCGGGCATCGGTATCCATCAGGGAAAACTCCAGGTTGTCTTTGAGTTCAGGGTAACTGAGCAGGTCACCCAGGATATTGTTGGCAAACACAACACTGCCGGCACCGATCATGGCTATCCTGGTCATTTGCAGGCCTCCTTATTAACTGTTTGAGATTGCTTCCTCCTCGCGGCAGGCCCAGCCTGGCGCGTTTTCAGACGATAAGCGCCTGGTTCGGAACATTAAGTTCGCACCCCGCACCCTGCCAGATACCGGGGAAAAAAGCCGGGCAAAATTTGCCTCGCCGGGCGGCAGCGATTATACGGGGCTGCGGTATATTTCGCCGTCGTTGTGAGCTGCAAAAACATAAAATCCTGCAGGGCAGGCTGCAGGCTTTCAGGCTTGCAGGTTGTCCTGCTCCTCCTTCAACCTGGCCGACTCCCTGAGCAGGCTCTTTTCATTGTAGCGGTAAAGGAATGCCAGGCTCAGCAGGCAGAAGCCCACCCCGGCCAGGGCGGTAAGCCTGATTCCCAGATCATCACCGATATCCCGGCCAAAAACCAGCAGGGAGGTGAAGATAAGCATTGCCACCATCTGGCCCAGCTTCATCATAAAGCTGCGCGCCCCAAAAAAGATTGCTTCCCGGTGGGTGCCGGTGCGCAGGGCGTCGTTTTCAGCGATATCGGCCACAATGGCATTGGGCAAAATCCCGTAGGCGGCCAGGGGGAAAAAGGCCATCAGTACCAGGACGTAACCCTGCAGAGGCAGGGGCAGGGGAACCCAGTGCTGCCCCGCCTGGGAAGTGAAAAGGAGGGAGAGGGCAAAAAGGCTCAGGGAGAAGAGCAGGACAGTTTTTTTACCCACTTTCCGGGCTAACAGGTTTACGAAGGGGTAGCAGAGAAAGGAGCCGCCCATTAGTAATACAAAGAGCATCGAGTAGTAATCTTCGGACTGGCGCAGCAGGACCGTGGCGTAATATATCAGCCCGGTTTGGAGCAGGGTCATGAAAACCCAGTAAATAAGGTCGGAAACGGCAAAGATGACAAAGCTCTTATTGCGGAAAGTCATCTTTAATGATTCCGACAGGGGCACCGAGGAAGGTTTGCCGATACTGTATCTGTTCTCATCAACCAGAAAGACGGGTACGTAAAGGCAGATCAGGGCCAGCAGGCCGAGCAGGCCGAAAGTCAACCGCACTGCCTCTACCCGGGAGAGATCGAACATGCCCTGGAATAGACTGAACAGCAGCGGGGCCTGGGCCGAAATCACCTGGCCTGCGAAATAGGTGATCGAAATGTATGTGCAGAGGTTAAGCCTTTCCCGGGGGGTATGGCCCAGTTCCGCCACCAGGGCGGTATAGGGAACCTGATAGACGGTAAAAAAGATGTAGAAGAAAAAGATGGTGCAGGTAAGCCAGACCAGGTTTGCGGCTGTGGCGGTGGCATGAGGCGTGTAAAAGACCAGGAACATTAAGACGACCATGGGCAGCGCACCGGCAGCCATAAAAGAGATGCGCCTGCCCATCCGGGCTGCAGAGCGGTCAGAAAGGCTGGCTATCCAGGGATCGGTTATCGCATCGAGCAGCCGCCCACCCATGGTGATAATCCCGATAATGGAAATAAAGCCAAAAAAGTAGATCTCCGGGATCAGCTGGGGAAGGCCAGCCCCTTCGGGAGGAAGATAGAAATAAACCAGGAAGTTTATGATAATACCGATAACAAGGGACCAGCCGAGCTGCCCGATGGAGTACGCAACAGCCCTGCCGAGCGGAAGTCGGGGCTTCATAGGTTTCACCTCTTTAAAGTTATAGCTGCCTCAGTAAGCATAAAAACAAGCTATTTGTTTCCGGGTAATTGAAGGAGCCCCGGCGTATATATGCACAGTATAAGTTTCTACCCTGCACATCATATTTCCTCTCAGCCCGGGATTAAGGTGTATCGGGGACGGTTCCCTAGACACTAAAA
>SKOR01000008.1 GCA_007119965.1 Syntrophomonadaceae bacterium
TCTGTCGCAGGCAGTGGCAGCGGTTCAACTGCAGCCCTCCGCTTAGACTGCCCGGGACATTCGCCTTCCGTGGCTCAGGTCCCGGCGGTCCGCGTCCATGCGGGCCGGTCTGCTCCGGCCTTTGTTTCACCGGCCATTGATGCTGCTCCGACACACGTCAAAGGCCGGCGCTAACTAAACCGCGTTAACGAAAATCGCTGGCTATACAAACACAAATCAATTTAAAGGGGGACTTATCCTTATGCATGAGAATCGGGTTTTACTGGAAGTTGAGAGCGGCGTGGCCGTGGCAACCTTAAACCATCCGGAAAAAGCAAACGCCTTTGACGGAGAGATGTGGCTGGCTCTAGAAGAAGCCGCAGCGGCAATCAGGCTAAACGATGAAGTCCGGGCAGTAGTGATAACCGGAGCAGGCAGTGCCTTTTGCGGGGGCCTCGATCTTAAGCTGGCCGCTTCGGAAGGAATATCGCTGGGGAGTCGCACACTGCGTGACGGTTATGAATCGCTGAGCTACCTGAGCGGAGTTTTTACCCTTTTTGAAAAACTGCCTGTTCCGGTTATTGCCGCCATTAACGGCGGCTGTATCGGACTGGGCATGGAACTGGCCCTGGCCTGTGATATCAGGCTGGCGGCAGACGATGCTGTTTTCTCAATACCCGAGGTTGTTTTCGGCCTGGTCCCCGATTGCGGGGGCACCCAGCGCCTGCCACGCCTGATCGGCCCGGCAATGGCCGGTGAACTGATCTACACCGGGCGGAAGTTTGATGCCGCAGAAGCCCTGCGTATCGGGCTGGTTAACCATATTTATGCCCGGGCAAATGTGCTGGGGGAAGCTAAAACAATGGCTGCAGAGATCGCTGCGCACCGGGCCGGGGCAGTTCAGGCTTCGAAACGCTGCCTCAAAATGGCCATGAATTCGACCCTCGACTCCGGGCTGAATTATGAAACCGCCTCAGCCGAAACGGTGCTCGGCGAGAAGGCGGCTACAATGATCAGGCACGACCATAAGAAATAACCTGACAAATCATTCACAACGAGTTTAAATTATGCCTCGTTGTAAGTTATCAGCCATAAGGAGGAAGATCTCGTGAATATTAAAAATAACAGTACTGCCAAACCGGCAGGAAAAAATGTCCTCTATATATCTATCCTGCTCACCCTGCTGTTTGTGGCCTGGGGAGCTGTTTTTCCGGCTAATCTTGACCTGCTTTCAGGAAAGGCCTTAACCTTTCTGACAACAAATTTTGGATGGCTCTATCTGAGCGCGGTCTTTTTTGTCCTTCTCTTTATAATCGGAATTGCTTTATCGCCCTACGGCAAGATTAAACTGGGCAAAGATGATGAAGAGCCTGAATTCAGCACTCCGGCCTGGTTTGCCATGCTCTTTACCACGGGGATGGGCATCGGCCTGGTTTTCTGGAGTATAGCTGAGCCGATTACTCATTTTACAACCCCACCCTTCGGCGAAGCTGAAACAGCTGAGGCCGCAGAACTGGCAATGCGCTACACCTTTTTCCACTGGGGCCTGCACCCCTGGGCGGTATTTGCCCTGGTCGGGATGGCCCTGGCCTATTTTCAGTTCCGCAAAGGGATGCCTGCTTTAATCAGTTCCGTTTTCTACCCTGTGTTGGGCGACCGGGTTCACGGCCCGGTCGGGCAGGCTATCGATATACTGGCTGTTTTCGCCACAGTTTTCGGGCTGGGTACCTCACTGGGTTTGGGCACCATGCAGATTAACACCGGGTTAAATCTGCTCTATGGCATCCCGGACAACAATCTTGTCAACATTTTAATTGTGATAGTAATTACGGCAGTCTTTACCCTGGCCGCGGTAATCGGTATTGAAAAAGGGATCAAGTTTATTGCCAACAACACTGTGCGCCTGGCCCTGATCCTGATGTTTTTCCTGCTGATCTTCGGACCGACCCTGCAGATTATCAACCTGCTGACCAACACAATCGGTGATTACCTGCAAAACCTCATTTACATGAGTCTCTGGACCGACCCGATCATCGACGGAGGCTGGATCAGTGGTTGGACTATCTTCTACTGGGCCTGGTGGATAGCCTGGGGACCTTTCGTCGGCCAGTTCATCGCCCGGATTTCCCGCGGCCGGACTATCCGCGAATTTATAGTCGGGGCGCTGGTTGCGCCTACTGCTTTTAGTTTTCTCTGGCTGGCCGTCTTTGGCGGAACAGCTCTTAACCTGGATATATTTGCCGATGCAGGTATCGGGGCCGCTGTATCAGACAATATTGCCAGCGCCCTCTTCGTCACATTAGGCAATTTCCCAATCAGCGCAATCATGTCTTTCCTGGCAATTCTCCTGATCGCCGCATTTTTTATCACTTCTGCAGATTCGGGAACATTCGTGGTAGCCATGCTAACCTCGGGCGGGGAACAGGAGCCGGGCCGGAAACTTAAAGCAGCCTGGGGTATTCTGCTTGGAGGGGTTGCTGCCGTACTGCTGGTCTCCGGGGGGCTTGGCGCACTGCAGACAGCCTCAATCGCCTCGGCATTTCCTTTTATGCTGGTCATGCTGGTGATGTGCTATTCACTGCTGAAGGCCTTTTCACAGGATAGCACTTCTTAAGCGGAGGCTGAAGATATCAACCAGGTGCGGGTTTATTCACCCGCCCTTTTACCTGGCTATTTTTCCCACTACAGCCCCGGTGGCTGCTGCGAGATCCCGGGGTGCCAATTCAATCTGGGTCCCGCGAATGCCGGCGCTGACGATAATTTCAGAAAACTGAAGTGCACTGTGATCTAAAAAGTATGGATAACTCGCTTTTATTCCCAGGGGGGAAACCGCTCCCCTCATATAACCGGTCAGCTTCTGCACCTCTTTAAGGGGCACCATTTCCACCTTTTTGCTGCCGCTCAGCTTTGCCAGGGCTTTCAGGTCGAGTTCGCTGTCTCCGGAAAGGGATACAACCAGAACTCCCGAGCCGGTTCCGCGGGCAACCAGGGTTTTAAAAACCATTTGGGGAGACACCCCCAGGAGTTCGGCTGCTCTTTCCGCACTTAAGTCATCCGGATCAACTTTAAAACCCCTTAACCGGTAAGGCAGGTTTAGCTTCTCAAGGATACGCACAGCATTAGTTTTCTTCATCTTACTTACTTAAAATCCCCGCATGTTTTCACGTTTGAGCTTTCCCCGGGCTTTTTGCTCAATGATTCGATCCAGGTTGGTTAATAAAGCATCCTGATCCCGGGAGAGAATAGCCTTTAAAGGCAGGTAATTGGAAGCATGATTAGCCCGGAAGATGCAGTTGCTTAAGTTTAAACCTTCGACCATCATCCTGATCTCTTTGAGCAGTTCCCATGGTCCGAGCGGTGTCAGTAAGCCTTCTTTAATCTGACGGTGCATGGTAGTCCCCGGTGCAGCCATCAGGCTGAGCAGCCCAAGGTATTCCGGGTCAATTATATTTAAAAGCCTGGCTGACTCCCTGGCATGCTCAGCAGACCCTTCAACTCCGGCCAGGCCGTTTAAAACTGTAACAGAAAGCGGCACACCTGCCGCCTTTGCTTTAGCTGCGCCTTCAGCTAGCTGTTCCGGCGTCACACCTTTCTTAACCGCTTCCAATACAGCTGCGCTGCCGCTTTCAATACCCAGATAGATGATGCCCAGGTTAATATCCTTTAGCGCTTTTAGTTCTTCGCTGCTTTTTTCCAGCAGGTCATGGGGGTTGCCGTAAAGCGATACCCGCTCCAACTGCGGGAAAGCACTGTTCAACTTTTTCAAAACATGCACCAATTCTGCGGTTGGCATAGCCAGGGCATTGCCGTCAGCCAGGAATATACGCCTGGTATACGGCAGCATGTCAGAAGTCAGGGCAATTTCTTCTTCTATTTCAGCAAGCTTTCTAACCCTGAACTTTTTTCGCTTATACATGCTGCAAAAAGTGCAGCGGTTATGGGAGCAGCCAATGGTGGCCTGCAGGATCAGGCTTTTTGCCTCGCTGGGCGGCCTGAAAACATCACCTTCATATTTCAGGGGAAACATTAACTCACCCTACTTTCTTCCTGGCGGCTGGATATAAGGCAGCCGTCCGGACTGCAATCAGCCCCGGCAATTAAACCTGCCCGGACCGATGCTTAATTATTTCGGCAAGTGAAGGGTAAATTCCTGCCAGTAAGCTTTAGCAGTGAACGGCAATTTAAGTTATAATGGGTGTTATACAGGTGGCAATTCAACCCTGCAGGTGGAGAATACATGGAAAATAAATTTTTACCGTTAACCGTTAGAGAGATTAAAGAGCGGGGCTGGGATCAGCCCGACTTTATTATAATCAGTGGTGATGCATATGTCGACCACCCTTCCTTCGGCGCTGCAATAATCGGCCGGCTCCTTGAGGCACACGGTTTCAGTGTGGGCATAATTGCCCAGCCCGACTGGAAAAATACAGATGAATTTAAAAAACTGGGCAGGCCTGCCCTGGGCTTTTTAATTACCTCCGGCAATATTGACTCCATGGTTAACCATTACACGGCGGCTAAGAAGAGAAGAAAAGCGGATGCTTACTCTCCCGGAGGCAAAACAGGCCTCCGCCCCGATAGGGCAGCTATTGTTTATGCTCACAAGGCACGGGAAGCTTACCAGGGTGTGCCAATTATTCTGGGCGGCCTCGAGGCGAGTTTGCGCCGCCTGGCCCATTACGATTACTGGGAGGACCGGTTGCGCCGTTCAATCCTGCTTGATGCCAAGGCTGATCTTTTAATTTACGGGATGGCCGAAAAGGCTGTAATCTCGGTGGCAGAAGCGCTGCAGAGCGGGTTAATGATTAAAGATATTACCTTCATCAGGGGAACTGTTTACCGGTCCGGGGATCTGCCGGCTGCGGGTGACACCATCACCCTCCCTTCTTTTCAGGCTATCAGCGCTGAGAAGAGATTATTTGCCGAAAGCTTCATGATTCAGCACCAAAACAGCGTTTCTGCAGGGGCAAAAACCATGGCCGAGCCTTATGAAAACGGTTTCGTGGTTCAGAATCCCCCTTCAGAACCGCTCTCTACTGAAGAATTGGATATGATCTACCGCCTGCCCTTTACCCGGGACTACCACCCTGTCTATGAAAAAGCAGGCGGGGTCCCGTCAATCAGCGAGGTTAAGTTCAGCCTGGCCAGCAGCAGGGGCTGCTTCGGAGGCTGCAGCTTTTGTTCACTGCATTTTCACCAGGGTAAAACTGTGCAGGCCAGGAGTATCGAAGCAATTGTGGAAGAAGCTGAAGCAATGATTAAAGATCCCGATTTTAAAGGCTATATTCATGATGTCGGGGGACCTACGGCAAACTTCAGGCAAGGGCCGTGCCTGAAACAGGAAAAGCAGGGGCCCTGTCCTGACAGGCAGTGCCTGGCCCCGGAGCCCTGCCCAAACCTGGAAGTTGATCACTCCGGCTTTCTCGAGCTGCTGCGCAGGCTGCGGCAGTTAAACGGGGTTAAGAAAGTATTTGTCCGTTCAGGCATCCGCCATGACTACCTGATCTGCGATCAGGATGATACATTTTTTGAAGAACTCTGCGCCCACCATATCAGCGGGCAGCTAAAAGTTGCCCCTGAGCATGTCTCGCCCCGTGTTTTAGAAAAGATGGGCAAGCCTGGCATAAGCAAATACCTTGATTTTAAGAAGAAGTATAAAGCTTTAAATGAAAAGTTCGGCAAAGACCAGTTCCTGGTCCCTTATTTTATCTCCAGCCACCCGGGATCCGACCTGGACGACGCTATTGAACTGGCTTCTTTTATAAAAAAACACGAACATATGCCCGAGCAGATCCAGGACTTTTATCCCACACCCGGAACCCTTTCCACCTGCATGTTTTATACGGGACTGGACCCGCGCACCATGGAAGAAGTTTATGTGCCCAGATCACCTCACGAAAAAGCAATGCAGAGGGCACTTATTCAATTTAATAGCCCGAAAAGCTACCGGCTGGTCTATGAAGCGCTAATAAAAGCCGACCGGCAGGATCTGATCGGTTACGGGCGCAAATGCCTGCTTAAGCCGCGCCACATTAAAAAAAGTGAAGCAAGCACAAAACCTAAAAAGAAGACACGAAAAAAGCAAACTAAATAACCGGTCGGGCAGAACATTCAATGCCAACTAGCAAAACAGGCCTTATTAAAATTTGGAAATGCTCAGCTAGTATGAAGGTATCCCGATTTTTCCGGAGACGTGAGCATAGACAAAACCATACTCATAGAACTGAGGATTACCATGCCGCTGAAATTTAACAAAACAAGCCTGAGAAAAAACACGCTCCGTTACCTGGCTCTCTTTTTCGGCCTTTTCATCATCGGTAACGGAATTGTATTTACTATCCATGCCAACCTGGGCGTTAACCCCTGGGATGTCCTGCATATTGGCATAGCCAATCAAACCGGAGCCAGCATCGGAAGAGTAATCCAGGTTGTAGGACTGCTCCTGGTAGCGGTAAGCTACTTTTTCAAGGTCAGAATTTACATCGGGACTATCCTCAACATGATCTTTTTAGGCCTCTTTGTAGACCTGGTTATTGGCTGGGGTTATGTGCCACAGCCGGAAATACTCTGGCAGCAGATCATACTTTACGTGTCGGGAGTTGTTATTTTCGGTTTTGGGGTCGCCGTTTACATCAGCGCCAACCTCGGGGCCGGTCCAAGGGACAGCCTGATGCTGGCCCTGACTAAAGCTTCTCCCTTCCGGATCGGGACAATCAGGACCCTGATGGAAATAACGGCCGCTGCGGCCGGATTCTTCCTGGGTGGGCCGCTGGGCGTAGGCACAGTTATTTTTGCCCTCACTATCGGGTTTTTTATGGAGCTGGGATTTGCAATGATCAGTAAAATTAAAACAACCGCTTCATATGAACTGATCTGGAACGGTTCAAAAAAGCAAGCCAGGGGCCTGTAAATTCAGGTGCTTTATATACGCAGTACCCGCTTTCCTGACATGCCAGCGAGCTGAGTGCTCCGATCAGCTAAAAAACCCGATAACAGTAAGTAACTTATTAAAGGATCCGGCTCTTTCCGGGCGAATATACTATGAGAATATTTAGATTCCGGATCAAGGCATAAGCATAGCCCCAAACCAGTTTGCGGTTTGGCCGACAGGTAGTTTGCCGCCGAGACCTGAGCCATGGGAGTAGAATGCCCCGGGTAGCCCCGTTAAAAGGCTGCTGTTGAGCAGCTGCGTTTCCGGCTTGAATGATCAGCGAATGGAAGCTTTGTCACAGGATAGCGATCAGCAAGTTTATAGATGACCGGGCAGACGCAAGCAATCTATAGAAATCACTTATAAACGGAGTTGGTAATTTTGAAACATAAAGAGATGCAGTGGCAATCAAATGACGGCCTTTCCCTGTTTGGCCGGAGATGGGAACCCGTGGGCGATATTAAAGGAGTAATCTGCCTGGTGCATGGGCATGGCGAGCACAGCGGACGTTACATTCATTGGGCTGAACGCCTGACCCAGGCCGGTTATGCCGTGGCGGCAATGGATCTGCGCGGGCACGGACGATCGGAAGGAAAGCGTGGGCATGCCCCTTCTTACGATCATTATACTGACGATTTCAAACTTTTATGCGATGAAGCTGAGCAGAATTTTCCGGGCAAGCCATGTTTCCTCTACGGTCACAGTCTTGGCGGTTTGATTGCTCTTTTTTACCTGATCCAGCGGCGTCCCAAGCTCAACGGGGCGGTCATTACCAGCCCGATGCTGGGCGGGGCAATCATGGATCAAAAGACAAAAATAGTTTTAACCCGCATCCTGGGCTCGATTATTCCTGCGGTTGGGGTCCCCACCGGCACGGACCCGGAAGCACTTGCCCGCGACAAAACTGTGATCGAAGCGTACCGTAATGACCCGCTTGTTCATGAACAGGGCACTATGCGGATGGGCAAGTGTATGCTGGAAACCATCCTGCTGACTTTTGACCGCGCACACGAAATAGAACTGCCCCTGCTGATCATGCACGGCACTGAAGACCGTATAACTTATTCTTCAGGTTCAGAGAAACTTTCAGGCCTGATTCCGGGGGAATGCACCCTTCAGCTGTGGAGAGGCCTTTACCATGAACTGCACAACGAGCCCGAAAAGGACGAGGTGTTCGAGTTGCTAAAAAATTGGCTGGACAGCAAATTATAAGAATAAGTTATAACTAATCCTTTTCAAGGGTTTTTGCTCAATAGATAGATTTTTTTGATATTATAACTGCTCTGTTCTGAGCCGGGAGGAAAACAATTGCGTAACAGCCCAGATAAACAGCAAGATAAAACCAATGGCGACCGGGATCTCAGGAAACTGCCTGCTGATAACAATACATGGCTGGAAAGCCTTTTTCATGCAGCGAACATCGGTATTGGCTTTGTTTCTCACCCGCACAGGAGCATCGAAAGGGTTAACAATAAAATATGTGAGATAACCGGTTACAGGGCTGAAGAGTTAATTGGCAACAGCACACGCATGCTATATTCTACCGAAGAAAACTATCGAAAGATCGGCAGGCTCAAATACCGCGAAATCAGGGAAAAAGGAAGAGTAACAGCGGAGACTAAATGGCGGCGCAAAGACGGCGCTATTATAGATGTCCTCCTGAGCACAAACCCCCTGGATCCCTCTGATCTCGGCAGAGGCTTTGCTTTTACAGCGAGCGATATTACCGAGCGTAAAGTTTCTGAAGCGCTGCTGGCAGAAAGTCATGAATGGTACCGAACCCTGGCAGAAGATATCCCGGCCCTGGTATGCCGCCTCACCCCTGATCTAATATTTTCCTACGTAAACGATGCCTACTGTTCATTTATAGGCAAAGAACGCGGCCAGATTATAGGTCAAAAGCTTTCGTTATTTGTCCCCTCAGAGCATTATCCCAAGGTGAAAGGCCAGATGGTTGCCCTGGACAAAGACAGTCCGATTGCGACCCATGAACACACCAATACTTCGCGGAATGGAAGTTTACGCTGGATCAGGTGGACTAACCGGGCGATTATTGACAGTGCAAACAGGACCTCTGAGTATCTCTGTATCGGTGAAGACATTGACAATCAAAAGAGGTATTACGATGCGCTGCAGCAAAGCGAAGCCTTGAACAGTTCCATTGTTGAAGCTATCCCCGACACGCTTATTCGTTATGACCGCCGGGGAAGCTACCTTGACATCCTGACCCATGACGAAGAAAGCCTGTTCATGCCCCGCCACCGGATGCTGGGTAAAACGGTCAGGGACATCCTGCCTGCCGGTTTAGCGGATAAAGTCCTGACCCGCCTTGAAAATACCCTCGCTTCAGGCAAACTACAGACCCTCGAATATTCAATGCAAACCCGCGGCGGCCGCCGCGAATTCGAAGGGCGCTTTAAAGCATCCGGCAGGAATGAGGTAGTCGCCTTTATCCGCGATATAACCGAACGAAAACGCTATGAAAGCCGGTTAAAATATATAAGTTTTCATGACCAGCTGACAGGCCTCTACAACAGGGCATTTTTCGAGGAAGAACTTAAGCGGTTAAATCAAAGTGTCGAATACCCTGTCACCATTATCTGCTCTGATTTGGACGGCTTAAAGATGATTAATGATACACTGGGGCTTAAAAAAGGTGACGAAATGCTGGTAACCTGTGCGCAAATCATTAAAGATGCGCTGCGCAGCCCGGACTTGTTGGCCCGGACCGGAGGCGATGAGTTTACTGCTGTTCTGCCCCGGACAGGCGAAG
This sequence comes from Syntrophomonadaceae bacterium, assembly GCA_007119965.1. Classification (GTDB taxonomy): domain Bacteria; phylum Bacillota; class Dethiobacteria; order DTU022; family DTU022; genus T3SED10-7. The sequence continues at coordinate 9,684 of SKOR01000008.1, forward strand.
AAGAGGGTGAAAGCATCGGCAGCCAGATCCGGGAAAATATCCGCTGTTACAATCAAACCCATACAGACCTGCCGCTCAGTGTTTCACTGGGTATTGCCAGTGCAACCAACCCGGAACAGTCACTTTTTGATTTGTTTAAAGAAGCTGATGATCTAATGAACCGGGACAAGCTGTCCCGCAGCACCAGCTTTCGCAATCAGATTATTGAAACGCTTCTGGCAACCCTTGCCGAGCGCGATTTCATTACCGAAGGCCATACCAGGAGACTGGCCGACCTGTGCCATGCCCTGGGCAGTTCTGCCTGTATTACCTCACAACAGCTTTCCAAACTGGCCCTGTTGTCCCAGGTCCACGACCTGGGCAAGGTGGGAATCCCCGATCATATATTATTTAAAAAAGGCCCGCTCAACAAAGAGGAGTGGGAAATCATGAAAAAACATTCAGAAATAGGGCACCGTATAGCGCTCGCCTCCCCGGAGCTTTCCGCCATAGCCGATTTAATACTAAAACACCAGGAAAAATACGACGGCACAGGCTACCCCCTGGGGATAACAGGGGAAGATATACCGATCGAATGCCGTATCCTGTCCATTACAGATGCCTACGATGCCATGACCAATGACCGTCCCTATCGCCCGGCAATGAGTATTGAGGAAGCGGTATCAGAATTGAAGGCCAA
>SKOR01000045.1 GCA_007119965.1 Syntrophomonadaceae bacterium
AATCGGTGGTTTATGCCCCGAAGAGGCTTACAATACAAGTCTTGTTGATGCAGCATAATTTATCAAAGATCGAAAGGAGGGCATAACTTAAATCTCATAAAATTTTGTCTTGACAATGGGGTGCAGTACATTCTTTTGCCATGACGTATGGGGTATTAAAAATCATATCGGTTGGGGTATCTATATTACCTGAGTAGGAGTGGCGTAACTTTGAATATTAGTCGAAAAAAAATCCTCTTGTTATTATCCTTATTGCTATTAACCTTTTGCCCGGCTAATCCGGCCCTGGCCACTGAAACTTCAGAGATCAGTTCCGAATCCCTGGAAGCCTTTTTTGAGGTTTTTTTTAATGGGGCCATAGAAGAAAGTAAGATTCCCGGGGCAGCTATCGTTGTGGTGCAAAACGGGGAGCAGTTGTTTTCCGGGGGCTACGGTTATGCTGATTTGGAGAAGAAGATAAAAGTATCTCCTTCTGAAACTGTTTTTTTTGTTGAATCTGTATCCAAGAGCTTTACTGCTACTGCTGTCATGCAGCTTGCCGATGAAGGATATATAGATTTAGGGGCCGACGTTAATGCTTATATTAATGCTTTTCAACTTCCGGCCACATTTGCACAACCGGTTACAGTGGCGGATTTACTGGTTCATACCGGTGGGTTTGATGATACCGATATAGGGGCTTATGCTAAACATGAAGCGGAAGTAACTCCCTTGAGTAATTACCTTAAAAAAAACATGCCGGCCCGGGTGATGCCTCCCGGCGAAATTGTCAGTTACTCCAACCACGGATATGCCCTGGCAGGCCTGATGGTGGAAGAGGTTTCCGGTATACCCTATACCCGGTATATGAATCAGAAGATCCTCGAACCACTGGGGATGCACTGCAGTAGTTTTGTTTTAACTGATGAGCTGGAAAACAGGCTGGCTTCTCCATATCTTCGTGCAGGGGATAAATTTCAGCTCGGCAGTTTTCTGTATCATAATTATTCTCCAGCCGGGGCGTTAAAGGCCACTGTTGAAGATATGGCTAACTATATCACTGCTCATTTACAGGGTGGTCAATTCATGGAGAGCCGTCTCTTGTCGACCGGTGCTATTGAAAGTATGCATCAACAGCAATTTACAAACCATGAAGAGCTGCCGGGTTGGACCTATGGTTTTTATGAGAGGAATATGCACGGGCACCGGACTATTATGCACGGGGGTGCTAATCGCCTTGGGCATATGAGCGAATTACTGTTGATGCCTGAACATCAGGTTGGTTTGTTTTTTGCTTCCAATACTTTTAACCATGAGGTGCGGGAGCAGTTAATATCGGAATTTATAGATCAGTTTTATCCTGCCGCTGCCGAAGCTGCTGTATCTTACGGGCTTCCCCTGGAATCTGCTCAGGACGGTCGTTACGCCGGGCATTATTATTCTACCCGCCAGGCCAGGAATACTGTTGAGAAAATTACCATGCTTCTCGGCCAGTTTAAAGTTGAACTTGATGATGATAAGCTGCGGGTTATATATCCCCAGGGTTCTATTGCTTCCGAGGAGAGTTGGATTAAGATCGGACCAAAGTTATTTCAGAATGAAGATGATGGCGCCTCGCTGGCCTTTAGGGAAGATGCGGCCGGGAATATTACCCATATGTTTATGGGGATAGAGGCTTATGAAAGATTACCCTGGTATACTTCTACCAATATTCAGGCTGGTTTTATTGTGATAATGCTTGTAGTATTATTATCAATTTTCTTCAGGCGGCAGCCTGTATCTTCCAGGGATATCAAAGTCAGCGTTATAACAGCCCGGCTTCTCGCCGGATTAAACCTGCTCTTTTTAGCAGGCGTTGTGTTGGTTTTCTTAAGCTACCAGGTAGAATTAGCATACGGCATGCCTGTGCTTGCGAAGCTCCTATTCATCGTTCCTTTTGGCTCGCTGGCCCTGACTGTTGCAGTTATCTATTATTGTGTCCGAATTTGGATGGAGCGTAACTCTACTTTCTCTTATCGTTTACACTACTCTATCTTTACCATATGCGCCGCAGGTTTTATTACCTTTCTAAATTACTGGAATTTAATGGGCATATATTAAAAAAAAGCACTATCACCGCAAGCTGCCAGTGATTTGCCGGGTTTTACGTTTTGTGATCCGCTCAAAAACCGATGATTTTATATAGAAGGCAGGCATATCGGAAAATTAAGCGAATAGAAAAAAATATCTTTACAAATTTCTAAAACCGTGCTATGCTTACTAAGCTAGGTTCCAAGGAATTGGAAGGGCAACCGTGTCTGACACGAAGGGAAAAACCAGCTGAAAAGAAAGGCGTAAGCTTTGATTGGAAACTGGAAGTATCCAAGAGCGTCAGCAAGTGGCAAGGCGCCAGAGTGGAAAGGCAAAGTTAAGGGTGAAAGCTTAACGGAGCCGGGAAGCATTGGAATACCTGCACGAAGGAATTAATGGAACTGGTCAGAAGCTGGAAGGGATTGTCTTAAGAGGCATTCGAATACGGCTGTTGATGGTCAGCGAGGTTTATTCCCGAGGTTAACCCTGAAGGTTTGTTGGAACCTGGCGTTTTTATGTACAAATACAATGCGGAAAAAATAACAGCAACCCCAACGAACAGCAAATCAAGATACCCCTGGCTTTCTGCTTCATACTGTTCCCTTTGGATTGGAAAACCCCTCATCTTAAGTTTAGCAAGGGTAAATTACCCGGAAATTCCATAAATGGCCCCAGTGCATCAGGTTCATTAATAGAATGCCTGAATAGTGTTGTCAGTTAATTTTGCGGCGAATGTGCTTTTCTACCTGCGTTTAGGGTTGCAATTGAAATTTTGTGATAAAATGCAAGCATGGAAACTGTAAACAATAAACTGAAAAAGCGATATGTTTTAGTAGTTGAAGATGAGGAAGACATAGTCCGGTTGATTACTTTTCACCTGGAAAAAGAAGGCTACCTTGTAGAAGGTGCCGGAAGCGGGCGGGAAGCATTGGAGATTGTTTCTGAAAAAACCCCGGACCTGGTTATCCTTGATATAATGCTGCCAGAAATGGACGGGCTCGAAGTATGCCGGCGCTTGCGCGGAAACAGTCAAACCGCATCCATTCCAATATTAATTCTATCTGCCCGCAAAGAAGAGTTTGACAGGGTGCTCGGACTCGAACTTGGCGCCGACGATTATATGGTTAAACCATTCAGTGTGCGGGAACTGGTGGCAAGGGTCAGGGCCATGCTCAGGCGTCTGGAACAAAGGATTGATCCAGATCTTGCGGCCAAAGATAATGCGAACGCTGCAGAAAAAATAATTCGGTCCAATGATATTATCCTCTATCCCGAACGCCACCAGGTCACGGTCCGTGGTGAAGAACGCAGCCTGACCCATAAAGAATTTGTCCTTCTGGAGTTGTTAATGGAAAATGCCGGTAAGGTTTTAACCAGGGATATTTTACTAGACAAGGTTTGGGGTTATGAAGTTGAGGTGGATACCCGGACGGTCGATGTCCATGTTCGCTATCTGCGCCAAAAAATAGAAGCAGACCCTGCAAGGCCCTTTTATATAGAAACTGTGCGCGGTGTAGGCTACAGGTTTGTAAAGACATAATTAAGGTCTTGTCCCCCCGACTATGAAATGAGAGGTTGCCGCTTTGTTTAGAGGGATTCGGCGTCGCCTGATAACCTACTATTTTGTGGTTATAGCTGTCACTGTAATTCTGATGGGCGTATTTTTTATCTGGTTTTTAAATTATTTCTATATGCAAACCCTCCGCAATAACCTCCATAACCAGGCCCGCCTGGCAGCTGCTATTATTGGCGAAATGATCGAACGGGACGCGCCGCCTGCTGAGATTGATCGGCTGAGCAAAGACTTGGGCAGTGAACTGGGAATCAGGTTGACCCTGGTTAATCAGGATGGGACAGTAATAGCAGATTCAGCTGAAAATCCCGGCTTAATGGAAAACCACGGTGAACGCCCTGAAATAATTGAAGCGCTCGATCTGCAAAAAGGTGTTGCGATACGCTACAGTGTCACGCTTGATGAAGAAATGTATTACCTGGCCATTCCCCTGGATAGTAAACTGCCGGATCATGATAATGAAAATGTACCTGCTGTAATCCGCCTGGCCCTCCCCCTGGCCGGTATTAACCAGGCTGTTTTTAACCTAATATTATTTATTTTTGCCGCCCTGTTTGTGTCTTCTCTGATCGCCCTGACTACTGCAGTGATCTTTTCCCAGAAAATTACCGGTCCAATCAGTAAAATCAGCAGTGCGGCCCACGCTATTGCCGAAGGTGATTTTACTCCAACCCTGGATGTTGGAGGAAAAGATGAGCTGTCTGCCCTGGCGCAGAAGATCAGGGAAATGGGCCTGGCCCTTAACAAAAAAATTGAGCAGGTGCTGTGGGAGAAAAATAAGCTTGATACAGTGGTATCGTCAATGAGCAGCGGAATTATACTCATTGATCAAGATATGAAAATTGAGCTGATCAATCCTGCTGCAGAAAGTTTATTTGATTTAAAGCGGGAAGAAGTTGTCGGAGAGCAATTCAGCAGGATCATTCGCGACTATGCTCTCTGTGAAAATCTGAAAGCGGCCTGCCGTGAAGGTGAAGCAAAAGTGACCGAAGTGAACCTTTATTATCCGCGAGCAGTTGTTCTCGATACTTATCTATTACCGGTTAAAGATTCAGATAGTAATATTATTGGTATCTTGTTGTTGTTTCATGAAACGACGGAGCTGCGCTCTATTGAAAAAATGCGCAGCGACTTTGTGGCCAATATTTCTCATGAACTGCGGACACCTCTGACTTCTATCCGCGGATACACAGAGACAATTCTGCATGAAGAGCTGGATCGCGGGCAGCTACTCGATTTCCTGAAGGTAATTGATCGCGAAACTGCTCGGCTGTCCAGCCTGCTTGATGATTTGCTGGACCTGGCCCAAATTGAAAATGAAAAGGGTTTCGTTCAGAAAGAAGCAGTAGATTTAACAGAGCTGCTTAATGAAGCTGTTCAGGAAGTTGAGAGACTGCATTTGCAAAATGATATTACCATTATAGCATCACTGCCACAGGAAAGCTTAATGGTGGAAGGAAATTCCGAATGGCTTCGCCAGGCAGTAATCAATGTTCTGGAAAACAGTATCAGACATGGCCGTTCCAGGGGAAAAGTCGAAATCAGTCTTTACCGGGAAGATCAGCAGGCTGTTGTAGAGGTAAGCGACAACGGGCCGGGGATTCCGGATGCCGATCTTCCTCATGTATTCGAACGTTTTTACCGCGTTGATAAAGGCCGCTCACGTAAAAGCGGCGGAACCGGTCTGGGGCTTTCTATTGTCAAACATATTATGGAAGCCCACAGCGCCACTTATAGTCTTCAGAGCAAAGAAGGCCAAGGGGTAATCTTCTGCTTTAAACTTCCCCTGATAAAACAACCTTAAAGGTTTATAAATAACTGGTATCGTGTAATCAGCCCCCCGAAGTTTAACCTCTTTTTAACATTCATTTAACCTGATTTTCCCTGTAGCTTAACTTTATTGCTTTAGTCTGTATACAGAGCAGCAATGCTGCTTAAGACTATATTTTGATTACAGGAGGATGCGAATGAATCAGAAAAAGAGGCTAACTTTAGCAGGTATTATTGTACTGACAGCTATGATCCTTATAACAGGTTGTGGCGGATCAGCTGAAGAGCAATCAGACGAACCGGTTGATGGAGCAAATGGCAATGGTGGAGATGTTGTTCCGGAAGAGGCATCTATTATGCTCGGTGGTTCAGATTCCGAAGTTAACGTAGTTGCCAGGCTGGCTGAAGAATATATGAATGATAATCTCCATGTTTCTATTGCCGTTACCGGTGGAGGTTCCGGGGTTGGCATATCCTCCCTTATTGACGGTGACATTGATGTTGCCAACTCTTCCCGCCCGATGAGAGATACAGAAGAGGATGCTCTCAGGGACAATCATGGCGAAGAGCCTTATGCTGTCCGCTTTGCTGTTGACGGAGTAGCCGTGCTTGTAAATGATGCCAACCAGGTTGAAACTTTAACTGTTGACCAGGTCGGAGCAATTTACCGCGGTGAAATAACCAACTGGTCCGAGGTTGGCGGAGATGACCAGGAGATTACCCTATATGGACGTCAAAGTACTTCCGGTACCTATGTGTTTTTCATGGAACTTGTTGTGCAGGGCGAGTATTCAGAAAGAAAGCGTAACATGGCCGGGACTTCAGACATCGTCGAAGCTGTGATTGGAGACGAAGGCGGCATTGGTTACGCTGCTATCGGTTACGCCGGCGAAGATGGTGTCAAAGCGCTGGATATTGCGGCAGAAGAAGGTTCTGAAGCTTACGATCCTGCTATACTCGAGAATGTCACCAGCGGCAACTACCCGCTGACCCGACCCCTTTACCAGTACATGGCCGGTAAACCTGAAGGTGCCCTGCTGGATTACCTGCTTTTCGAAGTAAGCGATACCGGGCAAAATATAGTTCTTGCTGAAGGGTTTTACCCGATTACTGATGGTGACCGTGAATTTAATAAAAATGCCCTGGAATAAAAACAGGGATAAAATAAAAGCCCTGCAGCCTGTCATATTCTGCGGCTGCAGGGCCATTTAAAGAGATAGCTGTAAATCGATTAAGATAAAGGGCGGGATAGATTTGGTATCCATTACAGAGAAAGCGATGAAGGCGATATTTGTTTTCTGCGGGCTGGCGATTATTTTATTCCTGGTCGGCATTCTTTACATTTTACTTTCCAACAGCATGCCCGGTTTGATTGAACTGGGTCTTGGACCGTTTTTTGCTGCGGACAGATGGAACCCCGGAGCATACGGTGAACCGACTTACAGCCTGCTTAATATGATCTACGGCACCTTAATGGTTACATTGGGGGCTTTAATCTTTGCAGTGCCTGTAGGTGTTGCAGCAGCGGCCTACCTGGCAGAAATTGCCTCCCCCTGGGAAAGGGAGTTTTTTAAGCCGATCGTTGAAGTGTTAGCCGGTGTTCCCTCAGTTGTACTCGGTTTTTTTGGCCTGGTGGTACTTGCCCCTTTGATTGCCAGGGCTTTTAATTTGAACAGCGGCCTGAACGCTTTTAATGGAGCAATCCTGGTAGGAATCATGGCTTTGCCAACAATTATTACCCTGGCAGAAGATGCCATTACAGCAGTGCCCAAAGAATACCGCCATGCTTCGCTGGCCCTCGGTGGCACCCGCTGGCAGACCATCTGGAAGATAACCACACCGGCGGCTTTTTCCGGAATTACTGCTGCAGCCATGCTGGGCATGGGCAGGGCAATTGGTGAAACAATGACTGTTTTAATGGTAACCGGTAACATGGTAGCCCGGCCGGAATCTTTCCTTGACTCGGTTAGGACTCTAAGTGCCGGCATTGCCATTGATATTGGGGATGTTGTTTTTAATTCCACCCACTTCCATGCCCTTTTTGTCGCAGGCTTGCTGCTATTCCTGATTACTTTCGCAGTTAACCTGCTTGCCGATATTTTAATCCAGCGTAAGCCGGAGGTAAGTAAATGAAAACTGAAGTGCTTAATAGAGGAATTGTGTTCGAAAAGAAAAAATCTGAATGGCGCGGTTATGAGTTGGTCGGTTTCTGGGCTCTTCGCTCAACCCTTGTCCTGGTTCTTTTTATTTTGGGTGTTATTGTCTTTGACATTGTGTCCAAGGGCGCAGGCGTAATCAACTGGGAATTTTTGACCCAGCCGCCCCGGGTGGGCATGACAGAGGGCGGAATATTCCCGGCAATTGTGGGGACTTTCTATGTTACCGTGATTACAATCGCTTTTGCCGTGCCTCTGGGTGTCGGAGCGGCAATTTATTTAAATGAATACGCTGTTCAGGGCAAATTTACCCGCCTGGTGCGTATGTCTGTCCGGAACCTGGCCGGTGTGCCTTCTATTGTATTTGGCCTATTCGGTATGGCCGTATTTGTTAAAATTTTTGGCTTTGGGCCATCTTTGATTGCGGCCGGTTTTACTTTGGGTCTCCTGACCCTGCCGGTGACGGTAACTGCCTCTGAAGAGGCCTTGAGAACTGTCCCGAAGGCATACCGTGAAGGTTCATTTGCCCTGGGAGCAACCCGCTGGCAGGTGGTCAGGACAGTGGTGCTGCCACGGGCCATACCCGGAATTATGACCGGAACTATCCTTGGTCTGGCCAGGGCTGCGGGAGAAACCGCTCCTATCCTGGCAACCGGTGCGGCATTTTTTCTGCCGCACCTGCCCGATTCTGTTACAAGTCAATTTATGGCTTTGCCCTATCACTTATTCATCATGTCAACCCAGCACCATGCCATATCCCAGGTTCGTCCTATTGCCTACGGCACCGCCCTGGTCCTGCTGGCTTTAGTTTGTATTCTTAACCTGGCAGCAGTGCTGCTGCGCAAAAAGTATCGTGATCGGGTGGCTAAAGGGCTTTAACGGGTATAAAGACTAAAAAGTATAGAAAAACGTTAACGATAAATAAGATTTAAGGTGATAGTTTTTCCGGTTGTCCGGTTACCTGATTGCTGACATCTAAAACGAGGGGAGTGTTTAAAAGTTCCCGGTCCGGGAGCTTGATGAAAATGATGCAGACAAAGAGCAATGTAACTTTGGAAGAAACCCGGGTTCAGGAAAATCCTAAGCCTGAACCGGATAAACTAAAAAAAAATATTGAAAATGAATACTGTGAAGTAAAAGTAGAAAACCTTAATTTCTTTTATGGATCAGTTCAGGCCCTTTTCAACGTAACAATAAAGGTCCAGGAAAAAGGAGTTGCTGCATTAATCGGTCCTTCCGGGTGTGGTAAATCCACCTTCCTCAGGGTTCTCAACCGCATGAACGATTTAATTCCGAAAACCAGGCTGGAGGGTAAGGTATCTATTCACGGTGAAAATATTTATACCCCTGATACTGATGTGGTAAATCTTCGGAAGAAAGTGAGTATGGTTTTTCAGCATCCCAATCCCTTCCCGAAAAGTATTTTTGACAATATTGCCTATGGCCCTCGCATAGATGGGCTAAAAGATAAGACCGTGTTAAGTGAAATAGTTGAAACCAGCTTAAAAGGAGCTGCCCTCTGGGATGAAGTTAAAGACCGCCTGAATGAACCGGCTCTGGCTCTGTCCGGAGGTCAACAGCAGCGGCTATGTATTGCCCGGGCCCTGGCGGTTAAACCGCGTATTCTGCTTATGGATGAACCGACATCTGCGATTGACCCGATAGCAACGCAAAAAATTGAAGACTTGATCCGTGATCTTTGTACTAATTACACTATAATAATCGTAACCCACAATATGCAGCAGGCAGCCCGAATTTCTGATCACACCGGTTTTTTCCTGCAGGGCGAGATGGTTGAATGGGGTAAAACCTCCAGTTTATTTACCAACCCTGAAGACCAAAGAACTGAAGATTACATAACCGGCCGGTTCGGTTAATATGTGATTTCACTCAAAGGAGAGGTTTAAAAGTGAGTAGTTCAGAACATGCGACAGAACGCAAAGTGGTTTTTGAAGAAAAGATGAAACATCTGGAGGAAAAACTGCAGCAGATGGGTAGCCTGGTTGAGGATTCAATTGCCCGCTGCATCGAAGCTTTGAAAAATCAGGACCTTGAATTGGCGCAAGAAGTTATTACAGCCGATGATCTAATAGATGACCTGGAGCAGGAGATAGAAGAAAAATGCCTGGAAGTGATTGCTACTCAGCAGCCAATGGCTAAAGATTTGCGGAGGGTGGCCACCCTTTTTAAAATGGTAAATGATCTCGAGCGGATGGGAGATTATGCAACCAGCATTGCCAAGATTACCCTGCGCATTGCCGATGAACCGCTTATAAAACCGCTGGTTGATATACCAAGAATGGCAGTATTAAGCCAAAAAATGGTCAAACATTCCCTGGATGCATACGTCAGGGAAGATGTTGATCTGGCAGTTGCTGTTGGCAGAGACGATGATGAGGTTGATAAGCTCTTCGGTCAGATATTCAGGGAACTTCTAACGATCATGATGGAAAATCCGAAAACAATTACCCAGGCTACACACCTGTTATTTGTTGGCCGATGGCTGGAGCGGATTTCTGATCATGCTACAAATATTGCCGAAGAAGTTATTTTCCTGGCAACGGGCGTAAAAAGAAACCTTAACGATTAAGGCTCTGCTCAGCCATCTATATATTTGCTGATCGTTCAGGCTGGGGTGGTTCAGTTAGCGCCTTCATTTGCGGGTTCTGTCGCAGGTAGCGGCAGCGGTTCAACTTCAGCCCTCCGCTTAGGCTGCCCGGGACATTCGCCCTCCGTGGCTCAGGTCCCGGCGGCCCGCCTCCATGCGGGCCGG
>SKOR01000029.1 GCA_007119965.1 Syntrophomonadaceae bacterium
GGGCAGGGTAACCGGAATTTTATCGTAACCGTGCAGCCTGGCAACCTCTTCAACTATATCTTCTTCAAGAGCTACATCAGCCCGTCTTAAAGGCACTGTTACCCCCAGGAGGCCTTCGCCTTTTTGTTCAACTTCAAAACCGAGGCGGCAAAGAATGGCGATTACTTCTGCTGCCGGAATCACCAGCCCCAGGATCTTATTAATCCTGTCAGGACGCACTTCGATCTGCCGCGGCTCAAGCGAGGCGGCATTTTCATCTACGATCCCTTTTAATATAGTGCCCCCGGCCAGTTCGCTTAACATAACAGCAGTCCGATCCTGGGCCCAGATTGCCGCCTCGGGGTTAACCCCTTTTTCAAAACGCTGCGATGCTTCGGACGGAAGATTGTAGCGGCGTGCTGTCAGCCTGATATTGGTCGGGTTAAAATTAGCAGCCTCTATTAGCACATCGCTGGTAGAACCGGTTATTTCCGTATCTTCGCCGCCCATTACCCCCGCCAAGCCGACGGCAGCTTCCCCGTCGGCAATGATCAGGGCTTCCGGGCTCAGTTTCCGCTCAACCCCGTCGAGTGTAACCAGCACTTCATCCTGAAGGGCCCTGCGGACAACTATCTCATTATTTTTCAGCAGCTGCAGATCAAAAGCGTGCAGCGGCTGGCCGAATTCCCACATTACATAGTTGGTAATATCAACCACGTTGCTGATCGGCCTTATTCCTGCCTTGAGCAGTCTCAACTGCATCCACAGGGGTGCCTGACCAATTACCAAACCTTTTACGGCGCGGGCCGTGTAACGAGGACAGAGCGTAGTGTCCTCCACGCTAACCTTAATTACGTCCTCCACAGGCGGATCTGCTTCAACGGGGGACATTGGGGGCATCTTAATCTTTTTCCCGGTCAGGGCGGCAACTTCATGAGCCACTCCGATCATGCCGAGACAGTCTGCCCGATTGGGGGTCAGCTCCAAATGAAGGATATAATCGTTAAAACCGAGCACTTGATCTGCCGGGGCACCCGTTTCGGCAGTGCTGTCTAATATTAATATTTCATCTTCCGAACCGAGATCTAACTCCAGCTCCCTGGCCGAACAGAGCATTCCCTCAGAGAGAACCCCGTATATTTTAGTCTCTTCGATCAGTCGCGGGCCGGGCAGCTGCGAACCCGGCGTGGCGACAATTACCTTATCTCCGGGCTGCATATTTTTCGCGCCGCAAACTATACTCAACAACCCTTTTCCTGTGTCGGTTTCAACCAGGGTCAGGTTATCTTTGCCGGGGTGAGGTTCCATGGCCATGACCTGGCCGACTACCACGCCTGGCAGGTCGGGGCCAAACCGATCAACAGCGCCGATTTCAATTCCTGAGAGTGTAAACCGTTCGGCGAGCTCTTCGGCAGATATTCCGGGATCGATGTATTCCAATAACCAGTCGTATGATACGCGCATTTAAGTAATCTCCTCCTACCTGTTAACTCAGGGCTGAAACTTTCAAACACCGTAAAATCAATTTTTGTCTTCTCCCTGTTATGTCAGCCAATATTAAGGCTCAAGCCATATTGTTCGATCTGAACCTGCAAAGGTCTTTAAAATCATTTCTACCTGTTTTAATCAAATCCCGCTCTTCATATATAGGCGAAACTCTCAGCCGAACTGCTTCAGGAAGCGCAGGTCATTTGAAAAAAAGAGGCGTAAATCGCCGATGCCGTATTTGAGCATCGCGATCCGCTCAACACCCATGCCGAAAGCAAAGCCGGTGACTTCCCGCGGGTTGTAACCTGAACCTTCCAAAACCCGGGGGTGGACCATTCCTGCGCCGAGGATCTCAAGCCATCCGGTATCACTGCAGACCCGGCATCCTTTTCCGCTGCACATTATACAGGATATATCCACCTCTGCGCTGGGCTCTGTAAAAGGGAAGAAGCTGGGACGCAGGCGGATTTTCTGATCGGGGCCAAACATTTCACGCACGAACAAGAGCAGTGTACCCTTTAAATCGGCAAATGAAATTCCAGTGTCGACAGCTAGCCCTTCAACCTGGTGGAACATCGGTGAGTGAGTCGCATCGTCATCGCGGCGGAATACTTTCCCGGGGGCAATAATGCGAACCGGCAGTTTTGGGGCCAGCCTTTCCATGGTCCTGATCTGGACCGGCGAAGTATGGGTCCTCAGCAAATACTGGTCGGTAATATAATAAGAATCCTGCATATCGCGTGCGGGGTGCTCGGATGGGATATTCAGAGCCTCAAAATTATAATAATCGCTTTCAATTTCGGGGCCGTGAGCAACCTGGAACCCGAGGCCGATAAATATTTCCTTGATTTCTTCCAGGATCATGGTCAGGGGATGTTTCTGGCCCAGCTGCACCGGGCTGCCGGGCAGGGTGACGTCAATCCGCTCTTTTTCCCACTGCCCCTCTTTTTGAGCATCGCGCAGAGACAGTTCCTTCAGCCTGAAGGCCTGTTCCAGCTCCTCACGCAGGATATTGGCCTGTTTGCCGATTAATGGTCTTTCTTCGGGTGAAACAGAACCCAGGCTGCGCAGGAAGGCTGTGAGAGCGCCTTTTTTACCGAGGGCCCTGACCCTGGCTTCTTTCAGTTCTTCCAGGTTTTCTGCTTCTTCAATGCTGCGCCTTATCTTGCCTTCCAGTTCTTTTAGCTTTGTCAACAAATAAAACACCTCCGGAAAATAAAAAATCCCTCACAAGAGGGACGAAAGATAACCTTCCGCGGTACCACCCAGCTTAGTCACCGCTGACTCGCTTAAGTATCGATAACGGGATAACCGTCTCCATCCTAGGGGCTGCAAATCCTTCAGCCTTTCAGTGGGAAGCTCCGGAGTGAATTTCAACTGTCTGCGCCGGGACAGCTTGCAATCAGGGCTGTCCTTCCTGGGCGGCACGTAACCCAGCTTACTTATCTCCATCATGGCCTTAACCTAATTAAGGATATCTAGCATTATAGCACCTGGCAACCGCACATTCAAGCAGTTCAGGTCCTGCGGCAGCGAATTATTTCATAGATGATTACTGCAGAGGCAACCGCCGCATTAAGTGATTCGACCGGTCCGCCCAGGGGTATCGATACGATATAGTCAGCTTCTGCGCTTAACTCTTCCGCAATTCCGTCTGCTTCACTTCCAATCAGCAGCGCTGTCGGCATGCCATAATCAACTGACCAGTAGCTGCAGCCGGAACGGGCAGCGGCTGCTACCAGCTGCAGGCCTTCCTGTTTCAGATCCCGGATTAAGTTTAATGGTTTGCGGGCCTCTTCCACTTGAACCGCAAAGATCGCCCCTGCTGTTGCCCTAAGCACCTTGGGGCTGTAGGGATCAGCGCTACCCGAAGTATAATAGATTAGCTCAACCCCTGCAGCGGCAGCAGTGCGGATAATCGTCCCCATGTTGCCGGGATCGCGGATCCTGTCGAGAACAAGGACCAGTTTTGCGTGGCCTGCCCTCTCCGATCTAAACCTCTCTTTAAAATCAAAATGGATAATCGCGGCAACAGCCCGGGGGGTCTCGGTGGCTGCAATGCTTTTAAAAAGCCCAGCATCGAGGACTACTTGCCTGACATGGGGAGGTATATTTGCCAACCACCCTGCGCCTTCGCTATCATAGTATTCCTGAGTATAAAAAACAACTTCCGGCGTTAAGCCCGCCTTTAATGCCTCCCTGACCAGGTTCGGACCTTCAAGGGCGATCTGCCGCCTTTTTTGGCGGTACTGGCTGCTTCTCTGCAGCCTCTTATATTCCTTGAGCAGTGGGTTTTGAAGGCTGCTTACATGTACAGGAACCAGTTAGATCAACTCCAGTTTATTCAGTCGTTAGCCCTGCCTTCAACCTGGCAGTTTCAGTTCTGATCCTCCGGCAGGAATAGGCAGGTCAACGGCATCTGCCGGCTGGACAAAGAAAACCCTGCTCACGACCCGGGTCAGGGGTATTATTATCATTGAGCAGGATTTAATATTGCATTGAATATTCATCTCCAAACCGCACAGGCACACCATCCTCTTAAGGGCTGGTGAAAAGATCAGGCATTTTCTTTCGCCACTTCAACCAGCTTTGCAAAAGCGGCCTTATCATTAACAGCCAGATCGGCCAGTACTTTGCGGTTAATCTGAACATCTGCTTTCTTCAGGCCGTTGATAAAACGGCTGTAAGACATACCATCGATTCTGGCAGCGGCATTGATCCTGGCAATCCACAATTTGCGGAAATCCCGTTTGCGCTGCTTGCGGTCGCGGTAAGCATACTGCATTGACCTCATAACCTGCTGGTTGGCCATTTTAAAGAGCTTACTTTTAGCCCCGTAATAACCCCTGGCCAGTTTTAATATCTTTCTACGCCTGTTCCGGGCGACAGTACCTCTTTTAGTGCGAGGCATAGCAAATCATCCTCCTAATATACTAACGGTATGTAAATATACTTCTCAAATCATCGGGAAATCAATTAAAATACCTT
The DNA here is from genome assembly GCA_007119965.1 of Syntrophomonadaceae bacterium. GTDB lineage: Bacteria > Bacillota > Dethiobacteria > DTU022 > DTU022 > T3SED10-7. Next base: position 4,456 of record SKOR01000029.1, read on the forward strand.
ATTGTATCTGCAGTTTAACCCGTTTAAGATCGGCGGGTTGAACAAGTGTTGACTTACGCAACCTTCTTTTGCGGCTGGGGCTTTTTTTGCCGGTAAGGTGGCTGGCGAAAGCACGCCCGCGCTTTATCTTACCACTGCCGGTTTTTTTAAACCTTTTTGCCGCACCGCGGTGGGTCTTCATTTTAGGCATTGCTATAACAACCTTCCTCTACTGTGGTTTAGGCGATAATATCATGATCATGTTACGCCCTTCCTGTTTTGCAGGTTTTTCCACTACGCTGCATTCAGCCAAATCTTCGGCTAGCTTTTTACAGAGGCGGTGGGCGTTCTCAGGATGTGTTATTTCACGTCCCCTGAACATTACGGTGACTTTTACCTTATCACCATTTTCCAGAAATTTTCGGGCCCTTTTGGCTTTAACATCGAAGTCATGATCATCAATATTAGGCCTAAGCTTAATTTCTTTGACTGTCGTTGTCTTCTGCCTCTTGCGAGCTTCACGGTCCCGCTTGCTCTGCTCATACTTATGCTTACCGTAATCCATCAGGCGGCAAACCGGGGGACGTGCACCCGGGGCAACATTAACCAGATCCAGTTTCTTTTCCTGAGCCAGGCTTAAGGCTTCATCTGTCTTCATAACTCCCAGTTGAGTGCCGTCAGCGTCTACTACCAGAACTTCCCTGGCTTTAATTTGTTCATTCACGAACAAATTTTTACTAATCTCGTTTCACCTCCTAAAATAACTTAAGAGCAGGGGATTCCCACCTGCTCTTAATATCCGTTAAGCTTATGGATAAACCCTGGTAGCTCCGTAAGGCCTCAGGGTGAGAAGCGGTGGCTTCTGCTTTTAAAACCATTTATTTACCATAATGAATATATCAGATTAAATCAGCGAGGTCAAATAATTTTTTCATCGACCTCTTTTTTTACCCTCCCGATCAAATTAGAAAGATCTTCGGCTCCCAGGTCGCCCTGATCGCGGTGCCTTACTGCCACCTGGCCGCTTTCTACTTCACGATCTCCGACAATAAGCATGTAGGGTACCTTCTTAACCTGGGCTTCCCTGATCTTATAACCTACCTTCTCGTTACGCTGATCAATGGTAACCCTTAAACCTTCGCCCTTGAGATGATCGTAGACCTGTCTAGCATATTCGTGGCTCCGATCTGTAACCGGTATTACAGTAACCTGAGTCGGCGCCAGCCAGACGGGAAAAGCCCCACCGTAGTGCTCAATTAACAGGGCAATCAGGCGTTCCATCGAACCGTAAATAACCCTGTGAATTACAACGGGCCTGTGCTTGCCGCCATCTTCTCCGATATAGGTAAGGTCAAATTTTTCGGGCATCTGGAAATCCAGCTGAATGGTTCCGCACTGCCAGCTTCGCCCAAGGCAGTCTTCCAGGTGAAAATCAATCTTCGGACCGTAAAAAGCGCCGTCCCCTTCATTTAAACGATAATCAATTTCTTTATCCTCCAAAACACTTTCCAGGAGGTTTGTAGCTTTATCCCACATTTCAGCAGTGCCCATTGCTTTTCCGGGCCTGGTGCTTAACTCAACCCTGTATTGGAAACCAAATACACGGTAAATCCGATCCATCAGGTCAATAATGGCAGCCACTTCCGATTCAACCTGGCCGGGGAGCATAAAAATGTGTGCGTCATCCTGTGTAAAACTGCGCACCCTCATCAGGCCGTGCAGGGTGCCCGAAAGTTCATGACGGTGAACAATACCCATTTCGGCTATGCGTCGCGGCAAGTCGCGGTAACTGTGCATTTTAGAGCGGTAAACCAGCATGGCTCCGGGACAGTTCATCGGCTTTATGGCAAAATCCTGTTCATCAATCTTCGAAAAATACATGTTGTCCCTATAATGGTCCCAGTGTCCTGACTGCTCCCACAGGCTGCGGTTTAAGATCAGGGGAGTCTTGATTTCTTCATAATCGGCCCGGCGGTGTTCTACACGCCAGTAGTCAGTCAGTTCCTGCCAGATAACCGCGCCGTTATTGTGGAAAAAGGGAAACCCGGGTCCTTCCTCATGAAGGCTGAAGAGTTCCAACTCACGGCCCAGTTTGCGGTGATCGCGCTTTTTCGCTTCCTCAAGCATGTTCAGGTATTGTTCCAGGCGTTCCTTGCTCGGAAAAGCAGTCCCGTATATCCGCTGCAGCATGGGGTTGCGCTCATCCCCCCGCCAATATGCCCCGGCCAGCCCGGTCAGTTTAAAAGCCTTGACCATCCTGGTGTTGGGCAGGTGGGGGCCGGCACAGAGATCAATGAAATCATCCTGCTCGTAACAGCTGATTACAGTATCGGCGGGCAGATCCCTGATCAACTCGAGTTTATACGGTTCAGCTCTTTCCTCGAATAACTGCAGGGCGCTTTCCCTGCTCATCTCGCGGCGCCTTATCGGCTGGCGCTCTTTTATAATTTTTTTCATTTCTTTTTCGATTTCACTTAAATCATCTGAAGAAATGGGTTCTTCAAATTCAAAGTCATAATAGAAACCGTTTTCTATAGCGGGCCCGATGCCTAACTTAACATCAGGATAAAGACGCTTTACTGCATGAGCCAAAATATGGCTGGCCGTGTGGCGGTATACTTCCGCCCCCTGCGGGGTATCGAAACCGACAAACGCAACCGTGCTATTGGCAGGCAGGGGCAAGTTCAAATCACACTCTTTGCCGTCAATGAGTACAGCGAGCAATTCTTTATTCTCAGCTGTTTTTTCCTTAAAGAGATCCATGCAGGTCGTTCCTTCGGGATAAACAGCTTCTTTACCATTATCCAGCTTCACTTTTATCTGCAAGCGTTAAATGCCTCCTTAAATAGAATGGCTTAGCAATTATCATAAAACCTGGCCATTGCCCTGTCAAGCAGGCAGATTAACCTTTCAGGTTTATTGCCATAGGCAGGATCTCTATTTCGGCAGGTGCGCTGCCGGGCTGTTCCCCGTCTAGATTCAACAGGGCCCTGCTGCCGTTGGATATTGTTACTTTTTTACCCCTTGTGCAATTAATACGGGGATTTTTCAAATGCGTGCCGGTGTAAACCCGCGGTAAGGTTACCAAAAGATTCAGTTTGCTGAAATCACGCAGGACAATTATTTCAAAGAGACCGTCATCAAGCAGGGCATCGGGAAAAGCATTCATTCCACCGCCAAAGTGGCTGCCGTTGCCAACAACAACCAGGGTTACCGGTTCGTCGCAGATCAGGCGGCCGTCTACAGATACGGCCATTTTCTGATTTTGATACAGCGCCAGGCCAACCAGGGTTCCCCATAAAAAAGATATAAAACCGCCAAGAGCTTTACTGGACCTGTTAACCCGGCCCACTATATCCCCGTCAAGGCCCAGACCGGCGATATTTATAAAATAACGCGTTTCCTGCTTCCCCTCTTTGTTAACAAAAGTTGCCCTTCCCAGATCAATGGGACGCAGGGGGCTGTTCATAATATGACGGGTTGCCTCGCCTAGATCACGCGGCGTGCCGATAGCCCTGCCCAGGTCGCCACCTGTTCCCGTCGAAATAAAACCAAGGGCTGCACTCTTGCGAATTGGTTTTCCTTCCCAAAAAAAACCGTTAACCACCTCATTGGCGGTACCGTCCCCGCCTACCGAAACGATTAACTCATAGCCTTCCTGAAGATAGCGGCGTGTAATCTCTGCAGCATCCCATGGCCCTTCTGTAAAGCTGTAAACATACGAAAAACCTTCCTGTTCAAAAGTAGCGGCAATTCGGGGCCAGTGTTTACCAGTCGAACCGTTCGCTGATGCCGGGTTGACCACCACAGCAGCTTCCCTTAAAGACAAAGCATGCACCTCAATTCTCAGGCCCGTCTTGCATACCAGTTTTCAGCTCCGCAGAACAACAGCCCGGGATATTTATTAGAAGAACGTTTGAATAATTATAACATAAGAACACCATCTGCCTGCAGCAAAAAGGCAAAATCCCGTAAGGCGATTCCTAATTTCTGCCGCACATAAAAACAGGGTGTCTGCTGCTATTTCAACAGGCACCCTGCATCTGACTGATTTTTTAAATGGCGTTCATTTCAAATTACTCAGCAGCAAGTTTCTCTACATATCCCCTGATTTGATCGCGGGCCTGCCTAAACTTATCTTTCACCTGCTGCTCATTTCCTTCCGCGCGGGCCGGGTCGTCTAAGGCCCAGTGCCTTTTCTCCACCTTGGCCGGAACTACGGGACAACTTTCCCTGGCATCACCGCAAAGCGTAATCAACAGGTCAGCCTGATCAAGCATATCCCTGCTGATCTGATCAGAGGTCTGATCGCTGATATCAATGCCAATTTCTTTCATAACCTCTATAGCATTCGGGTTAACTCCGGCCGGCGCAATACCGGCGCTGGCAACTTCAAACCTGCCCTTGCCATAATGCTTAAGCAGGCCTTCAGCCATCTGGCTGCGTGCAGAATTACCGGTGCACAGGAAAAACACACGTTTAACATCATTTTGCTGTTCCAATCAAAAAGTCCCCTTATTATTTATTATTGTTCAGGCCCCTGGAATAAGCAGACATTTTCGGGAACCACCCTGCTGTTCTCAGGCAAATTGTAACCAGGAGCAGCATAACCGGCACTTCAATTAACACCCCGACCACGGCTGAAAGAGCAGCCCCTGAGCCAAGGCCGAAAATGGTTACTGCGGTGGCAATCGCTACCTCGAAGTGGTTGCTGGCACCGGTAAGTGATGCCGGAGCAGCTTCTTCATATGTAAGGCCAACGAGCTTCGCCACCAGATAGGTAACGCCAAATATAACCATAATCTGAAGGGTCAGCGGTATGGCAATCAGTACAACCCCGAGAGGGTTATTAATAATCACTTCACCCTGGAGCATAAAAAGATATACCAGTGTAGCCAGTAGAGATACTATTGATATGGTACCCATGTGCTTTAAGAATACCCGCTCGTACCAATCAATACCCCGTGTTGCAATCAAACGCTTACGGGTAATGTAACCGGCCACCAGTGATACACCAACATATAACATGATACTCAAGAAAATGGTCCAGAAGGGAATCGGCATATCGGCAACGCCCAGCAGGTAATTGCCAAGGGGCGCATAAAGAACAAGCATAGTCAGGGAGTTTATGGCCACAAGGACCAGGGTCAGGCCCATAAACCCTTTGGCCAGGTAACTGAAGACCAGGACCATGGCCGTACAGGGCGCGATCCCCAGCAGGATCATCCCGGCCATGTACTCACCGGCCAGGTCAAAGTCTAGAAATGGCGCCCAGATTACGCGCATAAACAGCCAGGCAAAGAAGAACATGCTAAAAGGCTTAATCAGCCAGTTAACAGCCAGGGTGAGGATAACAGCACGCGGCGCTTTAACCGCGTTGACAACCTCGCTGAAGTCAATCTGGAGCATAATCGGATACATCATACCAAAAAGCAGGATCGCAATTGGGATGTTAACCTGTGCTACCTGGATCTCGCTTAAGAATTCTGCTGCGCCGGGGATAACACGGCCCAGGCCAACGCCAAGCAGAATGCCGAGGGCAACCCAGATGGTCAGGTACTTGTGAAAAAACCCAAGTTCATATTCTTTTTGCGCAGTCATAGGTTAGTTGATCACCCTTTCTTTTAGATTAAAGAACTATATTGCCGTATATAAGGCCCGAAATTGTGGACATTAAAACTACCAGGACCACAAAAACTGCCGTTTTCCTGATCCCCAGGACGCTGTGAATAACCAGCATGTTGGGCAGACTTAATGCAGGGCCGGCCAAAAGCAGGGCCAGAGCCGGTCCATTGCCCATACCGGATCCAAGAAGCCCCTGCAGAATCGGGATTTCGGTCAGGGTGGCAAA
>SKOR01000071.1 GCA_007119965.1 Syntrophomonadaceae bacterium
GTGGTTAAAATTGGCAACCTGGTCGGGTTTTCTCTTGACCGCTGCCGCGAATTGGAAATGAATAACATTTTAATAATCGGCCATATTGGCAAGCTGATCAAGGTAGTCGCCGGCATTTTTAATACTCACAGCCGGGTGGCCGATGCCCGTTTTGAAACCTTTGCGGCACGGGCTGCCCTGCTCGGCGCCGACCGGGGGACGATTCTTAAAATGCGGGAAGCGGTTACTACCGAAGATATGGTCGATTTGTTAAGTGAAATCGGCGGAGGAGGCTACTTTGATCAGCTGGCTGAAGAAGTAAGCTCGAGAGCATCAGCCTATCTCTATGATGAGGTTAAGGTTGGCACAATCCTTTTTAATTTCAGGCGGGGCCTGCTGGGCAATGACGTTAAGGCCCGCAGCTTACTGGAGGAATTCAATAGTGTATAAAATTGCTGTGCTGGCGGTCGGGCCCGGTTCACCCGGTTACCTGCCGCCTGCCGTGGCCGAAAAAGTTAAAGAGTGCGACCTGCTGGTTGGGGGAAAGCGCAACCTGGCGCTTTTCGATTTGCAGGACCGGGCAAAGATTGAAATCACCGGAAAGCTGGATCCGGTACTGGCTGAGATTAAAAAAGAAATGGCAAACCTGAAAATCGGGATTCTTGTTTCGGGCGATACCGGCATATACAGCATCCTGCCCCGCCTGATCGGGGAGTTCGGCCGGGCAGCGCTTGATGTTTATCCCGGGATCAGCGCTGTGCAGTATATGTTTGCCCGGTTGGGCCTCTGCTGGCAGGATGCCCGTTTTTTAAGTTTACACGGCCGGGAGTTGGACGGCCTCGCCGGGGAAGTAGATGGAGAAAGGATTGTGGTTCTTTTCACCGATCCGAAACACAGCCCGGCAGTAGTCTGCCGCACCCTGGTTGACGCGGGGCTAAAAAGCAAAAAAGTATATATCGGAGAGGATCTCTCTTACCCGACTGAAAAAATCAGCGAGGGCCGGGCGGAAAATTTTATATCGCACAGCGGCTCCGACCTGAACCTGGTGGTGATCTGCAGTGAGTAAAGAAAACCGCAGGGTCGTTCCCGGCCTGTCGGACGAACAGTTTGTGCGCGGTGCTGTGCCCCTGACCAAGGAAGAAATTCGCTGTTTAACCCTCTCCAAGCTGAAATTGGAGCAGGGCAACCGGGTTCTTGATATCGGTGCCGGCAGCGGCGGACTGAGCGTGGAATGCGCCCTCCTGCTCGGCGGGGGAGAAGCTGTAACAGAAAGGAGTGCGGAAAGTGCAGGCGGGCGGGGCGGTAAAGGCGGAGCAGTCTGGGCACTTGAGCGCGATCCGGAAGCAGCGGCCCTGATCAGGGCCAACCTGGAGCGTTTCTGCCTGCATAATGTAACGGTTATTGAAGGAAAAGCCCCGGCAGCGCTGCAGGGGTTGGGTCCATTTGACCGTGTTATTGTCGGCGGCAGCGGCGGGAACCTGGAGGGAATCATTGGTCGGTCACATGAGCTGTTGGAGCCGGGCGGGGTAGTGGTATTAAACTGCATCTTAGTGCAAACCCTGGCTGAAGCCCTGGCGGCCCTGGAGGAACGCGGGTTCACTGAAGTGGTCTATATCCAGGCAGCAATCTCCCGCTCCCGAAAAATGGGGAGAGGGACTGCCCTGCAGCCGCTTAACCCGGTGTTTATAGTTTCAGCAGTGAAAGGAGTCTGTTAATGAAAGGAATATTATACGGAATCGGGGTTGGCCCCGGTGATCCGGAGCTTTTAACCTGCAAAGCGGTTCGGATCCTGCAGGAAGTAGACTGCGTGGCGGTGCCGGTGGCAGAACGTGACAAAGAAAGTGCCGCTCACAGGATAGCCGGTAAATATATCCGGTCGGGGTGCCCGGTGATTGAACTTGAATTTCCGATGACCCGCGACCAGGACCTTCTGGAAGAAGCCTGGCGGCAGGGCTGTGAAACAATAAAAGAGCTTCTGGATCAGGGCCGGTCGGTTGCCTTTTTAACATTAGGCGACGCGATGCTTTACAGTACCTACATTTACCTTAACCAGTTCCTGGGCCGGGCCGGCTGCCGGGTTCAGACCATTCCCGGGATTACTTCTTTCAGTGCGGCAGCTGCCGCAGGAGGAATTCCGCTGGCCTTTGGTGACGATAAAATGGCCGTGCTGCCCGGGTCGGCTGTAGCCGAATTAAATAATGGCAACCTTGATCATTTCGATACTGTGGTGATCTTTAAAGTTGCCCGCCAGTATCAGAAGCTTATTGCCTCCCTGGAAAAAGCAGGGCGCCTCGATAACAGCGTCCTTGTTATGTCATGCGGCCATCCTGAAGAGCAGGTGGTTACCGACCTGCGTTCCATGGTCGGACAGGACTTATCTTACTTTTCACTGATCATATCAAGAAAGGAGCCGGTTTAGCGATGAAAATGGTTTACATAGTGGGAGCGGGGCCGGGAGATCCCGACCTGATTACCCTGAAAGGCGATCGCCTGCTGCGCGAAGCAGACCTGGTGGTTTACGCCGGTTCCCTGGTGAACATAAAACTGCTGGAGCGGGTCAGAGAGGGCTGCAAACTTTACGACAGCGCGGGTATGGATTTAGAAGAGATTTGCAAGGTGATGATCGAATATGCGGAAGCGGGGAAAAAAGTAGTCCGCCTGCAGAGTGGCGACCCCAGCATTTACGGTGCCCTGCGCGAACAGATGGGAATGTTGGCAGAAGCGAACGTTACCTGCGCCATGGTGCCGGGGGTAAGTTCCTTTTCTGCGGCAGCGGCGGCGGTGGGCAAGGAATACACCCTGCCTGAAATATCGCAGACCATTATATTAACCCGGATGGCCGGGCGTACTCCTGTCCCCGAAGCGCAGGCTTTAAGCAGTTTGGCTGCGCACGGGGCGAGCATGGCTATATTTTTAAGCATCGGGATGATCGATAACGTGGTAAAAGAACTGCGCCAAGGTTACGGTGACGATACTCCGGTGGCAGTTGTTTACAAGGCATCCTGGGAAGCAGAGAAGGTTATCGAAGGGACCGTTGGCGACATCGCCGAAAAAGTAAAAGCAGCAGGGTTGAAGCTAAGCGCGCTGGTCCTGGTCGGCCGTTTCCTGGGCAATCCGATCAGCCGATCAAAATTGTATGATGCAGGATTTACCCACGGCTGCCGGGAGGGCCGCAGTTGAAAACAGCGATTATTGCCCTGAGCAAAATTGGCCTCGAAAAAGCGCAGGTTTTGTGCAGCTGCTTCCCCGGGGCGGATATTTATGCCCCGGAGCGCCTGGCAGCTCCGGGCGAAGGCGCCGGCATGGCAGGTGGCAGTGGCGCAGCTAATGAGCCTATAGAAACTGCTGGTGGAAAACCTGAAAAAACGGATCGAAGCGGCGATTCAGAAGTTATTGAAGGCGGTAGTAACTTCAGGAGTAGTTGTGAAAAATCGGCCTCCAGCCTTCTAAGCTGCTCTGTTGGTGTGCCTGTTCTGCCCCTGAAAAACGGTTTTGCTGCTGCAGCAGCAGGCATATTTGAAAGTTATAACGCCATCATTTTTATATCCGCTGTTGCTGTGGCGGTCAGGGGTATCGCCCCATGTTTGGCAGGTAAAGCAAAAGACCCCGCTGTGGTTGTTATTGATGAAGGGGGACGCTATGCCATCAGCCTGCTTTCGGGTCACCTGGGCGGTGCCAACGATCTGGCTGCAGAAGCTGCCCGCTGTCTTGGAGCAGAGGCGGTGATTACCACGGCCACGGACGGGCGCGGCCTGCCCGCATTCGATAACCTGGCCCGTAAATGGGGCTGGGGTTTGGAGTATCTGCCCGCCCTAAAACATATCAGTGCCGCCCTGCTGGAGGGGCGCGAGATTGTGCTTTACAGCTGCCGTCCTTTTACCAGGCATCTTGAAGGCAGAATTTACTGTACCGAAAGAGCAGAAGATCTATCCCGGGCCAGGCATGGCGCAGTGCTGGTTACCAACCGCCTGGAGCCGCTGCCTCTGCCTGCCGGTGTTCCGCAGGTTATCTTAAGACCCCGCAACCTGGCAGTGGGGGTCGGCTGCCGCCGCGGGATAGCGGCAAACGAGATCGTCAGGGCGGTTAAAGAAGCTTTTGCCGGGGCAGGGCTGGCAGAAGAAAGCATTTCCTGCCTGGCAACTGGTGAATTCAAGGAAAAGGAAGAAGGCTTAATTGAAGCTGCCCGCTTTTTCGGGGTGCCCCTGAAAATATTCACGCGTGAAGAAATCCGGGCCGCTGTTGGCAGCAGCGCCACATCGGAATTTGTACAAAAGCAGGTCGGAGTAGGCGCTGTGGCCGAACCGTGTGCCGTTTTAGGCAGCGGAGGCGGTCCAATTGTTCTCCCCGTCCGCCGGCACGGCGGTATTACCATCGCCCTGGCCGAGGGAGAGCTCTTCCCGGGGGAAGCCTGAGCGGATAGTATCTTTCTCTAAGAAAGCAAACGAAAATTTGATAGAGGCAATAAAAAAAGAGAAAAAAATGAAACGCTAATATGACTACAAAGTGAATAGGAGTAGAATTAATGATCACAGGAAAAGTAAGTGTTGTCGGAACCGGCCCCGGTTCGCCCCCTTACCTGACAGCCCGGGCGGAGCAGGCCCTTAAAGAGAGCGATCTGGTGATCGGTTACCGGCTTTATGTTAACCAGGTGGCCGCATTAATAGAAGGGAAGGAAGCAGTTTCTTCCGCGATGGGTAAAGAAGTGGAACGCTGCCGCCTGGCCGTGGCAGAAGCAGTTCAGGGTAAAAAAGTAGCCCTGGTCAGCGGAGGGGACCCCGGCATTTATGGTATGGCGGGCCTCCTGTTGCAGGTGGCAGGAGAGTCAGTCCCTGTGCCTGAAGTGGAAGTAATCCCGGGAGTAACCGCTGCAGGGGCTGCCGCCGCCCTGCTCGGTGCGCCGCTGATGCACGATTTTGCCGTGATCAGTTTAAGTGATCTGCTTACCCCCTGGGAGGTAATTGAAAAACGCCTGCATGCCGCCGCTTCAGCAGATTTTGTAATTGTCCTTTACAACCCGCGGAGCCGGGGCCGCACCAACCTGCTGGCCGGTGCGCGGGCAATTATTCTTGAATACCAGAAGGAAGAAACTGCGGTAGGCATGGTTCGCGGTGTGGGAAGGGATGAAGAAAAGAAGTGGGCAACCACCCTGGAGGATATGGCTGACTGCATGGAAGAAGCCGATATGAGTACCCTTGTGATTATCGGCAACAGCCATACTTATTGGGAAAAGGGCCGGATGATCACCCCCCGGGGGTACGAACTGTGATCCTGGTCCTGGCCGGAACAACGGAAGGCAGGGAAGCTGCCGTTGCCCTGGAACGGCAGGGGCAGAAGGTTATTACCGCAACGGCCACGGCATACGGCGGCGAGCTGCTGAAAAAAGATTTCAAGGGTGAGATCTCGGACAGACCTCTGAACACGGGAGAAATGCTGCAGTTCATCGAACGGCGGGGAATCACAAGAGTCATCGATGCCACTCATCCCTTTGCGGTAGAAGTATCGGTCAATGCCCGGGCAGCCTGCAGGAAAGCCGGCATTATCTACGAACGCCTTGAACGTGAGAGTTTAGAAGCAGAGGCCGGAGAAGGAGTGATCATTGCCTGCAACAGTGAAGAAGCGGTTCAGTTGGCTGCATCGGCAGAAGGCAGCATCTTCCTTACTGTCGGCAGCAGCAAGCTCGAACAGTACACCGCCGGCCTCAACCCCCAAAAACTGGTCGTTCGGATCCTGCCTGTCGAAAGGTCCTTAAAAAAATGCCTTGATTTAGGCATCCCGCCCAAAAATATCATTGCCATGCAGGGCCCCTTCAGCGAAGAAATCAACCGGGCTCTTTTCCGGCGTTTCGGTCCCTCCCTGGTCATCACCAAGGAAAGCGGCTCTACGGGCGGCACCGCCGAAAAAATATCTGCCGCCCGGGCCCTTTCCATCCCAATCGTCCTGATCGCCCGCCCCACAGGCGCCCAATAAGTTAAAAAAGTGTCAGAAATCTTTTTAATTTATTGGGCGCCTGTACGCTTGTAAAGCAGGGTTTATTATTATTTCTGTCGAATGATTAAGATGCTAATAGGAGGGATGAAAAAGTGAAACGGAAGACAATCAGTAAATCCTGGTCAGTCATTTTTACATTGATTTTTGTTGTACCACTGCTTTTCGGTTGCAGTGGGGGCGCTATTGACCACGATGGCGGCAAATATACCGGGGATTTGCTGGACGGTGTTCCGCACGGCACGGGGAAATGGATTGGCCCCGATGGAACAATTTATGAAGGAGAGCTGAAAGACGGCGTTGCGGATGGCACAGGTACGCTGACCTTTTCTGACGGACGGATATATGAAGGAGATTTTCATGACGGTCTTCCTCACGGCAGCGGTATTGAAACCCTCCCTGATGGTGAAGTTTATGAAGGCGAATGGGAGAGCGGGCTCAGGCACGGCCTGGGAACGTATACCTTCAGGTCAATCCGGTATGAGGGTATGTTTACAAATGGTGTACCTGCCGGCACGGGCACCGTTACTATGCCTGACGGAGCAGTTTATGTCGGGGAGGTCCGGGATTATCTCGCCCACGGCACCGGGGCAATGACCTGGCCGGATGGCAGGCGTTATGAAGGAGAATGGAAGAACGGCACGCGGGAAGGTTCTGGGGTGATAGTTCTTGTTGATGGCACCAGGTATGAAGGTGAATTTAAAAACGGAGTTCCGCATGGAACCGGAACAGAAACCTGGACGGACGGCACTATATATGACGGGGAATGGATGAACGGAAAGAAACACGGTAGGGGGACTTACACCTGGCCGGATGGATCAGAGTATGAAGGTGAGTGGAAAGACGGCCTTAAGCATGGCTCAGGATCTTACAGGGATTTGGATGGCAGCGTTAAAACAGGGATATGGGAATATGATGAGTATATAGAGCAGGCGGAATTAACTTCGGTTTTATTGCTTCTGCCGAACAATTAACGGCAAGCGGCAGCTGTAAGCCTGAACTGAAAGCGGACTTCCCCAGGGCATTTCAGCAGGGCTGAAGCACACGTCAACTCTCCGGACTGGACTCCCCGCGGAGGACCCTGCAGGGAACCCTGTTATCTTCAATTAGGAAAAGCGATGGCCTCTCAGCTTTGTTCGAGGGCCCGTTCAGCCTCTTTCCTTACAGCTGTTTCAGGATCGTTTTTACGGGATTTCGCCAGGGAAAAAATTGATTTATCCCCGCCAAGCTGCCCCAGGGCCCAGGCTGCGTGCTGCCTGATCAGCGGGCGCGGATCGTTTTCGAGAAGGAAAGCCAGGCTGCCGGCGGCGGTCCTGTCCCTGCTGTTGCCGAGGGCAATTACCGCATTGCGCTGCAGGTTAGTCTTGCCCCGCCAACCTGCAGATGTCAGGGCGATGGAGGAGTCAAATTCTTTGCGGGTTACCTGCAGCAAGGGGAGCAGTAGCGGCCGGGCGGGAAAGAAAAAAAAGGCAAGCTCCGGGTACGGGGCATGTTCCACCGCCTGGTTATGGGGGCAGGCTTCCTGGCACAGGTCACAGCCGTAGATATGAGAACCGATCAGGGGCCTCATTTCAAGGGGGACAACCCCTGAAGCCTGGGTCAGGTAAGAACGGCAGAGGTGCGGGTTTATAATATAAGGTTCCGTTAACGCGCCTGTCGGGCAGGCCCTGCGGCACTCACCGCACTGTTGGCAGGCTCGGCCGTCAGCCCGGTCGGGGGTAATCTCCATGTCGGTCAGGATCGTGCCCAGAGCCGTATAAGAACCGTAGCGATTGTTAATCAGGGTACAGTTTTCCCCGACCAGGCCCAGGTTGGAGTTGCGGGCCAGCTCTCTTTCCAGTAAAGGGCTTCTGTCGGAGAGAATCCTGTCCTTAAAATTAACTCCGGCCTGCTTTCGGATTGCTTCAGCAACCAACCCGGCTTTATTTTCAACCAACAGGTGATAATCAACCGATCTGGCACAGCGGGCAACTGTTCCACGCGGTCCATTGTAATCGGCAATTTCGGGGCCATCAGGCGCCGCATAAGGCACGGCCAGGGTAATTATACTCCGGCAGCTCTTTAAAAGAAGGTTCGGGGAAAGCCGCTTATCGGGGTTGCTTTCCTCAAAAGGCGTGGCCCTTCCTTCGTTCAGGCGGCGCTGAAGCCGCTGGCGCATATAGAGCAGCGGTTCGGGTGTGGTTACGCCGATTTGCGTCACGCCAACCGATCTGGCTGCTTCTTTTACCAATTCGTTCGTGATTAACAAGCTGTGCGGTCCTCCCCGTCAGATCCTGCCCTGATCTTAATCTGCTTTGCCTGCTGCGTCAAACTGTTATGCAGGATTATACCTCGCTTAAAAGAATAGTATTAACTATACATGTACGCAAAGGTTTCGGAACAAATCTGCAGCGGGGAAAGATCATATAAATACGGCGCTTTCCCGGCAAAGGGGATTATCACAGTGGAGAATGAGTGGGCTTTGCTAATTGAAGCTAACAACGATGTAGAAGCTGATATAATCTGCGGTTTTTTACAGGATAATGGCATTCCTGCCCGCAAAGCTGACAGCAGTCCGTACACAGGTGCAATGCGGGTTATTGGCGGACTGGCTGTCGAGGTTGAAGTTTATGTTCCCAACCCGTTTTTGGGCCAGGCAAAGAAACTTTTAGCCAATTTCGAAGCAAATGGCGATAAACCAGACGAGGAGGATTAAACAATGGATTACCCCCCTGTTCGAAAACCCTATTTTTCAGAAGACCCGCAGCGTGAATCTTTTTGGATTATGTTTTTACTGGGTGTAACTGTTATCTCTGCAGCTATCCTGGTCCTGGCCTGGCCTCTGACCCGCAGCGTGGAAGTAATTGCCGCTTTGCAAAGCTGGAGGGTCGGTCCGGTGGAGTTTATATTCAGGGCATTTACCTTTCTCGGCGATGATGAATTTTTCATGATCTTTTTCAGTGTAATCATCTGGTGTTTTAGCAAGTCACTGGGCTTTTGGGGAGCATTTATACTTCTATCTTCAGCCACTTACAGCAATTTAATCAAGGATATCACCGTTCTTGAGCGTCCGCCGTTAGAGGGGGTCGTGCACCCCGAAGGCAGTTATGCCTTTCCCAGCGGCCACACCCTGACCGCGGTAACGGTATGGGGCTACCTGGCGGTGAGAGTCAACAATAAAGCCCTCTGGATTTGGGCGGTCGTTGCAGTGGTTGTAATTGCCTTTTCAAGGATGGTGCTCGGTTATCACTTCCTGGGCGATATTCTCGGCGGCCTGGCTTTCGGCATCCCGTTTTTACTTGCATTTCTCTGGCTCAGCTCAAAGTTTGCTGAAAAAGGGTGGATTGAAAAGTTTTCCATGCCGGTGTTGCTGATATTATCCCTGGCTGTCCCGGTCTTCCTGGTGGCAGTCCTGCCCGGTGCCGATCCTTCCAAAATACTGGGCTATCTTGCCGGAGCATCTTTTGGCTATATTATTGAAAAAGAAAAACTGCGTGTATCGGTTAAAAGCCCCGCTTTATCTCAACTGATAAAAGTGATGGCCGGTGTAGCAGTGCTGTTCGGGATTATCGTCGGCTTAGGCGGTCTTCTGCCCTCATCGGTTACCGCGCTCGGATTTATTCGTTACGCGCTTGGCGGGGTATGGGTTACCCTGGGTGCGCCGTACCTTTTTGTCTCAGTCGGTCTTTCCAGGCGGGAAGGTTAAAATGAATTTACCTGTTCACGGCTCCGAATAGATCGGCATTTTCAGTCAGCTGAGATGCTGCAAAAAAAATAAAGCATATCGCAATTATGTCCAAGATAAGCTATAATGATATACGACTAGCGATATGAATGTTTTAGTGCAAATGCTGTATTTTAACGGAGGTGAAGGGTATGATCGGCAGAATCGGGCCAACAGAGATAATCCTGATTTTAGCAGTTGCCTTAATAATATTCGGTCCCGCCAAACTGCCCGAACTGGGTCGTTCAATTGGCAATGGACTGAAGGAATTTCGGAAAGCCACAAAAGATCTGAAAGATAGTGTCAGTTTGGACCTAAAAGAAGGTATTGACCTGGATGACAATGAGACTGATAAGCGCAGCTAAGCTTGCCCTGCCTGCGTGACCAGGGGGCATTTCTCCCGGCAGGAAGCAGCAAACATCCTGTCATATCCTGCTTTAAGTCTGCAGTTACCGGAAAAGTGATAATATGTTACAATTAATCAGTATACATAAAACATCTTGATTCTCTACTGAGGAGGATATGTCATGTTAGGCA
>SKOR01000007.1 GCA_007119965.1 Syntrophomonadaceae bacterium
TCCTTATGTCGCCTTTTCATATTCGCGCAATATTTTAACAAGATCGTCAGGTAGAGGATGCGACTTGTTAGAGCCCATCCTGGTGCAAACCCAAACAAGCTCTCCATGAGCCAGACATTCCGGCTCTCCTTTTTTAAATATTGCCGGTTGCCATGTTAAACTCGATTTCCCTATTCTGTGTGCAGAAACCCCAATTTCAATTACTTCATCAAAGCGAATCGGGCTCAAAAACTCAACAACAGCTTTGACCAGGACAAAATCAAGCCCTCTTCCGGAAACCAGGGCCAGATAGTCATAGTTAACATTTCTCACATACTCTGTGATAGACGTATCAAAATAGGTCAGGTAGTGGGCGTTAAAAACGATCCCCTGAAAATCAACCTCAGAGTACCTGACCCGCAGTTCATAAAAAAACTTAAACTGTTCTCTTTTTATCATATCTCTATCCTAACAGTTAATTGGATTGCAGGATACCCCCGAATTACGGCCAAATAAAGCACCTTTGCGGGTGATCCTATAAAAACGAAAAGACCGTTTTCCATAAGGAAATGAATGGATATAAGGCAATCACAGCAGAATTGGAGCCAGATCTTGAAATACACCAAAAGATATAGTTCAAAAATGTTCCTTTCTACTCTTATGAAAGTTACCCGATACATTTCCTGATATAATATTTGTATGATCCTTTTAATTACTTGATAACATTAAACAAATATATGCTGCCGGCAATATAACGATACCGGCAGCTGAAAGAAGCACCCGGTCATGACTAACTTGCTGGCAGAAAACTATTTTCACCCCGGGATTACCCTGCTTGGGGCGGCAGCTTTTATCCTGTTCCTGGCCTGGGAGTTTGCTGCTTTATACAGATTCGGGAAAGGGATCCTCTCTATTTTAAAGGGCTTCTCCTTAGCTTCAGGAATAGCGGGGCACATCCTGGCCCTAACCGGCCCCCGGTTTCCAAGAGAACCGGAGAGCTTATTAATCGGGGTAGTTATGATCTGCCTGGCCGGATATTTGCTTTACCGTTCATTAATCGCCGAACTGCCCGGGGGAACATATACTCCCCCTGCCGGAAAACCTGGCAGGCGCAAGACTTGCCGGAATGGCACTTATGCCCTGATCCGCCATCCGGCTTTATGGTGGTACGGCCTGTTCCTGGCCGGCTTATTTATTTTTTCAGGAGCCAAATGGCTTCTTATTTCAGGTGTTGTGTGGTGGCTTGCAAACTTTTTGCTTGTAGTATTTGAAGACATTTACCTGTACCCGGTGATGTTTAACGATTACCTGTCCTACAAACGGCAAACCCCCATGCTCATTCCAAATCGCAACAGTTTATCTAAATGTCTCAAAACCTGGTCGTCAAAAAAATAGCGGCCTTCATTTGTTAAATTCCACGAATATGAGTAGAATCGCTTTCTCCAGGCATCCATAATTCGTTATTTTCGAGCATGTTTAAAAGGATGATGGTGAGTTCTTTGTCAAACTGTTTCCCAGCTTCTTGTTCCAAGATTTCTTTAACCATATTCATTGACAGGCTGTCCCGGTACGGCCTTGAGGTCGTCATTGCATCAAAAGCGTCTGCCAGGCTGAGGACCCGGCTCAGCAGGGGTATTTCCTCTCCCTTTAAATCGCCCGGATAAGCAGGTGGGCAGGTAAAACAATCCCCATCGTAGCGCTCATGGTGATGGCGGACAATATTGCTTATTTCTTCAAATATTTGGACCTCGGCCAGAATGTCTGCACCGACGATGGGGTGGAGCTGAATTAAACTGATGTCGTCTTCGCTCAATTGCTCCTTTTTCTGGAGCACTTCCGGGGGGACGGCGATTTTCCCAATATCGTGCAGTATAGCGGCGTCAGCCAGAACATCCAGCTGTGGGCCGAAAAGGTTCGCTTTTTTTGCAATCTGGAGGGCAAAGTCTTTAACCCTTTCTGAATGGCCGTATGTATAAGGATCACGCAGTTCCACCGATTTTACGAGGGCTAAGACCATTTGTTTGGATATTTTTTTCTTTTCCCTGACGCTGTTGTCATAGAGGATGTAGAGTTTTTGCTTATCCAAATTCTTTTGTATTTCAAGCAGCTTTTGGTCCGCTTCATAAATTAGATCGTTCAGCGACCCTTTTTCCAGGGAACATGTACCCAGTTTGAGCATGATCTTGTCATCTCCGGGCAGACCCAGTTTGCGATTCCAATCTTCAAGGCGGTCTTGAATTCGTTCTGCGGCCATCTGCGCTTCCCGATTATCGGTGCCGGGCATGAAAACTATAAACTCGTCTCCGCCGTAGCGGATAACAAGATCATTGCTTCTGATACATTTATTAAGGAACAAAGCTACTTCTTTAAGGACCCGGTCTCCAGCCTGATGGCCGTAGTGATCGTTGAAATGCTTGAAATTACAAATATCGGTCATGATCAGGGCCATGGGGAAGTTGCCGCTTTGCTCTTCCCTGGCGAACACATTCTCAAGCATGCGCCGGTTGTAGGCTCCGGTTAGTGTATCGGTTATGGTCAACTGCACATTTTGTTCATGCAGCAATGTGTTTTTAATATGAACAGCGATGTGGGAAGCAAACAGCTGCATTGATTTAAGAAAAGAATAGCGAAACGGTTTACGGTTGCTCTGGGCTGGGATACATAAATAACCGATTAGTTCATCTTTTACATGCAGAGGGAAAATGGCCTCCAGATTTATAATTTCCAGTTCCTCCAGTTCTTTTTCCCACAGACCTTTAATCATGGGGTGAACCATGATATCACTGAAAAGAAGAAAGTTCCTGCTTTTTTTAAGGATGCATACCAGGGGGTTGTCCTCGTTAATGGTCATAATTTTTTTGCCATCTTCACCGCGACCATACTGCCAGAGCACGAAACTTTTTTCATCGATATTTTTGATCAGGAAATAGATACCGTTTATGTTGAAATACTTCTGACACAGCTGCTGGACACTGGTAAACAGTGATTGCATGGGCAACATTGTTTCCTGAAAAGTGGTTACTTCTTCAAGTAGTTTATACAGACTTAACTGTTCCGGAGAAAATATTCGGTCAAAGACCGCCTGCAACTTTTCCCGCATAGGCGTAAACCAGAACATCAAAAATGTTACCAGCAGTAGTGAGGTAACCAGGGCAACATAGCCGGTAAAATCAAACATTTTCATAGTAATAACGATAATAGAAAGAACCAGGGAGGCAAGAACTATGACGCTAAGGATTAAATATGATAACCCGGTCTGGATGAATGACCTGAGATCTAGAAGTTGGTGGTGGAAAACGGCATAAAAAATTATAATAGCCTGGAATGAAACAAATACCGCTTCCAGCGGAAAGCCCTGCAGGTTGTCTATAAAGTTGAGTACGGAAGCAAAAAATACCAGGAACACCCCAAGCATCAGGTACTCCTGCTGAGCACGCACCCTGGCAGAGGCAGACTTGCGGTAATCCCGCCACAAATCATAAAAAGCAAGGCCCAGGTAGGCAATAGAGATCATACCGAGCAGGGGGATTAGAGGTCCGAAATCAGGCACATAGAGTCCTGTCGGGTGCTGCTGCACTGCAGGCAAAAATCCTTTTCCCCAGACCAGGGACGTTACGGCTATCGCAAAAATTATGTAATAGCCGACTTTACACAATTTCATTCTCACATGGTCATACCTGAAGGTGGTTATTACCGCGTAAAATAATATAAAATAACCTGCTATAGTCGGTGTTTGCAGTTGGTACCACTGCAGCACCAGATCCGGCCGATCCTGGTAGCTGTAGATAGAAACCATTAAAGAGGTAAACTGCCAGGCAATCAGGATCAGTAAATACAATATCATGCTTTTATTTACCGGCTGCCTGATACTTTTTCTTCCAATCAGATAAACCAGGACACAGTAGATCATGATGTTGAGCGCTTTAATCAAAGCTCCGTAAATTACTACCACTGGTGTTAACGCTCCTTCTAAAAAACCTGTTCATCAGGTTTGATGCTATTCTAGCAGTGCTTCTATTGTATCACTAGACGGGTTCATACGGTAAGGTTTTAGCCTGGCCAGATCTACACCTTCGTCTCTTTTCTTCTGGATATATTTCTGAAAAGCCCCTTCGGGCAGAAAGGTAACCTTGACCGGTTTCAGCCCCAGCATTTTTTCCACATCTGCATAATCGCTATCAATTTCAGCCAGTTCACGGTGAATCTTTTCTTCAACCTGTTCTTTATTTTGATGGTTGACGGCATCCAGGTAAATGTTAAGAAACGGTGTTTCCCCGTCAGTTTCTTTCTTCACGACCCAGTCGTTGTAAGAGATGCCGCTGTTTTCAATCGCCCTCCAGAGAGTTAGTTCTGTAAGGCGGGTGAAGCCGGCCAGATCGATAAGATCATCTGCCCGGCTGTAAAATTTAATGTGGGGCAGGCGCACCCCGATAACGGGATCATCCTTGGCTGTTACTTCTACCAGGTCACCGATCCTGTAGCGGACAAAGGGCCCACCCAGGAAATTTGTAATTACAATTTCATAAATCTCCTTTTCCTGCAGCTGGTCCATCGTAACTGTCCTGGGGCGGTAATCAGGATCTTCTTTAGACTTGAGATGTTCATCAAAGGGAATAAACTCCAGGAAATTCTGATCAGGGATTAGAACATTCCCGGCACGGTTCCAGGTTTGAACCGCGGTAACCCCGGCTTCTGTGCTGGCATATCCTTCTATAGGATTGCCACCCCAGTAATGTATCACCTTGTCGCGGAATATATCACAGTCCATGCCCCCCATGGCCAGGACTTTGGGGCTCCATATGTCTTTTGGCAAAATGCCCCTTTTGTTTTTACGGCTTATAAACATCCCCTTTATTAACCTGGCCAGGGCCCGTGGAGACATCAGCAAAGAGCCCGGGTTCTTTTTTCGATCGGATGTGCCTTCCTCAAAATGTTTAGCGATAGATAGCAGGATGCTGGCAATCCCGTAAAATACGTCAATGCCTTCTGTAAGGCTCATCTGTAGACCTTTTTCTATGCGCTCGAAATAGTCCATTTCTTCAGCTATTTCGGGAGGTGGCAGGAATTTAAAGGGGAAATGGTGCAGCACGCTGTCGACCATCAGGGCTCCCGACATATAAGGCCTGGGTGCAAGTGTGAAAAAAACGGTATCGCCCGGCTCTAAAATTACTTCGCCTTTTTTACTGGCCGAACCAAAAATGAGGCTGGCAATTACATATCGCCCTGCTCTTTCCCAGAACCTCCTTGTATAAGGCACCCATTTGTGCCGGTACTCACCTGACCGGCCCGATGTATGCACCCAGTAATAAGCGTCTCCCGGCAGGACGTCTTCATTTTTTTCAAGCAGATAGGGCGCATAGTCTTTATAGGTGGTTAGCGGAACTTTGTTTCTGAATTCCTCTATGCTATTAGATGTCATTCCTTTTAAAAGCTCCCGACCCAATTTGCTTTCTCTTAGAAAATCAAGCTGTTCTTCCAAAAGGCGGTGCTGTATCTGCATCGCTTCATCAATGCTTAACTCTAAAAAATTGCAGTAATGATCCCATATTTCATCCTGGCGGTTTTCCTGGAATAGCTGGCGGGCCGTAATTTCCATTAAGTTAATTCTCCTTGGACATTTATTGTTTTACCAAATATGTATAATTCTACGCACTTTACAAAGTCCCTTTTAAATATAGCCAAACTGATAATAAAAACTTATGGCGCTATCTGGCAGGACGACTTCGGCTGTTTTTAAAGGAGAGAGCTTGTATTTTAAAAGAACCGGCAATATTAAAGTTATTAATCATTTCCCCGGACAGTTAATTGGTGCCTGTTCTAAAGGCCAGGTAAAGTCGCCATAGTGCCTTAATTAACATCAGGGCTGCCAGCAGCAAGAGGCTGTAAACTAAATCCGGGTGAAAAAGCATAAAAAGGCTCCACACAGAAAAACCTGCGCCGGCAGGAATAAAAATAAATATGAGAAACGGAACAAGCAGTTCCAGTCCGGCAGGAAGCACAATCCGTCCAAAAACCGGGAAAAACCCCCGGGGGCGGTTTTCTCTTATCCGAACGACCCACTTTTTGGGCAGAAGAATAATCGACCGGACTGTTAAAGCAACCAGGATTATCAGCAAAACTAGCAAGCCCAGGTATATCATCTTCCAGGTGAGCGAGCCTGTTTCAGGCGTGCTGCCCTGAATAATATCGGCAATTCCCATGGCTATACCCATGGCCGGCAGTTCAAGCTGACTGGCAAAGTTGGCCAGGACAATAACTCCCCACTGTTCTTCAGGAGAAAAAATCATGCCGGAATTAAAGCCCTGCGTGGCTCCATCATGCATGATCAGGCCGGAATCGTTAACTTCCCTTACGACCAGGCCCATGGCGTATTCATTTTCATCTTCAACCGTCCGCCCGGGGGTATGCAGCTCTGAAACCCGGGCCTCGCTTAAAATACGTAACTGATCATAACGACCTTCTTCCAGGTGCATCAGCATGTAGCGGCTCATATCCTCGGCACTGGAAATAATGAATCCAGCGGCAAGTGAATTCTCCAGGTACTGAATATCGGTGGCAACCGGGAAACCAAACCATTTCACATGCCCTTCAGACATGCCACCGCTTTCACCATCGCTTATAGCCAGGTAGCTATTCTGCATTTCAAGAGGCCTGAAAATTTCACTTTCCACATGAGCGATATAGCCCTGCTCTGAATTATTTTCTATAATCAATCCGAGAATATTATAATTTGTATTTGAATATATATATCGTTCACCCGGTGGGTGAGCCAGGGCAACATCTCTTAGTAACCTGATCTCTTCCTCCAGGGATAAGCCGCTGTTTTCAGCGAGGGTGGATAGGCCTGCTTCCCACGGTATGCCACTGGTTTGAACAAGCAGGTGCCGCACGGTCATGGCGGAAACATCATATTCTCCAGCCATTTCAAACCAGGGCAGGTAATCCCTGACAGGGGAGTCAAGATCCAGCAAGCCGGCTTCAGCGAGTTGTACGGTTGCAACAGCTGTGATCGATTTACTCAATGAACCGATCAAAAAAGGGGTCTGAGGGCTGAGATCCCTGCCCTTCCCTGCATGGCCGTATCCTTCAAGGTAAGCAATTTCACCGTTTTTGACAATACCTAGGGTCAGGCCGGGAATACGGGATATTCTCATTTCTTCTTCAATAAAAGCGTCGATCGCTGCAATATCAAGACCTTGTTGGTTTTCAGCTACGGCAACCGATGGCAAAATCAGAGAAAATAGCACCAGCATTAAGACTATCAATACAGGAACCCTATTCAAAATTACTACCCCCTGGCTTTAAATATCTTATAATCATTACTGAAATATATTATTTCTACATAAGCCAGTTCTATCCTTTATCAGGAGGGCAACAAGGATCAGCCAGCTGCCATAGTTGTTAAGTTTTAGATAACCTAATACAGAAAATCCTTCCCCTGACTATGAGTAATATGTTAGCGGGGGGAGCGCGCTGAAAGCGCTTACCGGCTAAAGAATAACGGGCGATCAGTATTAGAGCGAGGAAGAAATGTTCGATCTTGCAAGCGCCATGAGAACAATAATTACTACCAGCCCGCCTTTTGCCCCGGAGCGGATACTGGCGGCATTTTTGGTTTTTTGCAAAGTACGGATCGGGCTGTCGAACGGAAAATATTCGGAACAAAGATGAGGTCTGTGATTAAAAGCGCCGATCCCGAAGCAATTAAAGCAAACGGCCGGGTTTAAAACCCTGCTTACAACTAAATACCCGCTATAAGTAATGAAACCCCTTGTATCCCAAGGGGTTTCATTACTTATAGCGGGTAATTTATATTTTACTAGCCTGTAACCCGGGCCAGGTCGAAGCGATCGGCATTCATTACCTTGTTCCAGGCGCCCACAAAATCGTGAACGAACTTCTCCCTGGCATCGTCGCCTGCGTAAACTTCAGCGATTGCCCTTAGTTCAGAATTTGATCCGAAGATCAAATCAACGCGGGTGCCCGTCCATTTGACTTCACCGGTTTTGTAATCTTTGCCTTCGATAAGATTGCCCTCTTCATCAGCGGGTTTCCAGATGGTATTCATATCGAGCAGGTTGACAAAGAAGTCGTTGGTCAGGCTTTCCGGGTTATCGGTAAAAACACCGTGCCGGCTCTGGTTATGGTTGGCATTCAGGGCGCGCATACCTCCAACCAGGACGGTCATCTCCGGCGCGGTCAACCCAAGGAGCTGGGCCCGATCAACCAGCATTTCTTCGGGAGTTACGGCAAATGCAGCTTTGCTAAAGTTACGGAAACCGTCAGCTTTAGGTTCAAGCACCTTAAATGCCTCTATATCTGTCTGTTCCTGCGAGGCATCCGTGCGGCCCGGCGCAAATGGTACTGTTACGTCGAAACCGGCATTTTTAGCTGCCTGCTCCACACCTGCGCAGCCGGCCAGGACAATCAGGTCGGCAAGGGAAACCTTCTTGCTACCTGGTTGGGCACTGTCGAACTGATCCTTGATTTTTTCAAGTTTCTGCAGCACTTTCTCCAGTTTATCCGGCTCGTTAGCCTGCCAGTTCTTGCTTGGTTCCAGACGGATATGCGCACCGTTCGCCCCGCCCCGCATATCGGAACCGCGAAAAGTAGAGGCTGATGCCCATGCTGTTGAAACCAGTTCAGGTATTGACAACCCCGAGTCAACGATCTTTGTCTTGAGATCCGCGATATCCTGCTCGTTGATCAGTTCATGATCGACTGCGGGCACCGGATCCTGCCAGATCAACTCTTCCCCGGGAACTTCGGGGCCGAGATAGCGCGAGACCGGGCCCATGTCGCGGTGAGTCAGCTTGAACCAGGCGCGGGCGAAGGCATCGGCAAACTCATCCGGGTTTTCCAGGAACCGTTTGGCGATCGGCCTGTAAAAGGGATCCATCTTCAGGGCAAGATCTGCCGTGGTCATGATTGTTTTAACTTTTTTTGAAGGATCGTGAGCTCCGGGAGCCAGGTCAGCCTCATCAGGGCTAACCGGTTCCCACTGCCAGGCGCCGGCGGGGCTTTTAACCAGGTTCCAGTCATATTTAAAGAGAACCTCCAGGTAGCTGTTATCCCATTTTGTCGGATTCGGGGTCCAGGCTCCTTCGATGCCGCTGGATATCGTGTCTTCGCCTTTGCCGCTGCCCATGCTGCACTTCCAGCCCAATCCCTGTTCTTCAATGCCGGCGGCCTCGGGTTCCGGTCCGACATGTTCAGGGCTGCCTGCACCGTGGCACCTGCCAAAGGTGTGCCCCCCGGCAACAAGGGCAACTGTTTCTTCATCGTTCATAGCCATGCGGGAGAAAGTTGTGCGAACGTCCTCAGCAGAAGCCAGTACATTCGGTTCTCCGTTTGGCCCTTCCGGGTTAACATAAATTAGACCCATCTGCACGGCAGCCAGGGGGTTTTCAAGGTCACGGTCGCCGCTGTAACGTTTATCACCGAGCCACTCCTCTTCCGCTCCCCAGTAAACATCTTCTTCAGGTTCCCAGATATCCTCGCGACCGCCGGCAAAGCCGAAAGTTTTAAAGCCCATCGATTCCAGCGCTACGTTTCCGGCCAGGATCATCAGGTCTGCCCAGGAGATCTTTTTACCGTACTTCTGCTTGACCGGCCAGAGCAGGCGCCGGGCCTTGTCGAGGTTGATATTATCGGGCCAGCTGTTTAAGGGAGCAAATCTCTGCGACCCAGAACCTCCTCCACCGCGGCCATCGCCCATCCTGTATGTGCCGGCGCTGTGCCAGGCCATCCGGATCATTAGTCCTCCGTAATGCCCGTAATCGGCCGGCCACCAGTCCTGTGAATCAGTCATCAAATTGGCCAGGTCTTTTTTCACGGCCTCCAGGTCAAGCTTCATAAATTCTTCAGCATAATTAAAATCTTTACCCATGGGGTTTCTCGACTCCGGGTTTTGATGCAGCATTTTCAGGTTCAACTGGTCCGGCCACCAATCCCTGTTTTTAGTGCCGCCGGCGGCAACTCTTTTCTTAGACATTCCCGTTACCGGGCATTTGCTTTCTTCACTCATAATTACTACTCCCTTCATTCATAGTGATTTATATTTAAAAGGCATTTAGGACAAATTCCTTTAAAATATACGTTCCTGTCGGTAACTTTGAAACCTGTTAGTTCCTCGTATTCGATTGAGTCTAAATCTATATTAAAGTCGAATAATGACCCGCATTCATCGCACTTAAAATGACCGTGGGGTTCGGTAATAA
>SKOR01000023.1 GCA_007119965.1 Syntrophomonadaceae bacterium
GCTGCAGCCCCGTCACTGGTCTGTGAAGAATTACCGGCAGTTACAGAACCTTTGACATGAAAGGCCGGGCGCAGTTTGGCTAATTTTTCGAGGCTGGTGTCGGGGCGGACGCCTTCATCAACTTCGAAAATCTTTTCTTCCTCCACTACCTTATTGTCTGGTCCGACAGAACGCTCGACAATTTTAAGCGGAACTATCTCATCTTTGAAGCGGCCTTCCTTGATGGCAGCGGCCGCCTTTTGGTGGCTGGCCAGGCCGAACTTGTCCTGGTCTTCGCGGGAAACATTGAAGCGCTGGGCTACATTTTCTGCTGTGATACCCATTGGGGTATAGGCCTCAACATGTGATTCGGCAAGAACCGGGCTTGGGGCAAGTTTATTCCCGCCCATCGGAACCATGCTCATGCTTTCAACGCCGCCGGCGACTATTACATCGGCAAAGCCGCACATGATTCTTTCGGCAGCCAGGGCAATGGCCTGCAGCCCCGAGGAGCAAAATCGATTAACGGTTTGGCCCGGCACGCTGTCGGGAAATCCTGCCTGCATAGCGACTATC
The DNA here is from genome assembly GCA_007119965.1 of Syntrophomonadaceae bacterium. GTDB lineage: Bacteria > Bacillota > Dethiobacteria > DTU022 > DTU022 > T3SED10-7. Next base: position 556 of record SKOR01000023.1, read on the forward strand.
CGGCCCAGGTTCATACCCTGCTCGCCTTCGGGGAATGAGCAACCCAGGATTACATCCTCGATATCTGCAGGGTCAAGTCCCTTGGCCCTGCTAACGGCTTCCTTAACGGCTACGGTGCCCATGTATTCCGGGCGAGTCGATTTTAACGTGCCCTTGGGCGCCCTGCCGATTGCTGTTCGTACACTGGAAACTATAACAGCTTCTTTCATTCTCGTTACCTCCTCCTTTAATTCCTCAAAGGCTTACCGGTTGTCAGGAAATGATTAATGCGTTCCTGAGTTTTTTCTTCACCAAGGAGCGCTAAGAAAGCCTCTCTCTCAATGTCAAGCAGGTATTGTTCGCTAACCAGTGAGTCTGGTTTAATATTTCCGCCACATAAAACAAAAGCGATTTTCCCAGCAACTTTTTGCTCATGTTCGGTAATGTATCCACCCCAGAGCATGTTTTGAACGCCAACCTTGAAGGTGGCAATTCCATATTCACCCAGTACCCTGATCGGTTTTTGTTTAGGTGGCTCGTAACCTTCGAGAGCCATGGCCAAAACGGTGTTTTTGGCATCGTGAAGAAGGTGGTCCTGGTTAACTGTTACCTTGTCTGTTGCTCTCAGGAAACCGAGTTCCTGCGCCTGACGTGCACTTGTCGATACAGTAGCCATGGCAATAGCTTCAAATGCTTTCTGAACATATGGAAGCCGATCGACTTTAGTGTCGTCCCTCAGGCCTTCAGTCATACGGATTAGCAGCTCTTTATTACCTCCTGCGCCGGGAATCAGACCCATGCCAATTTCGACCTGGCCCATGAAGGTATCAGCTGCCGCATGAGTGCGATCACAATGAGCAGCTAATTCCATGCCTCCACCTAAAGTCATTTGGAAAGGTGCTGCGACTACCGGTATTTTTGAGTATTTTAATTTCATTAAGCCGCTTTGAAGTTGCGTGGCGGCATCATTAATCATGTCCCAGTCACCGGACTGAGCGCCCATCAGCATTAAGGCAACATTGGCACCGACGCAGAAATTAGTTTCCTGGTTTCCTACAACCATACCGACATAGTTCTTTTCTGCTTCTTCTATTGCCTCATGAATAAAATTCCAGAAGAGCGGCGATAAAGCCTGTTGAGGGCTGTGTTGTTCTAAACAGCATACCCCGTCGCCCATGTCGATCAGGCTGCCGTCGTCATTCCCCAGTATAAGCTTGTTCTGTTTTTTTAAGGCAGGCAGGCTTATAATTTCAGGACTGATCGGCACAGGCTTATAGTTTTTAGATTCGAAATCGTAGTAGGTTAAGGTCCCCTTATCGTCTGTCTTGTAGAAACTTTCGAAGCCTTTACCTAACATTTCTTCCACGTTGGGCGGAATAGATTCGCCTTCGCTCTTCATCCGTTCAACACTTTCTTTGACACCGATGGCGTCCCAGGTTTCGAAGGGGCCTAGTTTCCAGTTGAAGCCCCAGCGCATGGCCCGGTCAACATTAACTACATCGTCGGATATTTCAGGAATCATCTTGGCGCTGTAGGCCAGGAATTTTTTGGTCAGAGCCCAGGCAAATTTACCTGCCGGATCATCTGACTCGACCAGCATTTTATAGCCGTCTGTTAAACTTTCATGCCTGGTTTTGCCAAGGATGTCAAAGCGCTTCTTTTCCTGGGGCCTGTATTCCATTTTTTCATAGTCGAGAGTTAGAATTTTTGTTCCGCTTTCATCTTTGACTTTCTTGTAAAAGCCCTGCCTGGTTTTATCACCGAGCATTTTGTTCTCGACCATCTTATTCAGCAGTTCAGGCACGTCAAAGACTTCTTTTTCTTCAGGATCATCAGTTTTGTCGTAGACGGTTTTGGCTACGTGGCAGAAGGTGTCGAGGCCGACCATGTCGAGAGTGCGGAACGAGGCGCTTTTCGGGTGCCCCATCGGCGGGCCGGTAATGGTGTCTATTTCTTCGATTGACATGTTCTCCTGCTGCATCAGCTTGATGGTATAGACCATGGCGTAGGTGCCGATACGGTTGGCGATGAAGTTAGGGGTATCTTTGGCTAAAACAACACCCTTGCCAAGGGTTTTTTCGCAGAAGCGGTGCATATATGAAAGCACTTCATCCGAGGTATCGTCACAGGGAATAATTTCTAAGAGCTTCATCCATCTTGGCGGGTTGAAAAAGTGCGTGCCCAGGAAATGTTTGCGGAATTCAGGTGAATTTCCGGAGACCATTTCATTGATGGAGAGACCGGAAGTGTTTGAGGAAACAATTGTTCCCGGGGTCCAGTTGTCTTCAACCTGCTTGTAAACCTTTTTCTTGATATCCATGTTCTCAACGATAACTTCGATGACCCAGTCGACTTCTTTCAGTTTATCCATGTCGTCTTCAAAGTTACCGGGAGTAATCAGTTCAACATTAGAATCGCGGTAGAGCGGCTTCTGCTTGTTTTTAAGCAGCTCCTGTTTCCCAGAGCTGGAAAGGCGGTTACGAACTTCCGGGCTTTCCAGGGTTAACCCTTTTTTTTCTTCGTCCGGGGTCAGTTCACGGGGAACGATGTCGAGCAGGTAAGATGGAATACCCACGTTGGCCAGGTGTGCAGCGATAGTGGCCCCCATAACACCGGCACCGAGTACAGCAGCCTTTCGAATTTCTTTCAAGGCCATTAAAATACCTCCTTATGACATAAGTTAAAGCTTGTTTCATCTAAAAGAAAGAGGATAAATAAGAAAACGGTTAACGCAGACCCCTTATCAGCAGGTCAAACACTGTTCCGCTCAAGGCGGTCATGTCGTATCGCTTATTAGACATGACCCAGCAGGTTGCCACCTCATCAATACCCCCGAATATAATTTTCCGGGCAGTTCTTGTATCAAGGTCCCGGCGGTAGAGGCCCTGCTTTTTACCTTCTTCGATCACCTCCTCAATTAAATCAAAATACCTCTTCAGCGGCCTGGAAATGCCTTCATTGATCGTCTGATCAATCTGTCGCAGTTCAATCTGGGTTACTTTAGCCTGGTCCGGCCTGTTGGCCAGGGTAGTCAGGTGGTAAGAAATGATTTTATTTAGCTTTAAGTCGGCATTATGGCATTGTGTGAGCTCGCTGTTCAGATCCTCAACAAAGCGGATCATTAAATCCTGGAAGAGGGAGACCAGGATGTCTTCCTTGTTTTCAAAGTATATATAGACAGTGCCGTCCGCTACTCCTGCTTCACGGGCAATGTCCGCAATTCGTGTTCGATGGAAGCCGGTCCGGGCAAAAGTTTTCACGGCCGCATCAAGAATGTCGGAATGTTTGTCACCGCTTCGTTTGGCCAAAATAACCCTCCCGATTTAATGAATGAAGGTTCATTCGTTACTATTGTATACTTTTTTGAGATAATAATCAACATTTATCTAAATTTTTCTTTACTAAAAAAATCGTGACCGGGAGCAGGTGGTTGCAAACCGGTCTTCCGGTTTTAAACACGGCTGTCGTGTAAGCATACCGGCAAAAAATATTCCGAAATTTCGGGCCGAAATAAGCTGCTTCTTTAAATGAGCCATATTCTGTCCCGGGCGCAGCTGTTTCCATGGCCTGCAGCGGAGAGGTAAGGGCGTGCTTCACCGGCAGGTTAGCTAAGCGTATACTACTAAAAGCTTTCTGCGCTGGCAGGGGCTGTTCTTCCCGGCCCGGTTTCATGATATTGTCTTTTCCATTTTGTCTCCCGGCTATCTGCCCCTTAACTCAGGATCTTCTGCTTTCCCTGTTGTATCGGCAATTTTTCTATGGTAATATATAATTGCTTTTAACGCCTGTACAAAAGGCGTTTTTATTATTAATTTCTGTTTCCTGACTTGAGGGTTACAATAAAATTGAATTGAAGGGTAAGGAGAGGAGCATAAATGCTTAAAAACAAAGAAAAAACCGAGAATACAAAAGTGAAACTGGAAATAGAGGTAGCTGCGCCGGATGTCGATACAGCGTTGGCCAAGGCTTACCGGAAGGTAGTCAAGGATGTAAACCTGCCCGGGTTCCGCAAGGGTAAGGTGCCGCGCCGTATTTTAGAATCGCGCTTCGGGCCCGAGGTTTTACATGAAGAAGCCCTTGAACTGCTCGTGCCTCCGGCCTATGAAGAGGCCCTGGCAGAAGCTGATATCGACCCTGTCGGCCAGCCTGAATTCGACCTGGTCCAGGTTGAAGAAGGCAAACCGCTGCTGTTTAATGCTATAGTCGAAGTTATTCCTGAAGTTGAGCTGGGCGAGTATAAAGGGCTCGGTGCAGAGAAGGAAGAAGTGGCAGTTGATGATCTGCAGGTTGATCAACACATCTATATGCTCAGGGAGCAAAACGCCAGGCTGGTCCCAAAGGAAGAAGGACCGGTTAAAGACGGCGACCTCGTTACAATCGACTTTAAGGGTTTTGTTGACGGTGAACTCTTTGAAGGCGGAGAGTCAGAAAACCATTCTCTGGAAATTGGATCCAAATCATTTATCCCCGGGTTTGAAGAACAGCTGATCGGCGCTAACGTTGATGAAGAAAAAGAAGTGCAGGTTAAATTCCCCGATAACTATCGAAAAGAAGATATAGCCGGCAAAGATGCCGTATTCAAGGTTAAGATCAAACAGATCAAAGAAAAACAGCTTCCCGACCTCGACGATGAATTTGTGCAGGAAGTCAGCGAGTTTGATACCCTTGAAGAGATGAAAGTTGATTTAAAAGAAAAAATGCTTAAAAATGCCGAAGAGGAGTCGAAAACAAAGCTTGAGGAGTCTTTGATCGAGCAGGTCACTGCGGCTTCGACGGTAGAACCTCCGCAAACCCTTGTTGAACGCCAGATTGACCGGATGATTGGAGATTTAGAAGGTTACCTGCGCTACCAGGGGATGGAACTTGACCAGTTCCTTCAGCTTTCGGGTAAATCCAGGGAAGAGCTGCGTGAAGACAGGCGGGATGAGGCGGTGCAAAGAACCAGGGCTAACCTGGTCCTTGATGCAATCGCCAAAAAAGAAGGAATCAAGATTGAGGATAGCGAACTAGACGCTAAGATTGACGAGATTGCCGCCAGTTATAATGACGATTCGGCCAGGATAAGGGACATTCTGGATAAACAGGGCCGCCTGCCGGTTATGAAGGAAGAACTGCGTATCCGCAGGGCCATTGATTTAATGGTGGAGAATGCAAATATTGCTATGGTAAAAAAAGAGGAAAAAACGCCTGAAGAGGAAAAAGCAGATAAAGTAGAAGAAAAACCTGTTCAGGAAGATGACAAAGAGTAGTATAATGGTATTAGAGGCTGCTTAATCCGGGAGTGAGTGACAAATAAGGGTTCAGGCAGAGACGTTGAATTAAAAAATTATCAGTCCGCAGTTGAATACCGGCTGCGAGAAGGAGGTTATATCAAGTGAGTGTTTTAGTGCCTATGGTTGTTGAACAGACAAGCCGCGGAGAAAGAGCGTATGATATATATTCGCGATTGCTCAAGGATCGCATAGTATTCCTGGGCAGCCCGATTGATGACAATGTGGCTAACCTGATTGTAGCCCAGATGCTTTTCCTGGAATCTGAAGATCCGAAAAAAGATATTAATCTGTATATCAATTCCCCGGGCGGTTCAGTCTACGCAGGGATGGCTATTTATGATACAATGCGCTATGTCAAGCCTGCCGTATCGACTATCTGCGTCGGTCTGGCTGCCAGTTTCGGGGCAATCCTGCTGTGCGCAGGGGAAAAAGGCAAGCGTTTTGCCCTTCCCAATTCGAGAGTTATGCTGCACCAGCCTTTGGGGGGAGCCCAGGGCCAGGCCGTCGATATTGATATCCATGCCCGCGAGATTCTAAAGATACGCGAAACTTTGAATGAAATTCTGTCTGACCATACCGGGCAGCCAGTTGAAACAATAGCCCGCGATACTGATCGCGATTTCTTTATGTCAGCTGAAGATGCATCGAACTATGGTTTAATTGATGAGATTCTTGTCAATAGAAACTAATCCTAATAATGGAGATGAGGTGAACTCTCCACATGTTTAAATTTAACGAAGAAAAAGGGCATCTAAAGTGCTCATTCTGTGGAAAAACCCAGGACCAGGTTCGCAAGCTTGTTGCAGGCCCGGGGGTTTATATCTGTGATGAGTGCATAGAGCTCTGTAACGAAATTATTGAAGAGGAAATCGGCGAAGATGCCGAACTGGGCAGTCTCGAACTCCCCAACCCCCAGGACATCATGGATGTTCTCAACCAGTACGTGATCGGGCAGGACGGGGCCAAAAAAAGCCTTTCCGTTGCTGTTTACAATCACTACAAAAGGGTCAACGCCGGACAGAAAGTTGAAGACGTTGAGCTGCAGAAGAGCAACATTACCCTGATTGGCCCGACCGGGGTCGGCAAGACCCTGTTAGCACAGACACTGGCCCGCATCTTAAACGTTCCTTTTGCAATAGCCGATGCTACCTCGCTGACTGAGGCAGGCTATGTCGGAGAAGATGTTGAAAATATCCTGCTCAAGCTGATTCAGGCTGCAGACTATGATCTGGAAAAAGCGGAAAAAGGGATTATTTACATTGACGAGATCGATAAGATCGCCCGCAAAACGGATAACCCTTCCATTACCCGTGATGTTTCCGGGGAAGGTGTCCAGCAGGCTCTGCTGAAGATTCTTGAAGGTACGGTAGCCAGCGTTCCGCCCCAGGGCGGACGGAAGCACCCTCATCAGGAATTCATGCAGATCGATACGACCGATATACTTTTTATCTGTGGCGGCGCTTTTGACGGCTTGGAAAAAATTATCCAGAATCGGGTCGGCAGCAAGGGGATCGGTTTCGGGGCTGAAGTAATGACCCGCGAGGACGGCAACCTGGGAGAAGTATTGAAACAGATTCTGCCCCAGGATTTACTGAAATACGGCCTGATTCCAGAGTTCGTGGGTAGAATCCCGGTTATTGCTACTCTCGATCCGCTGGACAGCGAAGCTTTCGTGCGTATCCTGACTGAGCCGCGGAATGCATTGGTCAAACAGTACCAGAAGATATTCGAGATAGACGGCGTTGCTCTTGAGTTTAAAGATAACGCTCTGGAGGCAATTTCCGAAGAGGCAATGAAGCGCAATACGGGGGCCAGGGGCCTGAGGGCTATTCTGGAAGAGATCCTGCTTGACGTGATGTTTGAGCTGCCGTCCAGAAACGATATCGAGCGCTGCATAATTACGAAAGAAGCTGTTACAAACGGTGAAACCCCGATCCTGGTTACCAAGGATAAGCGCAAGAAAAAAGAGGAAAGCGCGTAACCCTTAGAAAATACTGCAGCGGGTTAAACAAGATCATAAAAGGAAAAAGTTAGCGGGAAGCGAATATTAAACTAATCGGGCTTCTCGCTTTAACTTTTTTATCTGGAGGTGGATTATGAATAAGTCTAATAAAGAAAAGCTACCGGTACTTCCGTTAAGGGGAGTCCTGGTATTTCCCAATATGGTGCTTCATCTCGACGTGGGCAGGGAACGCTCAGTATCTGCCCTGGAACGGGCGATGATGAAAGATAACCGCATTTTGCTTGTGGCTCAGAAGAACTCCAAGGTTGATGAACCGTCCCAGAGTGAGCTTTACGAAGTAGGGACTGTAGCGGAAGTTAAACAGATGATCAAACTTCCCGGCGGAACTATCCGTGTCCTTGTTGAGGGCCTGACCCGGGCCAGGGTTTTAGAACTCTATACCGAGGAGCTCTTTCTTGAGGCGGAGCTGGAACTTATTGAAGACAGCACCAAACGAACAGCAGAGATAGAAGCGCTGATGCGCAGCCTTCTCCACCAGTTTGAGCAGTATATCAAGAGCAGCCGGAAAGTGCCCCCCGAAACTCTGACGACCGTATCCGAAATAGAAGAGCCGGGCCGGTTTTCCGATGTTGTTGCTTCACACCTGAGCATGAAAATTCATCAAAAGCAGGAGATTCTGGAGGCGGTAGATCCCAGGGATCGCCTTGAATCGCTCAATGAAATAATGAGCAGGGAAATGGAAATCCTGGAAATAGAGCGCAAAATTAACCTGCGTGTCCGCAAGCAGATGGAAAAGACCCAGAAAGAATACTACCTGCGCGAGCAGATGAAAGCTATTCAAAAAGAACTTGGTGAAAAAGATGAGCGGATGGCTGAAGCTGAAGAGTACCGGGATAAAATTGCCGAAGCCGAGCTGCCCGGGGATATTGAAGAAAAAGCGTTAAAAGAGGTTGAACGCCTTGAAAAAATGCCTCCGGCGGCAGCCGAAGGAACCGTGATCAGAACTTACCTTGACTGGCTTCTCGAGCTGCCCTGGGGAGCGGAAACCACGGATCGCCTTGATCTCGAGCGGGCTGAGGAAATCCTCGATGAAGATCATTACGGCCTTGAGAAAGTAAAGGAGCGGATCATCGAATACCTGGCTGTACGCCAGCTGGCGGAGAAACTGAAAGGCCCTATTCTCTGCCTGATCGGTCCCCCGGGGGTCGGCAAAACATCGCTGGCCAAATCGGTGGCCAGGGCCCTTGAACGTAACTTTGTGCGCATTTCCCTGGGCGGCGTTCGTGATGAAGCTGAAATTAGAGGGCACAGGCGGACCTACATCGGTGCCCTGCCGGGCCGGATTATCCAGGGGATGCGCGAGGCCAAATCTAAAAACCCTGTTTTCCTGATGGACGAAATTGATAAAATGTCTACAGATTTCAGGGGCGACCCTTCGGCAGCGCTGCTTGAAGTGCTTGATCCGGAGCAGAATAACAGCTTTAGCGATCACTATATAGAGATGCCTTTTGACCTCTCCCAGGTGATGTTCATCACCACGGGAAATACTACCTATAATATTCCCCAGCCGCTGCTCGACAGGATGGAACTGATTCATATCCCGGGCTATACCGAGGAAGATAAAGTTGAAATTGCCCGCCAGTACCTGTTTCCCAAGCAGCTTGAAGAACATGGGCTGACCGATCAGCACCTGGAGATATCCGAAGGCTCGCTGCGCCGGGTAATTCGTGAATATACCAGGGAAGCAGGGGTGCGTAACCTGGAACGCAGCATTTCTGCAATCTGCCGTAAAGTGGCCAGGGAAGTGGTTAAGGACCGTAAGAAACATGTCAAGATTACACGCCAGAACCTGCAAAAATACATGGGTATCCCGCGTTACCGTTACGGGGCAGCTGAAAAGCAGGATGAAATCGGCGTGGCTACCGGCCTGGCCTGGACTGAAGGCGGCGGGGACCTGTTATCGATCGAAATTACCCTGATGAAGGGCAAGGGTAAAATGACCCTGACCGGCCAGCTTGGCGACATTATGCAGGAGTCGGCCAAAGCGGCAATGAGCTATATCCGGTCGCGGGCCGAATCGCTGGGGCTTGATGAAAATTTTTACGAGGAAATCGATATCCATATCCACGTCCCGGAAGGCGCAATTCCCAAGGACGGACCATCGGCAGGAATTGCCATGGCCACGGCCCTCGCTTCAGCATTGACTAAAATGCCGGTCAGGAATGATGTAACCATGACCGGGGAAATAACCCTGCGCGGACGAGTCCTGCCCGTGGGGGGAGTTAAAGAAAAAATGCTTGCCGCCCACCGTGCTGGGATAAAATATATGCTTATGCCGGCCGAAAACCGCCGCGACCTTAGTGATATTCCCCAGAATGTGCGGCGCAAAGTAGAAGTAAAAATGGTTGAACATATGGATGAAGTGCTTGAAATGGCCCTGGCCAAGCCGGAACGGAGCGGCAGCGAACAGCAAAAAGCCAGAAGTATTAAAGAAAACGAGCTCAACTTGCCTGAAGGCAACCAGGATGCCCCCGTCCGGCATTAATCACGGAGCTATAGCGCCGGGACGGCCGGGTCAGGCATCGCTGCCCTGGTCGGGGCTGTGAAACCGCGCCTGAAAACACCCTGATGCAAACCTGTTAATGGGTGGCTTGAGCTAAAATCATAGGCAGGCTGCCTCACCCCGCTAATTAAAGCGGAATGGCGATACTTAAAGACTTGAACTAAAGAATTAGGTGAAAAAGTGAAAGTTAAACAGGCGGAATTAAAAGCAGCAGCTTATAACGTGACCGACTTTCCGGTCTGGGACTATCCTGAATTGTCATTTATCGGTCGTTCCAATGTCGGCAAGTCGTCTCTTTTAAACAAGTTGATTGGCCGCAAAAACCTGGCCCGGACCAGTTCCACCCCCGGTAAAACCAGGGGTCTCTATTTTTACCTTTTAAACGAAAAACTCTGTTTTGTCGATCTGCCGGGCTACGGTTACGCCAGGGTTTCAAAAAAAGAACGGGAACGCTGGGCCCCGATTATAGAAGATTACCTGGGAGGCCGGGTTAACCTCCGTGGTTGCCTGCACCTGATCGACTGCCGCCACGAGCCGACAGAATCAGACCGCCTGATGTCAGATTGGCTGCGGGCGCATACTATAGCTACCATAACGATAGCTACCAAGTCAGATAAGCTATCCCGCGGGGCTTTAAACAAACAGATGGCGGTAATCAGGAAAGGGCTAAACCTCTTTGAAGACGATCTGCTGCTGCCATTTTCTGCGCGTTTCGGGACCGGGCGCGAAGAGGTATGGAAAGCAATTAACGGCTTGCTTTAAAAGGAGGAATTTATCTTGCCGGTAGCCGGAATTGATGTCGGATCCCTCACCGCGGAAGTTGTCCTGTTTGAAAATGGAAAAGTGATCCATTACGTGATTATGCCGACCGGGGCTAACAGCAAGACTGCTGCCGAAAAAGCGATAGATACGGCCCTGGAAGCCGTAAGCTTAAAAAGATCCGACTTGGAGTATGTCGTGGCGACCGGTTACGGCCGGGTTAGTATTGAGTTTGCCGATAAAAGGATTACAGAAATAACCTGCCACGGGCGGGGAGCATATTTTATAAACCCGAAGGTGCGCACGGTAATCGATATCGGCGGGCAGGATAGCAAAGTAATCAGCCTGGGCGAAACAGGAAAAATTTTAGATTTCGTCATGAATGATAAGTGTGCCGCCGGTACGGGCCGCTTTCTGGAGGTGATGGCGCAGGCCCTTGAAGTAGAGCTGAGCGGACTTGCTGATTTAAGCGACAGGGCTCAGAAAACCGTATCGATAAGCAGTATGTGCACGGTATTTGCCGAGTCTGAAGTAGTATCTTTGATTGCCCGGGGTTTGCCTCCTGAAGATATCGCCCGCGGGTTACACCAGTCAATCGCCGACCGCACGGCCGGAATGGTTAAGAGGGTCGGGCTCGAGGAAGCGGTTATGATAACCGGCGGTGTAGCTAAAAACGGGGCCGTTGTAAGGGCTTTAAGTGAAAAATTAAAAACTGACATCATCGTTCCCGACGAACCGCAAATTGCCGGGGCCCTGGGCGCGGCCCTGCTGGCGTCAGAGGAGCTTAACCGTTAAGAATACTGGCCGGCAGATGAAGATATTTTATCTTTATATTGCTCTGCCATGGGTTGAACAGTTTGTTTGACCATTTCATGATCGGTTTTTTAATGCAACTTGAAAAAACGGAATGTCTGTCCCGGTTTGGTTTGCACACGGGGAGCTGAATAATTCGGAAAGGCAGGGCAGGCCCTGCCCGTTCAAAAGAGGGGTATCGAAGTGAACTTAGCATACGGTCATGGAACGATTGCCTTAAACCTGTGGCCGGAAATTCCATTTAAAATTTTACAGACAAAAGCGGTAAAACCTCTGCCCGATCCCGAAAAAACGCTGCTGGAAAAACTGCGCAAACCGATTGCATGTCTTCCCCTGCAGGAAAAAATGAAAGCGGGCGAAACGGTCTGCCTCCTCGTAAATGACTCGACCAGGCTGGCCCGCAGCGAGATTTTCTTGCCGATCCTGGTCGAAGAGCTGCTGAGAACCGGAATCAGGCAGGAAGATATATTTATTATTTTTACCAACGGCACTCACCGCTCCCTTGGGCAGGATGAAATGAAGAACCTGGTTGGCAGTGCTGTCGCCTCTAAAATCAGAATGTATAACCATGACAGTAGAAACAGCGAAGAACTGGTTTATCTGGGCAAAACCTCATTTAACACCCCTGTTTACATCAACAGAAAAGTAATGGAAGCCGATCGGCGTATTTTAACCGGCAGCGTTGTCCATCACTTCTTTGCCGGCTTCGGAGGCGGGCGCAAAGCCCTGGTCCCCGGTGTGGCCGGCTGGGACACCATCGAGCACAACCACAGCTTGATGTTGGATGACCGGGCCGTAAGCGGCAGGCTTGATGGGAACCCGGTTCATGAAGACCTTCTTGAAGCAGCCCGGATGGTTGGGGGAGACTTTCTGTTAAACACAGTTCTCGATCAAAACAATGATATTCTGGGTATTTATGCCGGCGATATGATTGAAGCTCACCTGGCAGCCTGTTCCATGGCGGAGCTGGTTAACGGCGTTGAGTTAGAAGAGCTCGCTGATGTGGTTATTGCTTCCTGTGGCGGGCATCCAAAAGACATTAATGTTTACCAGGCCCATAAAACGCTCGATAATGCCATGAAGGCATTAAAGCATGGCGGCCATCTAATCCTTGCAGCCCGCTGCAGCGAAGGGGTCGGTTCAGAACCATATGAACAGTGGGCTGCAGAGTTCCGCACCTTGCCTGAAATGGAAACAGCACTGCGCCGCAATTTTGCCCTTGGCGGGCATAAGGCTTATACTGTGGGCAGGCTGCTGCAGCGGGGCAAAGTTTACCTGGTTTCTGATCTCGATCCCCGGAAGGCTAGCCTGCTTGGTTTTATCCCTGCAAGTTCTCTTGAAGAAGCGGTAACAGAGGTTTATGAAAAAAGGCGGGATCTCCTGACTTATGTCATCCCCCGTGGATCGATTGTTGTGCCCCGGTATGAAAGATCTTTTTAATTAGCGCTCTTAATATATTGAGACAGGAGCTGTCATAAGCTGACATGGAAGTTTTGGGAAATAAAAGCGAAGCTGAGCGTCTGCTAAACGAAGAAAATATCGGCCGCCTGGCTATGTCATCAGAGAATAAACCCTACATTGTACCCCTGTGCTATGTTTATGGGCAGGGGTGTATCTATATTCACTCCGGAAAAAAAGGCCAAAAACTAGAATTTATCAGCAAAAATGAGCAGGTATGTTTCCAGGTTGACCGGGTCTCAGGTATTAAGGGCTCTTCATCCCCCTGCAAGTACAACATTAACAGCCGTAGTGTCCTGTTATTTGGCCGGGCGAAAGAAGTTGCCTGCAGTGAAGAAAAATTAATGGCCTTAAATTCGCTGACCAAAGCTTTTGCCGGTAATAAACCGGTAAAGTCGATGGCGCAGGAAAGTATTGACAATGTTACAGTAATTAAAATACATGTAGACAGGATGACGGTAAGAATAATCGGGTCATAATAAACTCCGCGAAAACCTTTAAAATGCCTACCTGTTTTCCAGGATATGGCCCATATTGTTTTGCTGCAGGGTTTTGTAAACCTGTTTACCGAGAAAAACGGACAGGGCTGCTTTTAGCAGATCAAGGGGTAAAAATGGGATGACCCCGACAGCTATAGTCTGCGACGGGTTGTAACCCATGATCAGGCTGAGCTGGGCGGCGCCAAAAATATAGATCAAGGTTAACGCGACCAGCATAGCGGCTGCCGCCCTGTATATTGAGGGCGGCTGATTGCCTTCAATAATCAGGGCAGCGCAATAAACCGCGGGGATAAATCCCCATAAATAACCCCCTGTAGGACCTGTGAGCATATATAACCCGCCACGGGCCAGTGAGAAAACCGGCGCGCCCGCTGCGCCCAGCAGCAGGTAGGCGGTAACTGACAAAACAGCGGCGCGTTTGCCCAGCAGTAATCCTGCCAGCAGCACGCCGACTACCTGCCCCGTGAAGGGTACCGGGCTGAAGGGCAGCGGTACTGCCACCTGGGCCAGGATAGCTATCAGGGCGGTTAAGAGAGCGCTGAGAGTCAGCTTCCGGATTAAATGCCTTTCTGGTTGCTCATGCTTAGATAAGTTCGCCATAGTTAACTGTATGGATTGTCCCCCTGTTATCCTGGATTTGCAGGGCGCCGTCCTTTGTAAGCTGCAGGGCTTTACCCTGCAGCAGGCCCCCCTGCCAGCTGAGAGTTACTTTCTGCCCCAGGGTTACGTTGTGCTTTTTCCAGGGCATGTAGAAAGGGACAAAACCTTCGGTGAAGAAAAGATTGAAAGCCCTGGCCAGCTTATTACGAATCGACAAGAGGAGATCAGTGCGGTTGAACAGGTCGCCGCTTTCAATGTGCAGGGAAGTGGCAATCTTTCTCAGTCCTTTCGGGAAGTCTAACTCCTGCTGGTTAATATTCATGCCAATGCCGACGATCAGGTAATCGATCCGATCCAGCTCTCCTTTCAATTCAGTTAGGATTCCGCCTGCTTTTCTGCCCCTGATCAGCAGGTCGTTTGGCCATTTAACTTTCATGGGCAGGTTAAACTGATCATTGATCTGGTTGGCCAGGACTGCTGCAGCAACCAGGGTAACGGGAGCAGCCCGGGCAGGGGTTAGCATTTGCGGCCGCAGGAGCATTGAAAACCAGAGACCGTTCGCCCTGGGTGAAAACCAGTCGCGTCCAAGGCGACCGCGCCCGGATTTTTGTTCTTCGGCAACAACGATGCTGTAATTCGGGGCGCCTTCCTCGGCGATCAGTCGGGCAGTCATGTTGGTAGATTCAACGGACTGGTAATAATAGATGCTGCTCCCTTCCAGTTTTTCGGTGTTAAGCAGGTCGGGTTCCCGCTCCAGGCGGTAGCCCTGACTGGAAATGGCGCTGACCTGGTAGCCGTTTAGACGTAATTCGCGGATATGCTTCCATATGGCGGCCCTGCTGATACCAAGCTCACTGCTTAATATATTACCCGATAAAAAGCGGCCGCGATTTTCACGCAGCCGGGTTAGGATTATATCTTTACTCTTCGACATAGCATCACCTTGTAGGAAGAAATGAGAGATTTGATTCCAGTTAAATAATAGCCATCTCAGGGGGGATTGTCAACCTCGCTTAAGGTAAAAATGGTTTACAATGTCTCTTGGGGTGCTCCGGATTCAGTCGGCAGGTCGTTAAATTCAACCAGGCGAATCCGTAAAATATTTTTCGGGCGGTAAGTGGTTAAAGAAAAAAAATGACGCGGTTAAAATTAACCGCGTCAAGCTGTATATATAAAAAGAGGGGGTCAACTCACATACATTATAAAGCCGTAACATTACAGGAATATTACAAACAAGTATTTTTTAGGTTACATTTCAGATAAACGGACTTATATATTTAACAAAGCGTAATAAAATGTTATTATTGATTGGGTGAGTATGATAAAAATGTAACGAGGAGGATTATTAATGGCAGTTGAATTGGAAAAGGAAAAGAAACAGGATAATACCCTGGTAGCAACGCTGGATATGGTTAAGCAGGCAGTTGAGCTGGCTGACTTATCGCCGGAAGTTTACGAGCACTTGAAAACACCGATGCGCTTTGTAGAAGTAGCGATTCCGGTAGAAATGGAAGACGGAAGCACCAGGGTTTTTACCGGTTACCGTTGTCAGCATAACAACGTATTCGGTCCATATAAAGGTGGTTTGCGCTACCATCCGGATGTTACAACCGACAGTATCAAAGCGCTTGCCATGTGGATGACCCTGAAATGTTCACTTGTTGGAGTGCCTTTTGGCGGCGCTAAGGGAGCGATTGTCTGTGATTCGCAGCAGCTGACCGTAAAAGAGCGGGAAAGAATGACCCGCAGCTATGTCCGTTCACTTGGTTCAATTCTCGGGCCTGAAACAGATATCCCTGCACCCGATGTCTTTACCGATGCCCAGACGATGGCCTGGATTGCAGATGAATACAGCAGCAATATGCGGGAACCTTCTTTTGGTGTGGTTACCGGTAAGCCACTGGCCGTGGGCGGTTGTGTCGGCAGAAATGAAGCTACCGGCAGAGGTGTTTTTTTTGTGGCCAGGGAAGCAGCCAAGGCCTTTAATATTCCTTTTGATAAGGCCCGTGTTGTCGTTCAGGGGTTTGGAAATGTCGGCAGCAACGCTGCCAAACTTTTTGCAGATGAAGGCTGTCCTGTTATCGCTGTCAGTGATGTAAGCGGCGGCATTTACAATCAAGACGGTCTCGATATATGCAAACTAATTGAGCATGTTGAAAAAACAGGCTATGTAAAAGGGTTCCCTGATGCCCAGGATATAAACAACCAGGAATTGCTCGCAACAGATTGTGATATTCTTGTCCCGGCTGCTCTCGAAAACCAGATTACAGAGAGCAATGCCGACGATGTCAAGGCGAAGATTGTTATTGAAGGGGCGAACGGCCCGACGACACCGGAAGCGGATAGAATTTTAAAGGGCAAAGATATCCTGGTCGTTCCCGATATTCTTGCCAACAGCGGCGGGGTTACAGTATCCTACTTTGAATGGGTCCAGAACAACTACGGCTTCCGCTGGGACCTGGCTACCGTTAACAGGCGGCTTGAAGAAAAAATGACCGAAGCCTTTAAAATGGTTTATCATTATTACTGCGAGAAATGTGTCGATTCCGATATGCGTACCGGAGCTTACATGTATTCAATTAAGCGGCTGGCCGAAGCAATGCATTTCAGGGGCTGGTTGAATGATAAAAACGGAAAATATTAGAAATAGAAAATAGCAGGTATGCTCTAAGTTGTTTTTCTGCCCCTTCCGGCAGGCTAAAGCTTAGAATCATATTTGACGGATTGAATCGATTCCTATAAGGAGGAGATACTTACTTTGGTGGCGGCTAAAAAAAAGAGTATAAACGCCGATATTGTCATTAACCGGACGTGGTGTAAGGGCTGCGGTATATGTATAGCTTTCTGTCCAAAGGAAGCTCTTTTTATGGATAATTCCGGAAAGGCAGAGAAGGTAACAGAAAAATGTACCGCCTGCGGCGTTTGTGAAACATTTTGCCCTGATTTTGCAATTGCGCTGGTAAAGAGGAGGCTTTATGATAATGCCGGAGACAAAACCGGTCCTGATGCAAGGCAATGAAGCCTGTGCTTTAGGAGCAATTAACGCCGGTGTTCGCTTTTATGCGGGTTACCCGATTACCCCTTCAACCGAGGTCGCTGAGCAGATGGCAGCCAGACTGCCGGAAATCGGCGGTGTTTTTATCCAGATGGAAGATGAGATAGCCAGTATGGCTGCCGTAATCGGTGCATCCATAGGCGGGATGCGAACCCTGACTGCTACAAGCGGGCCGGGTTTTTCTTTGAAGCAGGAGAACCTGGGTTATGCGATCATGGCAGAAATTCCCTGCGTGGTTGTTAACGTTCAGCGGATGGGTCCCAGCACCGGTGTCCCCACTGCCCCTGCCCAGGGTGATGTTATGCAGGCTCGCTGGGGCACGCACGGCGACCATCCGATTATAGTTTTTACACCCGCTTCCGTTTATGAGTCATATTACCTGACCATCGCTGCCGTGAACTTAAGCCAGAAACTTAGGCAGCCTGTCATTGTCCTGCTCGATGAAGTTATCGGCCATATGAGGGAAAAAGTAACAATTCCTGAAGGGAAACTGATGGTTGAGAAATCGAGCGATAAAGTGCCTTCCGACTGGAAGCCTTATGATGAAAAGGGCCTTACACCGCTGGTTCCCTTTGGCTTCGGCCATTATTACCATGTAACCGGCCTATTTCATGACCAGTACGGTTTCCCGACAGGCGATCCCCCACAGGTTGAGCGGGCCCTCGATCGCCTTCACAATAAACTGGAAAAATACAGGGACGAAATTGTCCTTACAAACTATATCGGCCATAAAGAGCCGCGGGTAGCTATTGTAACCTACGGCTGCACCGTTCGTTCTGCCCGGGCAGTGGTGAAAAAAGCCTACTGGCAGAATCGTCTGCCGGTTGGGTTGTTAAGCCTGCAAACTGTCTGGCCTTTCCCGGCCAAAGAAATCGAAGCGCTGGCCAAACAGGCTGATGTGATTATTGTGCCTGAGATGAACATGGGTCAGCTCGTCGGTGAAGTCGAACGCTATGCCCGCGGAGAAGCCAAGGTTGTCCCCCTGAACCGTTATGACGGGGAAATGATCAGCCCGGATCAAATATCTGAAGAAGTCGGGAGGTGGCTGTAATGGAACAGTTAACCCAGGATT
Organism: Syntrophomonadaceae bacterium; assembly: GCA_007119965.1. Lineage (GTDB taxonomy): Bacteria > Bacillota > Dethiobacteria > DTU022 > DTU022 > T3SED10-7. The sequence continues at coordinate 18,591 of SKOR01000023.1, forward strand.
TTTTAAGAACAAAAAAATTGCCGCATATCTGGTGCCCGGGTTGCGGAAACGGTATTGTCACCGCTGCGCTGGTCAGGGCTATCGAGCGGACGGGCTTTGACCAGAAAGATGTGGTGATTGTTTCAGGTATCGGTTGTTCGTCCCGGGCGGCAGGTTACCTGAACTTTAATACCCTGCACACAACCCACGGACGTGCGCTTGCTTTTGCCACAGGCCTGAAAATGGCCCGGCCTGAACTCAAGCTCTTTGTGATCATGGGTGATGGAGATTGCAGCGCTATCGGCGGCAACCACTTTATCCACTCAGCCAGAAGGAATATTGATCTCAATGCGATCATAGTCAATAATCATATTTACGGGATGACCGGTGGCCAGCATTCCCCGCTGACCCCGACAGGCAAGAAAGCGACTACCGCACCGCGCGGAACGCTGGAACCTTCATTCGATCTGCTGGAACTGGCTAAAGGAGCGGGAGCAACTTTCGGGGCCAAGGGCAACGCTGCTCAACCTCGACAGCTTGAACAACTGATTATCAGGGCGGCTAACCATAAGGGTTTTTCCGTTGTTGAAGCGCTTTCCCCCTGCCCGATTGCCTACGGCAGGCGTAATAAATTAGGTGGTGCGGTTGATATGCTGCGCGATATGAAGGAAAAGAGCATATCGGTTGAGAAAGCAGCAAATTTGGATGAGGCGGAGCTGAAAGATAGAACCGTAAACGGTGTTCTGTATGCTATTGATGCTCCTGAGTTTGCCGAATCATACTACCATTCTATAGGTAAAGAAATCGGCTAAAAAGCGGAGGGATTCCTTTGGGAAACAGGCAGGAAATACTGTTGACCGGCGCGGGAGGGCAGGGCTTAATACTTGCATCCATTGTGATGGCGGCAGCAGCAGTCGATGACAATAAAAACGTGGTCCAGACTCAGTCATACGGTCCGGAAGCCAGGGGTGGGGCAAGCATGTCCGGGGTTATTCTTGATGTGGATACGATTGAATACCCCAAGGTGACCAAACCTACTGTCCTGTTGTGCATGAACCAGGCTTCTTTTAACAAGTATCTGCCCAAGGTTGGGCCAGACTGTATAATCATTGTTGACTCGACATTTGTCAGTGGTTCTTACGGCGAAGAGTACAAGGTGCAGTCTTTTCCGATAACCAGTTCTGCTAAAGAGGTATTGGGTAAGGAAGTTGTTGCCAACATGCTCGCGCTCGGTGTTCTTAACGCTGCGAGCGGTTTGATCGATCGTGAAATATTCAGGGAAAGCATTTTTAAGTTTGCACCCAGGGGAAGCGGTGAGCTGAATCAAAAAGCTTTCGATCTGGGCTATAGCCTTTATGAGAAGGGTGCGGGACAGAAAAACGGAGTGTCTGCTCAAACGCCTCAATAAAAAGGCAATCCCTGTAATTACCGCTCCTGTATTTGCCACTGGTTTTTTATTGTGACCGGCATCGGCTCGTTTTCTTTCCCTGCCGGCACTGTGGCGCTTATCTATGCGATTCTCAGTACCCGACTCCCGCTGATAAATCCCCGGCGACCCTGGTGGTCGTGTCGATCCTGCTCATGAAGCCTGGGTCGATTATTTTGCCTTTATGATGGTCTACCGGTATTCGGGGGCCATCTGTATTTTATTGCTCCTTTTAACCTTCAGAGCAAGAAGGCGCAGCTTCAGGGCAGGGTTAATATCGGGCAGTTTGTTAATGCCTTTGAGTTTGATATTAAAAGTAATTGCCCGCGGGTTTGAACAGAACCTTGTATTTGAACAGGCGCAGAAGTATAATTATCTAGTGTGAGTTTGAGAGGTACGGGAAACAGCTTAGCGGAGTTTCTATGACTTCTGTCTTTTAACTCTTAATGCTCTTTAAAGAGGTGACTATATGTCTGAAACAACACTGCCCCCCGTTTACGATCCTGCTGCAGTAGAAACAAAACGATACCGGTTCTGGCTTGACGGAGAATACTTCAAAGCTGCCGGTGATCCCGAACGGGCTCCTTATACCATTGTAATTCCTCCCCCCAACGTGACAGGTTCCCTGCACATGGGCCACGCCCTGAATAATACTATCCAGGACATTCTGATCCGCTGGAAACGGATGCAGGGTTTTGATACCCTTTGGCTGCCGGGTTCAGACCACGCCGGTATTGCCACCCAGAATGTCGTTGAAAAACACCTTGCCGAAGAAGGGCTAAGCAGCAATGAACTTGGCCGTGAAGCTTTTCTTGAAAAAGTCTGGCAGTGGAAAGATACTTACCATGCCCGCATTACCAGGCAGCTCTACCGCCTGGGGGTTTCCTGCGATTGGTCGCGGGAGCGCTTTACCATGGATGAAGGCTGCTCTAAAGCAGTGCGCAGGGTGTTTGTCGATCTTTACAGGCGCGGTTTGATTTACCGGGGCGATTACATGATCAACTGGTGCCCGCGCTGCCATACTGCCCTATCAGATATCGAAGTGGAACATGAAGATGAAGAATCTACGATAACCCACATCCGTTACCCCTTAGCCGACGGCTCAGGTTCAATTACCGTAGCGACGACCCGTCCCGAAACGATGCTCGGGGACAGCGGTGTGGCTGTTCACCCTGATGACAAGCGCTATAAAGAGATGCAGGGCAAGAAAGTACTCCTGCCCCTTTTAAACAGGGAGATACCGATTGTTGCTGACGAGTATGCCGATCCTGAATTTGGCAGCGGAGCGGTAAAGGTTACCCCCGGCCACGATCCGAATGATTTTGCAATCGGCCAGCGCCATAACCTTGAAGTGATCAAGGTTATAAATGAAGATGCCAAAATGACTGAGGCCGCCGGGCCCTACCGGGGTTTAGACCGTTACGAATGCCGCAAAAAGGTCATTGAAGACCTGCAGGCGCAGGACCTGATCGTTAAAATTGAAGCTCACGAACATTCCCTCGGCCGCTGTCAGCGCTGCCGGGTTGTTGTTGAGCCCCTGATCTCGAGGCAGTGGTTTGTGAAGATGAAACCCCTGGCCGAACCGGCCCTTGAGGCAGTTCGAGACGGAAGAACGCAGTTTGTCCCGCCCCGTTTTACCCGTGTTTACCAGAGCTGGGTCGAAAATATCCGGGACTGGTGCATCTCGCGCCAGATCTGGTGGGGGCACCGGATTCCCGCCTGGTATTGCGCCTGCGGCGAACTTATCGTTGACTATGAGCAGCCGGAGAACTGCCCCGCCTGCGGCAGCAGCAAGATGGAGCAGGATACCGATGTTTTAGATACCTGGTTTAGCTCAGCCCTGTGGCCTTTTTCCACCCTGGGCTGGCCTGAACAGACCCCTGATCTCGATCACTTCTACCCGACTTCAGTCCTGGTAACTGCTTACGATATTATCTATTTCTGGGTGGCCCGCATGATGTTTATGGGCCTGGAATTTATGAAAGAAGTTCCCTTTCATACGGTCTACATCACCGGTTTGGTCCGCGATCCCCTGGGCCGCAAGATGAGTAAGTCTCTTGGCAATGGCATTGATCCCCTGGAGGTTATCGAGAGCTACGGGGCCGATACCCTGCGTTTTACCCTCGTTACCGGTCAGGCTCCCGGCAACGACCAGCGCTTTCGGCAGGAAGGCGTTGAAGCCGGACGCAACTTTGCCAACAAAATTTGGAACGTCTCGCGTTTTGTCCTGATGAACTTACAAGATGAAGAGGGCACTGAGCCGGCTTTTCCCTCCTTCGATCCCGAAAACCTGCCTGATGGTTTAACCCGCCCGGACCGCTGGATACTGCACCGCTACAATGATACCCTGCAAAAAGCAACTGCCCTTCTGGAAAAATATGAACTCGGTGAAGCGGCCCGCCTGGTATACGAATATCTGTGGAACGATTTTTGTGACTGGTACGTTGAACTGAGCAAGCACGACCTCTATATGAAGGAGAGCAGCGCACAGGTCGATGCAGCCAGGGCGCGCACCCGCAGCCTCCTGGTTTACCTTCTTGACGGGGTTATGCGCCTGCTGCATCCGTTTATGCCTTTTATTTCAGAGGAAATATGGCAGCAGCTGCCGCACCGCAAAGAGGAAGCCCTGATCGTGGCTGCCTGGCCGCAGGTTAGCGAAAAGCTGGTTTTCCCTGACGAAGCTTCTGAAATGGCTATGTTCCAGGAGGTTGCCAGGGCGATCAGGAACCTGCGCAGCCAGGTCCAGCTACCCCCCGGCAGAAAAGCCGGTGTAATTATCAGGGCTGGCGGGCGGGTTGCTGCCACTCTCAACGAAGAGAGGCACCATTTGGAGAAACTTGCATTTGCCGAACCGATTACAATCATGGAGGAAGTCCAAAAGCCGAAACAGGCCCTGACTGCTATTATCGGTGAAGGGGTTGAAGTTTACCTGCCCCTGGAAGGCGTGATCGATCTTGAAGCGGAGACGGCCCGTCTCGAAAAAGAGCTCGATCAATTACAGGCCGAAATTAAGAAAACCGAGGGAAAACTTAACAACAGGGGCTTTATGGATAAAGCGCCTGCCGAAGTAATCGCTAAGGAAAGGGCCCGCCGCGAAGATCAGGAGACCAGGCTGGCCAAGTTAAAGCAGAGATTACAGGAGCTTAAAGTAACATGACCGGGATCGGGGAACAGCGCTACCGGGAAGCACTTGAATGGATCCACGGGTTGGGCCGCTTTGGAATAAAACCGGGGCTGGAAAGGATCACGGCCCTGCTTGAATTGCTTGGCAACCCGCATAACAGTGTCCCGTTTGTCCATATTGCCGGGACAAACGGCAAAGGCTCCACGGCAGTTATGCTGGCTACGATGATGCGGGCGGCCGGGTATCAGGTTGGCCTTTACACTTCTCCGTACCTGCTTTCTTTTACTAACCGGATGGCTGTTAATGGGGCTGATATAGATCATGAAGAGCTGATCTCGCTGGTTGAACAGACCCGCCCCCTGGCAGAAAGGATCAGCAGCGATCCGAAACTGGGAGCCCTGACTGAGTTTGAAGTGGTTACCGCCCTGGCTTTAACCTACTTTGCGCGCCGCAAAGTCGACCTGGTCGTTCTCGAAGTCGGGCTGGGCGGCAGGCTCGATGCCACCAACGTAATTACGCCGCTTTTAAGTATTATTACCAATGTAAGTCTTGAGCATACCGAGGTTCTTGGAGATACGGTTGAAAAAATTACTGTCGAAAAAGCGGGTATTATCAAGCAGGGCAGGCCCCTGCTCACGGCAGCCGAAGACCCCCTGGTTATCGGGGGGTTAGAGCAGCGCTGCCGTCAGCTTGAGGTTCCTTTTAACCGTGTTTACTCCCTTGATGACTGCGCCGTTGGCCTGCCGGAAGAAAGACCCTGTGCCGCCCTGCAGAGAATAACCGAAGACGGGCAGTATTTTTCATATTACGGCTTCAAACTGCAGTTAGAAAATCTGTTTATACCCCTGCGCGGGGCATACCAGGTGACTAATGCCTTAACGGCACTGGCTGCTGTTGAACTCCTGGAGAAAGAAGGCTTTTCTGTTGATGAAAGCGCGCTGCGCAGCGGGCTTGCCGAAACTGTGTGGCCGGGGAGGCTAGAGCTGCTGGGAAAAGAGCCGCTTTTGATTATGGACGGCGCTCATAACCCGAAAGCGATCGAGCGCCTTTCCGAAGCGCTGCCAAGCTACTTTAATTATGACCGGTTGATTCTGGTTATCGGCATGCTCGCCGATAAAGACACTGCAGCGATGCTCGAACATATCCTGCCCCTGGCCGACACCGTAATTTTCACCAGGCCTATTTTGCCCCGGGCGGCAGACCCTGCAGATATTGCCGCTTTTGCGGTTGCTCATTTTAACCTGCAAAAAGAGTATTATGTCTTGCCCGAACACGGGGAAGCTCTTGACAGGGCCCTGGAGCTGGCCGGGCCCGAAGATGCAGTCCTGGTAACAGGTTCTCTTTACACGGTCAGCGACGTACGCGCTTACCTGAAACGGGGTTCTTAATTGCGGTTTGCCGGCAAAAGTGCCCTGCATAGAAGTATTCGGCCGGATGCGGTCCAGCCCGGGGACTATTGTAACATTGAATTGTAAAAGTGAGCTTTATGCAGGACTTTAAAGAGATTTCTCGAAAAGATTAAGGGTATTTGTTTGTTGCGAGCAATTTAACTAAAGAAAGGGTGAACAAAGATAAATGAGCAGCACCGTCTTTAAGGGAGGCGTTCATCCGGAAGATCACAAAGAGTTAACCGCCACGATGGCGGTTAAGGTGATGAAAACCCCCGAAAAAGTGGTTATCCCCCTTCAACAGCATATTGGCGCGCCCTGTGAACCGTTAGAGTCGATTGAAGTCGGCACAGAGGTCAAAAAAGGGCAAAAAATTGCCGAAAGCGGCGGTTTTGTTTCTGCGCCGATCCATGCCAGCGTTTCGGGAAAGGTGACGGCAATCGGGCCTTATAACCATCCCCTGGGCCGGCCGGTGGAAGCAATTACCATCGAGTCTGACGGTCAGGATCAATGGGATGAGAGTATTAAGCCACCCGGCAACCCCGACAGCCTTACTCCCGAGAATATCCGGAATATCGTGCGGGAAGCAGGTATAGTAGGCCTCGGCGGAGCTACTTTCCCCGCCCATGTCAAGCTTTCACCTCCCGCTGAGAAAAAAATTGATGTAGTGGTTATTAACGGGGCGGAATGTGAGCCTTATCTCACAGCAGATCACCGGGTCATGCTTGAGCAGTCGGAAGAAATTGTTTTCGGTTTGAAGATGATGATCAAGGCCTTAGGCGCCGAAAGAGGCGTTATCGGCATTGAAGACAACAAGGCTGATGCTATTAAGGTTATGGAGCAGGCTGTTGCCGAAGAAGAAAATATTACGGTTGCGCCGCTTCACACCAGGTACCCGCAGGGCGCTGAAAAGATGCTGATCCAGGTTACAACCGGACGTATAGTTCCTTCAGGCGGCCTACCCCTTGAAGTCGGGGTAGTGAACCATAATGTAGGTACAGCCGTAGCCATGACATCTGCCATCCGCGAGGGGAAGCCCTTGATTGAAAGAGTGCTGACCGCAACCGGTTCGGGCATAAACCGGCCGGCCAACCTGCTGGTCAGAGTCGGGACACTGGTTAGCGAGGTCATCGAAACATGCGGTGGTATGAAGGAGAATACCTTAAAGCTGATTATCGGCGGGCCTATGATGGGCATTGCCCAACTCAACCCGGATATTCCGGTCATTAAAGGCACTTCGGGTATCCTGGCCCTGACTGATGAAGATATTCACCTGGCGGAAAGCAGCCCCTGTATCCGCTGCGCCAAGTGTGTGGATGTTTGCCCTGTATACCTGATGCCCACATCAATAGCCCAGGCTTCCGAACACGGCCTGTATAAGCGGGCGGAAAAACTGAATGCCATGGATTGTTTCGAATGCGGTTGTTGCGCATATATCTGCCCCTCAAAAATTCCTTTAGTTCAATGGATAAGGATTGGTAAAGCAGAAATAACGAAAGCAAAGAATAAGCAGTAGGCTGCGTAAGGGAGGGAAGTGATGGAAATGGAAAAAAAACTGGTTGTTTCATCTTCTCCGCATATAAGACATATTGACTCTATTCAGAGTGTCATGACCGACGTTTTAATTGCTCTTTTTCCGGTAGCCCTGATGGCAGTCCTGCTATTCGGCTACCAGGCTTTAGTAACGATGGTTATCGCTGTTGCGACTGCAATGCTTGTCGAAGCCCTGTGGCTGCGCAAGCGTGATATTTATAGCGACGGCAGCGCTGCTGTTACCGGCTTGTTGTTTGCCATGGTATTGCCGCCGTCACCTCCATGGTGGTTGGTAGTTATCGGTTCAGCTTCAGCAATTATAATCGGAAAACAGGTTTTTGGAGGTATCGGTTACAATATCTTTAATCCGGCCCTGGTTGGCAGGGCTGTTGTTCTTGTTTCCTGGGGCGGCTATATGGCCGGCAATATCTGGTCTATGCCTCAGCCCTTTGCCTTCGGAGCTGACATTTCAGCAGTAACAGGGGCAACAGCCCTGGCTGCGCCTGAAGAAGCGCTTCAATATAGCCTGACCCAGCTCTTTATAGGCAATATTCCCGGTTCTCTGGGTGAAACATCGGCCCTGGCCCTGCTGATTGGCGGGATCTGGCTTTTCTATAAGGGTCACATCGACTGGCGCATTCCCTGTGGTTATATCGGGACTGTTTTTCTGATAGGTGCTGCCTTTGGCGGGGGGTTCTATGAGAACCACCTGTTGACCGGTCTGTTTCATGTTTTGGCCGGAGGGGTAATGCTTGGCGCCATTTTTATGGCCACAGATATGGTCACTTCGCCGGTTACACCTAATGGCAAGTTGATATTCGGTATCGGATGCGGTTTGATTACCATGCTGATCCGCATCTGGGGTGTCTTACCGGAGGGAGTTACCTATGCTATTTTATTGATGAATGCTCTTACTCCCATTATTGATAACTTTACAGTGCCAAAGCAGTTTGGGGGGGTGAAAAGAAGTGCGTGACATATTAAGATTATCTTTAATCCTGGGCCTGGTCGGCATTGTTTCCGCCGTCTTGCTGACAGCTGCACATAATGTAACAGAGCCGATTATTTTAGAGCGGAGAGCTTCCGATTACAGGGATGCCCTCGAGAACTTCTTTCCCGGTTTTGACAGCTTTGAAACCGAGGAGCTGGACGAAGGGCAGTTTGATTTGATCTATGATCAAGAGGGCGACCTGATGGGCATCATGGCTACGGTTACAGCATCCGGGTATGACGGCGATATACTTTACAACCTGGCCCTTGATGAGGAGGGCCGGATTATCGGGATGAAAATTGTCTCTCATACGGAGACGCCCGGTATCGGTGATGTAATTGAAAGGGATAATTTCCAGGAACAATTTGAAGGCAAAAGCTATGAAGACCCCATAACTGCAGGAGATGATGTTGAAATTGTCACCGGGGCTACAGTCAGTGCTGCAGCTATGATTAATTCGATCCGGCAGACAACAGAGGTTGTAGCGGTGAATTTCCTGGATGTAGAAGTAGTGGAAATTGATTTTGCCGAAGTTCCGGATGGAACATACCAGGGTGCCGCCCAGGGGTTCATCGGTCCAATTGAGGTTGAAGTGGAGGTTTCCGGTGGTGAGGTTGTCGGTATTGAAGTCCTTGAACACGAGGAAACGGCGACCTATTTTGTCGAGGCTTATCCACTGATTCCGGAACGGATTATTGAGGAGCAAACCCTGGACGTAGATACCCAGACCGGTGCCACGGCCAGCGCTGCAGGTATTGTTAACGCTGTTGAAAATGCGCTGCTGCAAGCCCTGGGCCTTGAAGATGAAGTAGAGGAAGAGCCTGTGGAAGAGGAACCGGTTGATGTTGATATCGGCGCAGTTCCCGATGGAAGCTACCAGGGAAGCGCAGAAGGCTTTTTCGCCCCGATCGTAGTAGAAGTTGAGGTGGCGGACGGAGAAATCGTCAGCATCGAAATCGTTGAACACGAAGAGACACCAGAATATTTCAGGGAAGTAAACCCCGCTATCCCGGAACAGATCATCGAAGAACAGCATTTCGATATCGATTTAGAAACCGGAGCAACGGGCTCAGCCCGGGGAATAGTTAATGCCATTCTTGACGCCCTGTCCGGCGCCCTGAATAACGGTGGCGGAGGTGAAGAAAACTAATGGAACCAAAAAATGTTTATCTGCAGGATCTAACCAGGGGCCTGGTCAAAGAAAACCCTGTCTTTGTATCCCTGCTGGGAATGTGCCCCCTTCTCGGGGTGACAGGTTTCCTGTTTTACGGGTTCGGGATGGGGGTTGCTACCACTGCAGTAACCATAGGCGGCACCCTGATCGTCTCGCTGCTGCGCAACATGATCCCGCCCCAGGTACGGATACCCATTTTTATAGTCATTATCGCCACCTTTGTGACAGTGATTGAGATGTCTTTAGAGGCTTTTCAGCCCGCACTGCACGAAGCGCTGGGTGTTTTTGTGCCCTTAATTGTCTGTAACTGTCTGATCCTGGGACGGCTCGAAGCTTTTTCCAGCAA
>SKOR01000067.1 GCA_007119965.1 Syntrophomonadaceae bacterium
GTTGTTGTCCTTCCCGGAATGTTCCCGGCCAGCATCAGGGTTGCCCCGAATTCACCCAGGGCGCGGGCAAAGGCGAGGACTGTTGCCGCCATGATTGAAGGCCAGGAAAGGGGCAGGGTGACAGTCCAGAAGATCCGCCATTCCCCGACACCAAGGGTGCGGGCTGCGTTTTCTATATTGATATCAACCTGCTCAAAACCACCACGGGCCGACATGTACATCAGGGGGAAAGAAACGATAACTGCAGTGATCACTGTAGCCGGCCAGGAGAATATTACCGATGTATTAAATAGGGCCAGCAGCAGGCCGATGGGACCGCTTTTGCCGAAGAACATGAGCAGGCCAAAGCCGACCACTGTCGGCGGGAGGACCAGGGGGAGCAGAAAAAGGCCGTCAATCAGGCTTTTGAACCTTCCCCGGTAATTGGCCATCCACCTTGCGGCGGCTATGCCTAAGAAAAAAGTGATAAAAGTGGAAGTCAGGACAGTTTTAAGTGAAACATATAGTGGTGAAAGGTATGATTCCAGCACTTATTAACCTCCCCGCCGGATAAAGGAACCTAATTGCCGGTAGCGATGAAACCGTACTTTTTAAAAATTGACTCTGCTTCGGCGCCAGCCAGAAAATCAATAAAATCAAGCGCTTCTGCAGGATAATTGCTGGAGGCGACAACTGCTGCCGGGTAGACAATCATGTCGTTAACCTGATCCGGCGCCAGGGCAATCACCTTAACTGCCCCTGATCTCAGGGTATCCGATGTAAATACTATCCCGGCGTCGACATTACCGCTTTCCACGTAACTCAGCACCTGCCTGACATTGCTGGCCAGAATCATTTTCGGGCGCAGTTCTGTGTATGATATGCCCAGCAGCTCCAGGGTTCGGCGCCCATAAATGCCGGCCGGTACGAATGCAGGATCACCCATGGCGATTTGAGATACTCTGTCAGCAGTCAGATCCTCAAATCCCGCCAGGTCGAGGGTATTTTTTTCAGGAACTATTAAAGCGAGCCTGTTTTTCAAAAGATTGCGGCGTGTTTCAGTCAGAATAAGGCCTTCGTCTTCCAGGGCGTCCATATATTCCGGGGCAGCCGAGATAAAAACATCTGCCGTCCCGCCTTTATTAATCTGGGTCTGAAGGTCTCCCGCAGCGGCGAAGTTGTTTAAGATCATGACATGATCGTTATTTTCCATATACAGGTTGCCGGCTTCGGTTAATGCATCGGTCAGGCTTCCGGAAGCGGCAATATTAAGCTCAACCGTTTTGTCAGCGACGCACCCGGACAGGGCGGCAGCAGCGCCGGCAAAAACGATGAGCAGTGCTTGCATAAAGGGCTTGGTATTAATCATGGTAATCGGCTTCTTTACATTATGTATTCAGCAGGCTTATAGATCGTTAAGCATAAAAAGCATCGAGGGATCTTTCCCCGGGACCGCGTCAGCCTGTAACCGGTATTCCTGTCATAGGTCAGGTTTCCACTTTACCGGGCCGATCGACTTGGGCTGAAAAGCGAAATAGCACATAACGACATCATAGTATCACAGCAGGAATCAATGATCAACAAAATGCCGTGCGGGTTGTGGAACTCAGGGACAAGATATATAAAAAATGTGGCTCAGGTAAGCAGATGGGGTAAGGGCCAAAATTACTTGCTTGCGCGCTGCCGTTCTGCTGCCCCTCCAGGCACTGTTAAACAGCCAGGTGCAGTTCGATATGCGCTGCACCTGGTACTCTACGCAAGCACGATACAGCGGTGGCCCGATAGCAGCTACGGCAGCGCTTCAACCGAAACCGGTTAGGAGAAATAAGTTTTTGGGGCTGGCCCCGGCAATTTAATCATTTCTTACATGAAATCCCGGTAACTGGTGGTTTCGCCGGGTGGGGTGACCAGGAAATTTTTCTCCCACTGGCCGGCAACCAGCTGTTCAAAGAAATCATTCTGGCCCTGGATTCTGACATATTCGACTCCGAGGAAATCAGCTACTTCTTTTGCATACTGCTCGTGCTTCTCCAGGTTTGAGAGGTTCGTATCTATAAAAGCAACCCGCTTGTAATGCTTGTAAGTCTCCTGGGTTATCCAGAGAGCGTTTTCCCTGCCATATTTTTCGACCTGTTCAAGGTACTCCTGGTACGGGTCTGCCTGTTGATCGATCCACCCTTTGCTCAGGTAGTAAGTGCCCGGGTCTGCGCCAAACTCTTCTTCGTATTTTTCCCTGGAGCCCATCAGCAGGCTGATACAGTCGTGGACTCTTGGAATGACCAGTGTTTTATCCCCCGCCTGCAAACCGTCCAATCCTTTCGAACAAAGGCCGTAGGAAAAGACCAGGATGCCTGCTTCTTTTTCCTCATCTATGCGTTTTTGCAGTTCTTCGCGCAGTTTGTCCGGATTCCTGTGCAGGGCATATTCGACATAATCAGCCGGCATCTCTGCGGGTTTCATTGCTTCAATTTCGTCCATCATCGTTTTACAGCAGATCAGCTTAATATTGCGATCCATAGATAACGCCTCCTGTTAATGATTATAGTCCCCATACCCATTAGTGAGTAATTACCGCTACAAATTCCTGAAGGACGTGGAAGCGGAGCCTGGCGCCTTCCCTGATACTGTTTTCCGGGTGAATGTGCACCAGCAGCTTTAGAATGCCGCTGCCGGTTTTAGCTTCCAGAACAACTTCAATTTCATTGCCCCCGTAAATAGTTTCCCGGACAACACCTTCAACATATCCCACCGGATCCAATTCAAAACTATCCGGCCGTATCGAAACTTTGACTTCCCGGCCGGCCGGCAGTCCGTGGGTATGGGCACAGGGAATAGTACCAATACCGGTGATTACCGAGCAGCGATCAGCGCCGGTTACCCCGGGCAGGATGTTCGATTTGCCTACAAAGGTTGCTACAAATTCATTTTCCGGGTGCCGGTATATATCCTGCGGCGAGCCAACCTGTTCCAACCGCCCGTCTCGGAGGACTGCTACGCGGTCTGAAACCGCAAGGGTATCTTTAAGATCGTGCGTGACAAAAACTGCTGTGGTTCCAGCCGCCCCGATAATGTGAGCGACTTCCCGGCGCATATGGTTGCGCAAATCAGTATCCAGGTTGCTGAAAGGTTCGTCAAGCAGCACAACAAGGGGATCCCTGGCCAATGCACGGCCCAGGGCAACCCGCTGCTGTTGCCCCCCGACAGTTCGTGGGGATAACGGTCGCCGAGGCCCTGCAGATCTACCAATTCCAGCATCTCCTTAACTTTATTCTCCTGTCTGTGCAGAATCAGGAAAATGAGGCGACTGGAAAATAGCCAAAGTCCGGGTTGCATAAAATAAGTAATTATTAAAGGTCTCTTTTGAAGTGGTCAGCAACTTCCTGCAGCATGCGAAAAGACCTGGCTACCGTTTCTTCCCCGTCCTGGTTAACCAGGCAGCAACGCGCCGGGGCCAGCCAGGCCTGTTTTAAAATTTGTCTGCGGGGGACGCCGGAGCGGCCAAGGCTGCTCCAGAGTCCGTTAAGGTTGTCAATCATCGACTGTACATTTTCCTGTTCATATTCTTCGGTCAGCGTCGGTGTTATTCCCCAGGAAATAATTCCTCCGCGATCGAGAAAAGCGCGGATCTCTTCCGTGTAACGGCTGAAAATGTGGCCGCGGGCCAAAACATCGAGGGAGAGGACATCAAGTTCCATTTGCAGCAGGAACGACCAATCCGGGTTGCCGCAGAGGTGGACTCCCGTTGGGCCCGGGAATTTTTCCAGGAATAGGCGGTAATCTTCCCTGGCCCTTTCACTGGTATACCCGGTAATCGCCATGAAGATCATCTCCAGCCCCGGTTCATCAACCCAGACGAATGCTCCCGGGTGGGCTTCGCTCATCTCGTTTAGTTGGGCCTGCAGTTTTTTGGCCACAAAATCGAAAACTGTCTGCCTGACCTCTTCGTAATAAATCATGGGTTTCTTATTCTCGTCAAGTATTTTAAGCCCGTAACTGACCGGTCCGATGCTCTGGCCGCGGATATACTTGTAGCTGCTTAAATCTTCTTCGAGGAAACGGTGAAATACTACCGAATAATCCGGCGACAGGCGGAAGTATTTCTCATCATCGTAGCGCTGTAAAAATTCTTCCAGGTCTTCGTAAAACCGGTCAAGAGAAAAACTGACTTCCCGTTTTTCAGGTTCAAGAATAATTCCCGGGAAATGCTCAGAAACCTGGGCATACATGTCCTCAAAAAAGTTTACTTTCGGCAGCTGTGGCCAGTAGGGAATGTCAAGGGAGAGGGCCAGATTCAGAGCTTTATTAACATCGGTATGAGGCATAATGCCCATAGCTGTTGTTTGACAGTTACCTTCAAGTTTCATTAAATCAGCCATCCTGACTAAAGGGCCGGGGAACCGGTCCCGGGGCGTCTGACTGCCGGGTGCCCCGACAGAAATTCCCCGGCTCTTTTTTGTTTACTTCAGGGTTGCCGCCAGGTCTTCTTCAGCTGAACCGATCGGCATAATATTAAATTTTTCAGCCAGCACTTCAAGCACGTTGGGAGAGATGAAAGCCGGCAGGCTAGGTCCGAGGCGGATATCTTCAAGGCCGAGATGCAATAATGTTAATAAGATGGCCACCGCTTTCTGCTCATACCAGGAAATAATCAGGGACAGCGGCAGTTCATTTACCTTCATATCGAATGCTTCGGCCAGGGCAGCTGCAACCCGGATTGCCGAGTAGGCGTCGTTGCACTGTCCCATATCAAGCAGCCTGGGGATCCCGCCGATATCTCCTAAATCCTGATCGTAAAAGCGGTATTTGCCGCAGGCCAGGGTTAATATCAGTGTATCTGCCGGCGTCTTTTCGACGAATTCGGTGTAATAGTTGCGCCCCGGTTTGGCCCCGTCACATCCTGCTACAAGGTAAATGTGCTTGACTGCACCGCTCTTGACAGCCTCGATTACCTTGTCGGCAACGTCCATTACCGCATTGTGGGCAAAACCGACATTCACGATTCCCCTGTCTTCATCTCCGGTAAATCCAGGCATGGATAGGGCTTTCTCAATTACGGGGCTGAAGTCCTCACCTTCCAGGTGGGTTGCCCCCGGCCAACCGACCATTTCCCGTGTATAAATGTCGGCGAAGTAAGACTCTTTAGGTTCCCGGATGCAGTTGGTAGTCATTACAATCGGGCCCGGAAATTCGGGGAATTCCTTCTGCTGATTTTGCCAGGCAGTGCCAAAGTTGCCGTAAAGATGTTTATGTTTCTTTAACTCGGGATAGCCATGGGCAGGAAGCATTTCCCCATGAGTATAAACATTTATCCCTTTACCTTCCGTCTGCTCCAGGATGTTTTTCAGATCAAAAAGGTCGTGCCCTGAGACCAGAATGGCTTTGCCTTTTTTATGGCCGAGAGGTACTTCAGTCGGAACGGGATTCCCGTAGGTTGAGGTGTTGGCGGCATCAAGCAGCTCCATAACCCGGAGATTGATTTCGCCGCATCTCAGGGCTAATGCCAGCCAGTCATCAAGGGGAAGTCCCGGAATGGTGAGGGCAGCGAGTCCTTCGTGCAGGAAGGCGTATATCGCATCGTCCTCCCGGCCGAGCACTGCAGCGTGATGGGCATAGGCTGAAACCCCTTTAATCCCGAAATACATAGTCTGCTGCAGGGACACAATATCTTCAGGGTCATCTTTGATCCAGGGCTGGCCAAGTTCTTCGCCCTGCCTGATCATCGCTTCCAGGCCGGAGGCAGGTTCCAGGTTAGCAAAAGGTGTTGAAAAATCGATTGTCCCCCCTGCATCTTTTACCTTTACTTTAAAGGTTTCCCTGAGATTAACTGCTTCGTTGATAAAATCTACAAAACGTTCCGGGTCAAAGTTAACATTGGTCAGTGTCGAGAACAGGGCTTCGGCAGTAAAGCGGTTGACCTGATCATCGGTCAGGCCCATCCTGCGGCCTTCGTGGGCATAGAGGGCAAGCCCTTTCAGGGCATGGCCCAGAAGATCCTGCAGCACAGCCACTTCGTGGGTTTTGCCACAGACCCCTTTTACGGTACAACCCTGTCCTTTTGCTGTCTGTTCACACTGGTTACAAAACATGCAAAATCCCTCCTTAAATCAGATGATGTTGAAAAATTTTTACCGGCTTCTTCTCTTGCCAGATCGGCAAAAGTTTCTTTGCTCAACTCAGCGACCATGGCATCCTGGGCGCGCTGTAAAATCTTATTTACCCTGCAGTCGGATTTATGTTCGCAGTAGTGGTTTTCATGCAGGCAGGGATTGATTGCTACTTTGCCTTCAATTGCCGTTAATACGTCCGCTATAGTTACAGAGTCGGCCGGGACAGCAAGCCTGAGCCCTCCCCGCAATCCTCTCCGGGTTTCGATCAGGCCGGCCCGGACCAGGATCTGAACAGTTTTGTTCAGGAATTTTTCCGGCAGTTGATGCTTTTCGGCTACTGTACGGCTCCGGATCATTTTGCTATCGGGCACTCCAGCCAGCTCAATCAGAATCCGTACAGCATATTCAGTTTGCCGCGTAATTTGCATAGAATTCTATCAGCTCCCGGTACTTGAAATCACTTCCGCCAGTCTGCCGCGAAAAAGGCCGGCAACTTAATGCAACTAATAAGACTAATATAACCTTATTTATCGTATACGACATAAAATATAAGATTCCTGCTTTTAATTAGTATTTTAGAAAATTATTTGGGTCAGGCCTTAAATAATACTAGTTTTCGTCGGGTTCCCTCATCCTGCTTTTTAAAACCCGTCCGGTGACGGGCAGGAAGGCAGAATATAACCGCAGGTGCTTGCAATCAGAGCCTGCTGACAACCAAATTGTCTTTATATGCATACTATTTTGTATTATAATAACAAGAGCGAGTCTTAAAAAGGGGTGTAGCTTTTGGGGTAGACCAAATTACAACCTGGCTGGTCTTACTTGTGGTCCTGATAATCATTGCTTCAGGACGGTTTCGTATGGAATTAGCTGCCATGAGCGGACTGATAATTCTTGGACTGGCCGGAATTGCACCGCCCGATACCATCTTTTCAGGCTTTGGGCACCCGGCCCTGGCAACAATTGTTGCCGTTTTTTTAGTCAGCCAGGGGATTACAAATTCAGAACTGCTGCGTGGACTGGGCCAGTCACTGGCCAGGCGCACGCACAGCCTGCGGGGGCAGATTATCGGTACTGCCGCGGTCAGTTCACTGCTTTCAGCTTTTATGAATAACGTCGGCGCGGTTGGCCTGATGCTGCCTACAGCTGTGAGAATGGCAAAACGTGCGGGCCGCACCCCGGGAACATTCGGTTATCCGCTGGCAGTTGCATCAATCCTGGGGGGCAGTACCACCTTGATCGGCAGCGCGCCAAATATTATAATTGCATCTTACATGTTTTCATCAACCGGGCAGCCTTTTAAAATGTTTGATTACGCCCCTCACGGTTTAGCCATGCTCACTACAGCCCTGGTGCTCTGGCTGGTGTGCAAATCATGCGGCCTGGATCCAGGTGCAGATCAAGAAGCGGTCAGCGGCGGCTCGGACAGGGAGAGTGCCAACCCGGCGTATAACTATCCCGAAGAGGATTTAAGCAAAAGTATCGACTTCGCCCCTTTTGCGACCGGGCAGCGGCAGGTTACCCTGGCAGCAATCCTCCTGGCTGTGACGCTGGTCAGCTTTGGTCTGTTACACCCGGGACTGGGTTTCGGGGGTGCGGTTTTGATCCTGTTTTTTGCCGGTGTATTGAAGCCGCAGGATACATCTGATGCTGTTGATTTAAAGATTGTATTTTTCCTGGGCGCAATGCTTGGAATTGGTGAAACGTTAGAATATACAGGGGCACTGGAACATTTATCAGCATACCTGGCCAATTATACCGGGGCACTTTCGCCATTCTGGCTGATCTTGCTGCTGATTTTTGTAACTGCAGCACTTTCTAACGCGATCAATAACGCTGCAGCTGCTGTATTTATGGCTCCCGTGGCCGTTGGTATGGCGGCAGACGGCAGTTTGAACACAGCCGCCGCGCTGATGGCTGCCGCAGCCGGTTCAAACCTGACCCTGTTAATGCCGACTCACCAGGCTGCCCTGATGGTCCTGAGCAAAGCGCCTTTCCCCCTGCGTTCATTTATGCGTTTCGGGCTGATTCTAACCCCTATCTGCGGCCTCGCTGCGGCAGCGGTGATCACCCTTATCTGGCAGTAGGTAGAAAAGGCTGCCAGATCAATTCCGGCCGGCTAAAAATAAGGATTCCGGCCCTCTTGTAAAAATAATAGGATGAAAGCAGTTCCTCAAGCGGCTCGCCGGGTGGTCCGGTGGGGTAGAAGCTCAGCAGGCGCTCTGAAGGTTATAGAGTTTCCTGCCCGTCCCCGGTTTACAGTTTGCCGGACTGTTCCTGCGGGTTGTATGGCATTTCGATTAAGCATGATTGATTATGAATTTTTGACTAAAAAGGTGTTTTAAATTTACGAGGAGGTATTGATATGTATTTTGCACAACTTTACACCCCCGGCCTGGCCCATTGTTCTTATGTAATCGGAAGCGGAACAGAGTGCGTGGTAGTCGATCCTGCCCGCTATATCGAACAGTATCTCGATCAGGCAAAAGAATTCAACATGGAGATAGCAGCAGTTTTTGAGACTCACCTGCATGCAGATTTTGTCTCCGGTCACATGGAGTTGGCCGAAAAAACCGGCGCAAAAATTTACGCCCCGAAGATTGCCAATTGCGGTTTTCCTCACCATGCCCTGGCTGATGAAGAAGAATTCACTGTCGGAAACCTGCGCTTTAAATTGCTGGAAACTCCCGGCCATACCCCTGATTGCTCCGTCTGTGTTGTAACAGACCTGGAAAGGGGTGACGAGCCGGTCCTGGTTTTTACCGGCGACACCCTGTTGGTGGGAGATGTAGGCCGTCCCGATCTTTTCCCTAACCGGGAAGAGGAACTGGCCGAGAAATTGTTCTCCAGCCTTGGCCGCTTAAAACAACTACCGGATCACACCGAGGTCTACCCCGCACATGGTATGGGTTCACTCTGTGGGCGGGCCCTCTCCGCCAAGCTCTGGAGCACTATCGGCACAGAACGCCGCCATAATTACGCGCTCCAGCACACCGACCTTGAATTATTTAAAAAAGACCTGCTGGAAGGGATGCCGGCTGCGCCGGACCACTTTGCCCGCTGCACTGAAATTAACCGCCAGGGGCCTGACCTGGTCGGTGAACTGGCAGAGGTGCGGCCCTATGATGCAGCCGAGCTGTCCGGGGCGGAAAACGAAAGCATTGCTGTTCTGGATACCAGGGCTTTCCATTCTTTTGCTGCCGCCCATGTCCCCAATTCTTACAGCATCAGCAAGTACAGCAACCTGCCCACTTTTGCCGGCTGGGTAATCCCTCCGGAGGATAAATTGATCCTGGTCCTCGAAAACAAAAGTGACTTGGAAACGGTTAAAAAGAATCTTCATTATGTCGGCCTTGACAATATTGCAGGCTACCTGGAAGGTTCAATAGAAGAATGGATAAAAGCCGGTCTGCCGGTCAATACGATTGAAACCATTTCTGTCCACCGGCTGCGCGATTGGCTGTCGGAAGAATCGCCGCTGGTTTTGGATAACCGGGCGGCTGGAGAATGGGAAAACGGCCACATCGAAGGCACAATTCATGCAGCGGCACCCGATGTGCGGGATCGTTACCCCGAATGGGAGACTGAAAAACCTGTAGCAGTTCTTTGCAATACCAGTAATCGCTCAATGACGGCAGCGAGTCTTTTGAAGCAGAGAAATTTCAAGCGGGTCATTAATGTCCTGGGCGGGACAACAGCCTGGGCAGCCGCCGGCTACTCCCTGCAGACAGACGGTGATAAAAAATGATAGCCGCGATCTTAAGGAGTATATTTGTCGAACCATGGCCTTTCTGGGCCGGGGGCGTAGTTATCGGCATGCTGGTGCCCCTGCTCTACTATTACTTTAATACGGCCCTGGGGGTTTCAACCGGTTACGGCAATCTGGTGAAAATCATACTGCCATCAAAAAACCTGCAGTGGATCAAGGCGAAATTTGCCGAGACGTGGAGCTGGCGAGTATTTTTTATTATCGGCATCGTGCTGGGCGGTTTAATATCTTCCATCTTCAGCGGCAACTTTGGGTTTACCGCAGAAATGGGCCGGTTTACAAGTATAGCCCAGTGGCCTGCGCCGGCAAACGCCGTCTACTTTTTTGTCGGAGGCAGCCTGATCGGCCTGGGTGCCCGTATCGCCGGCGGCTGCACTTCCGGCCACAGCATCCACGGCATTGCCAACCTGCATTTTTCAAGCATTGCAGTAACAATATTTTTTTTAATCGGCGGGATAATTGCTGCTAACACAGTGCAAAGCCTGTTTCTGGGAGGTGCCTGGTAATGAATAAGAAATTGGGTTTTTTGGGGTTCGGCGTCCTTTTTGGTTTTGCCCTGAGCAGGGTCGGCGCTTCCGAGTATGATCTGATTGTCGGCATGTTTATCGGCCAGGATTATAAACTGGCCTGGGTGATCGTGACAGCGATTATTGTCGGTTTCGCCGGGATGCAGGTCCTGAAGAAGTTTTCCCGGCCGGTTGCCAGCGGCGAACCGTTGAAGATCAGCTATAAGGAACTAAAACGCTGGAGCATACCCGGTGCAGCCATCTTCGGTATCGGCTGGGGCATCTCGGGGGCCTGTCCCGGAACAGTTCTGACCCAGGTCGGTGAAGGGAAGATTTACGGCCTCTTCACAATGGCCGGTATGATCTGCGGAACCTATATCTACGCCCGTCTAAAAGAAAGCCGACCCGACCTTTAAGCGAAAAGTGCAATAATTGGGGCCGGGCCCCAATTATTGCACTTTATATTATGGTTGTTACGTCGCCCATGGCGCTTTTACAGCTTCTTGATCCCCTTGTACTTGTCGAAAAGCAGTTTTTCCATATCCTCTTCAAAACCAAGAGGCTTATGCTCGGCGAGGATTTTTTCCGCCTGTTCATGGGCCCTGGTCAGGGAATCCTTGGAGCCTTCAGCTTCCCAGACGGTGCGCTGCTGGCGGTCTGAATGCGTGGGGAAATAAAATTCGCTGCGCACATTATTAAAGGTGTGCGGGTGGTCGAGGAAGTGACCGCCGGGGCCCACCTCAGCAATTACGTCTGCGGCGATTGAATCCTTGTTTACTTCCACGCCGCGCACTGCCCTTAGGGCCATCCCGACCGAATCATTGTCAACAACCATCTTTTCGTAAGAAAGGACGGTGCAGAACTCAAGCAGGCCGAAGGCATCGTGGATGTAGTTGCAGCCTGAAAGCGCAACAACCATGGCTGTGTTGGCGCTCTCGTAACCGGCCTGGGCATCGAGCACCTTTGAATCGGACATTCCGCCCGTGCCGTACATCGGAATCTTATAATGCTGCGACATTTGGGCGCAGCCGGCGTTGATCAGGGCCGATTCGATATTGCCGGCCATGTAGGTTCCTGTCCGCATATCCATAATGCTGGAAGTAGAGCCGTAAATAGTGGGGTTGCCTTTATTGACCAGCTGGGAAAGAATTAAACCGCCCAGTGATTCGGCGTTATTAAGGGTGATTGTCCCTGCCAGGGTCACCGGCGAGTTTGCCCCGGCCAGCGGCTCTGAAGGGCAGGTTACCGGCAAGCCGTATTTAGATGCTTCAATCAGGAAGTCGGTATAAGTCACCTCCATCAACAGCGGGCTCATCATCAGGGTGATGAAAGAAATGAAGGGCCTCTCAAGCAGTTTTTGTTTGCTCCCGGCAATATCTTCCCCCATTTTAATAACTGACTTAAGGCCGTCCATGGTATAAATGCCGCCCATGACGTGCTTTGAGGTGTTAGCCAGGCCGTGGTAGAAGCGGTTTACGTCCACATCTTCAGTCGGCACGTCATCGGGGTAGCAGTTGATCACAAAGAAGGCGATGTTATCAAGAGCGTCGGTCATTTTGGCGTAACCGGCAACATCTCTGACTTCAGTAAGACGTTTTTTGCCGCTTTCCAGGTCGAGGGTGTTCAAAACTGTCCCCCCTGTGCCAAGATGGACATTTGAGCCTTCCAGAAGCAGGTCGTTTTTTTCTTCGCGTCCACAAAGGATAATCCGGGAAGGGGTGGAGTCGATTGCATCTTCAATCATCGCCCTGGGGACTTTAACAATTTGCTTTTCATGGTCTACATCTGCGCCATGATCGGCATAAATCTGCCGGGCCCGCTCATTGTGCAGCTTGATGCCAACCTTCTCTAACAGGTAGACGGTGGCCTCATGGATTTCTTTTACTTCCTCATCTGTGAAAACCTTGAAACTTCCGCCCTTGTAATGCTTAAACATAATAAAAATTACTCCTTTCGTCTTTTAGCTTACCGGGAAATTAATTTTAGTAAATTGAACGTCAGCCGGGCATATTCCGTATGTGTCCGGCAAACCATACGAGCAAGTAACGTGTCATCTTTAGGACAAGCAAGTAACGTGCCACCTTTTAGCCCGAATGTTATTTGCAGTCAGATTCTTTTTTGGTTTTCCATAACTATCCTTGCAGATCAGGTAATGTTCAGGGAATACTTCCTGATCCGGTACTGTAGGCTTTGCCGTTTCAAACCCAGCTCCCTTGCTGCTTTTGAAACATTCCAGTTGTTGCGTTTCAAGACGGTTTCAACCACTCTCCTTTCTACTCGATCCAGGGTGCTTTCCAGGCTAAAATTATTACGCCTGTTCCTTTTCTGGAGCGAGCCGGCAGAAAATTTGTGCCGTATATTCGGGGGTAAATGATCTAAAGAAATATTTTTATCCCTGCTGCCCAGCGAACTCATGCCCGCGGCCAAAACGTGTTCAAGTTCCCGGATATTTCCCGGCCAGGAGTACATTTCAAGCAGGGAAAATAGTTCGGGTGTGACACTTTTTACCTCAAGGTTGAGCTTCTTATTGTACTTGTCAATCAGGTAGTTAAGAAGCAGCGGAAGATCATCGAGCCTTTTTCGCAGTGGGGGCATACTTAAAGAGATGTAGGCAATACGGTAATACAAATCCTCGCGAAGCTGCCCCTGCCTGATTGCCTGGAGGGGTTCCCTGTTGGAAATGCTGATCAGGCGGGTGTTGATCTTTCTCTCCTTTATATCGCCGACCCGGCGGACGGCCTCTTCCTGGATAACCCTCAGAAGTTTCGACTGCAAGGGGATGCTCATCGAATTAATTTCATCCAGAACCAGGGTGCCTTCAGTGGCCTGCTCAAATAATCCGGGCCTGTCTATTGCTCCGGTAAAAGCCCCCTTGACCGTTCCGAACAGCAGCCCTTCAAGAAGGTTTTCCGGTATTGCAGCGCAGTTGATAGCAATGAAGGGCTTTTCCCTGCGGCTGCCTGCGCTGTGAATCCCCTGGGCCAGCAGCTCCTTACCTGTGCCTGTTTCCCCGGAAATCAGGATCGGCAGGCTATTTTCAGCTGTTTTGCGAGCCCAGGCCATAGTATCCCGAAGCAGGGGATTTTCGCCGATAATGTCTGAAAAAGAGTGTTTTGCCGAGGTGATCCCCGGTTTTGCGGTTTTCTCCTGGCTGGCGCTGTACAGGTTGGACTGCAGATCCATAATAATTTTGGATAATTTTTTTACCTTTGAGTAGTCTTTCATTACGGAAACCGCCCCGATAATTTCGTTGCCTTCTTTAATGGGGACCGTGCTGCAGATTATTTCTACGTAGGTCCCGCTGCTTTCTGTGGTATATTCCTGGTATTGATCGAGGATAGGCCTGTTTTCGCTAATTGCCTGCATCAGGAGGCTTTTCTTGCCATGAAAGTCGTAAACTTTATCAACATGCTTATTCAGGACATTTTTGCGGTTCATCTTTTCACAGCGCTCGTTGGCACTGTTATAGATGTTAATATAGCCTTCTTTATCACAGCCGATAATTGCTTCGTCGATTGAATCGATCATCTTTTCCAGCTGAACCTCGTTCAGCCTGGTGGTTTTGGGTTTGTTTAGTTCAACCTTTTTTGGTTCTCCATGCATTACTTAACAGGCCCCTTTAAATATAATGCGCTCCCCTGATGCAAAATGAATATGCACTGCAAACCCATTTTGCATCAGGGCGGGTTCCCTTTAAGTGTATCATAGTTTCCGCTATGTGCAAAATTTCTTTGCATTAATAAGGAATTATAAGCTCAAATTAAACCAATAACAAAGAAGACGGCGTTTAAATAAATGATAAAAAGAGTTGCAATTGGCTGAATGAGTTGATATCTCTATGTTCTTAATGCTGCTTTCAACGGTGGCATACTAATTGCAACAAGGCCCTGGTAAGATTAAAAGATAAATCAGGCAGGAGATATTTCTCGGGAAGCAGTCCCTTGTGAAGGAGTGGAGTTATGCGTATTCAAAATCACCCTATCCTGAAATTTGAAAAAGGCCGCAGGGTTATTTTCACTTTTAACGGGGCAGAGGTTGAGGGTTGCGAGGGGGAGCCGATCGCTGCCGCACTGCATGCAGCGGGTATCAGGGTCTTATCGCACAGCCGGAATTATAAACGGCCGCGGGGTTTTTGGTGTGCGATTGGCAATTGTTCTTCCTGCAATATGCGGGTTAACGGTGTGCCCAATGTGCGTGCCTGCGTAGAGCCGCTGCTGGACGGGATGATCGTTGAAACACAGCAGGGCGAAGGTGCCGTTGGGAGTGGCATTGATGGATAAAACTGAAATTCTGATTATCGGAAGCGGCCCTGCAGGGTTAAAAGCCAGTTTAAGCGCAGCCGGGCAGGGTGCTGAGGTGACCCTGGTCGAGCGGGATCCTTTTCTCGGCGGGCAACTTGTTAAACAGACCCATATGTTTTTCGGTTCAAAAGAGCATTATGCCTCGGAGAGAGGTTATAAAATAGCGGAAAATCTCAGCCGGGAAGTGAAAGAGCACCCCGGGATTCGCGTGTTATGCGACACAACAGCTCTCGGATACTATGAAGACGGGATAGTATCTTTAGAATCCGGGGGCAGGTTTACGGTAATCAAACCTCAGGCCCTGATTATTGCCACAGGGGCCCAGGAAAACACCCTGATGTTCCCAAATTGTGACCTGCCGGGGATTTACGGCGCAGGAGCAGTACAGACCCTGATGAATGTTCACGGTATCCTGCCCGGCAAGCGGGTGGCTATGATCGGGGCCGGCAATATCGGTGTCATTGTCAGCTACCAGCTTCTCCAGGCAGGGGTTGAAGTGCCTGCCATAATCGAGGCCCAGCCACGCATCGGGGCTTACCATGTTCATGCTTCCAGGGTACGCCGGATGGGAATCCCGATTTATACTTCGCATACAGTCCTTACAGCCCACGGCCGAGAGAGCCTTGAAAAAGTAACCATATCCCAGATAGGCCCGGACTGGCAGCCTGTGGCCGGGACTGAAAAAGAACTTGCTGTAGACGTCCTTTGTATCTCTGTCGGGTTAACCCCCCTGACGGAATTATTATTTCAGGCCGGCTGCAGCATGGCTTACATCCCCGAACTGGGCGGCCATATTTCAGTGCGCAGCGATACCCTTGAAACCACTGTGCCCAATATATTCGTATGCGGGGATGTCGGCGGCATTGAGGAAGCCAGTTCAGCCATGGTTGAAGGCAGTATAGCAGGCCTTTCTGCAGCCCTGAACCTCGGTTTCGGTGTAGACAGTTATGCCGGAAAGCTGGCCGCTGCAAGGCGGGAACTTGATGATTTGAGAAGGGGCCCTGTCGGGGAAAAAATTCGCAGCGGCCTGGAAAGATTGAGCAGCTTCAGGGAGGTGGCCCAATAATGCTGGAAAAGGCAGGTGTACCTTCCGGACAGCAGGTTGCCGCAGTAAAACCATCCAAAGAGCGCCTGGCCAGGGGACCGGTTGCAATCGTTGAGTGTTTCCAGAAAATCCCGTGCGATCCCTGTTATACAGCATGTAAGAGGGGGGGGTTTTTGCCCTTTGAAGATATCAACGATCTGCCCCGGATGGATTTCGAAAAATGCAACGGTTGTGGAATTTGCATCGGAGCGTGCCCGGGACTGGCGATTTTTATAGTTGATGAAACATATTCTGAAGACGAAGCCCTGGTTATGATCCCCTGGGAGTTCCTGCCGGTCCCTGCGGAAGGCAGCACCGTGCAGGGTTTAAACCGTGAAGGGGAAGCAATTTCAGAAGTGAAAGTGAAAAAAGTGCGTTCAGCAGGAAAAAATAATAACACTTATATACTGACCCTGATCGTGCCTAAGGAGTTTGCGCACGATATACGCAGTATCGACAACTAAAATTTCGCCGGAAAGGATGAGCGCTATGTCAGATAAAACAATCATCTGCCGTTGTGAAGATTTGACCGTTGAAGAGATTCGCGAGTGGATCAGCAAAGGTTATCACGGTCTTGAAGAGATTAAAAGGGCAAGCCGTATCGGTATGGGCGCCTGCCAGGGCCGGACCTGCCGTCGTCACCTGATCGCAGAGCTGGCCCGCGCCAACCAG
Organism: Syntrophomonadaceae bacterium; assembly: GCA_007119965.1. Classification (GTDB taxonomy): domain Bacteria; phylum Bacillota; class Dethiobacteria; order DTU022; family DTU022; genus T3SED10-7. The sequence goes on from SKOR01000067.1 coordinate 16,419, forward strand.
AAAAAACCGGCTGACATCGGCCTTTCAACTTTTCGCCCGCCCACCAAGCCTTTAAAGTTCGGTGCCTTTACGGGAGTTGATCAGGATGATTAAATCTGCAGATGTTGTCGTGATCGGGGGCGGCTCAATCGGCTGTGCCACAGCTTATAACCTGGCCAGGCTTGGGTTTAAGAATGTTGTCGTGCTCGAAAAGGGTTATATCTGCCGGGGCTCCACAGGGCGCTGTGCCGCCGGGATCAGGCAGCAGTGGGGCACAGAAATGAACTGCCTTATTTCCCGCTACAGTATCCGGCATTTTGAAGTGATGAATGAATCTCTTGAATACGACGGGGATGTGGAGTTCAGGCAAAACGGTTACCTGATGGTCTCTTACTCGCAAAAAGAAGCGGCAATGCTCAAAGAAAATCTTAAGCTGCATGAAAAACTGGGTATTCCGGTTCGCTTTTTATCCGTTGACGATGTAAAAGAAATTGTGCCCGTAATCAATACCGAACGCATTGTTGCCTCTACAATCTGCATGGAAGACGGTCAGGCCAACCCTTTCAAGGTTACCGATGCCTATTACCGGGCAGCCGGGCGATTGGGGGTTAAGTTTTATACCTATACCGAGGTTACCGGATTTAAGAAAGAGGGAGAAAAAATAACTGCGGTTGTGACCGACAAGGGGGAGATTGCCACATCAGCCGTGGTTAATGCGACGGGCCCTTATGCTAAGTTTATCAGTGCGATGCTCGGCCATGACCTGCCTGTAGAACCTGAAAGGCATCAAATAGTGGTTACAGAACCGCTCGATCCTTTTCTCCGGCCGCTGGTCATGAATTTCTTTCACAACTCATACTGTCAGCAGGTTTTAAACGGGTCAGTCCTGGCCGGCTACGGGAATCCCGATGAACCAAAAGGGATTAATTACGACTGCAGCTGGCAGTTTATCAAGGAGTTGGCCGCAAAAATTGTAGACCAGTTTCCGGTGATGAAAGAAGTTAATATCGTCCGCCAGTGGTCGGGCCATTATGGCATTTCGCCGGACGGCCAGCCTGTCCTGGGGACCGTACCCGGGGTGGAGGGCTACTACCTGGCCCTCGGCTGCGGCAAAGGTTTTATGCTTTCGCCGATGATTGGCGAACTGATTGCCCAGTGTGTGGCCGGTCAGGATACAACCCTGCCGATCGGTATTCTTAATGTCAGGCGGTTTAAAAAGGGCGAACTGATAGTCGAACCGGCGGTAGTTTAAATCAAGCAAATCAACAGGGGTGATAATTATGAAACTGAAAGTTAAGGAAGAGCGCTGTTCCGGGTGCAATGTATGCCGGGTGGTTTGCACCCTCCAAAACTTCGGTGCTGTGCAGCCATCGCAGGCGCTTTTAAAAATAAAGGGGCAATTTCCCGATCCGGGCACCTATAAAATAGCTTTCTGCACACAGTGCGGGGTCTGCGCCGAAACCTGTCCCGAAGAGGCAATTGTCGAGCGGGACGGTGAATATGATATCAACTACACTATCTGCACCCAGTGCCTGATCTGTGTCGACAGCTGTCCTTTCGATGTTATCGTAGTAACTGAATCCGGGTATCCTGCTAAATGCACCGGTTGTGGCAAATGTGTTGAACTGTGCCCCCGCGAGGCTGTTCTGGCTGATCACGATTCGGAAGGGGAATAAATATGTTATATGGTTATGCCGGTAGTATCCTGAAAATAGATCTCGGAACAGGGGAAAAGAAGATTGAAAACACCCCTGAAAAGATGGCCGAAGAATATCTCGGCGGACGGGGTTTTGTAGCGCGCCTGCTCTATGACATGATCGAGCCGGGCACCGATCCACTGGGCCCCGCCAACGTTATTGTGATTGCCCCTGGCCCTTTAAGCGGCCACCTGCTGCCCGGCAGCGGTAAAACTCACTTTGGGGCCCTCTCGCCCGCGACAGGCGGTTACGGAGACAGCAATATGGGCGGGCACTTTGGCCCGGCCCTGAAGTATGCAGGTTACGACTGCCTCGTGTTAGAGGGGGCGGCAGATAAACTTTCTACCCTGGTTATCGATAACAATGACATAAAGATTGTCAGCGCCGATACGCTGCAGGGCAAAGGGGCTATTGATGCCGAAAAAGAACTTAAAGAACAGCTCGGTGAAGATTTCCAGGTGCTCACCATTGGCCCTGCAGGAGAGAACAGGGTAGTTTATGCCTGTATTTCTCACGATTTCGGCCGTCAGGCCGGCCGGACAGGGGTTGCCGCGGTTCTCGGCTCGAAAAATATCAAGGCTGTAGCCGTGCGCGGAAGCAAACCGATCCCGGTTTTTGATCCCCAGGCGGCCCAGGCCAAAGGCGAAGAGATGTACAGGGTTTGTTTTGGCAAGCCCGGTTTTAAAACCTGGACTCCGTACGGCACGGCCAGCATTACCGGTTGGGCCAACGAAGTCGGCGCTTTCCCTACCCGCAACTTCCAGACCTCTTATGCCGATTTCCACCACAAAATAAACGGCCAGGCGATCATCGATCGCCTCCTGATTACCGATAAGGGCTGTTTCGGCTGCCCGACCCCCTGCGGCAAATACGGTCACGCCAAAACCACAGTCGGATCAGCTTTTGTCGAGGGACCTGAATATGAAAGTATCGCTACCCTTGGCGGCAGCTGCTGCCTGGAAGAGATTGAAGAGGTAGCTTATGCCAACTACGTTTGTGACCAGCTTGGCCTGGATACTATCTCTGCCGGTGTTGTCGTCTCTTTTGCCATGGAATGCTTTGAAAAAGGGGTAATCACCGCTGTCGATATCGGGAGGGAAATCAGCTTCGGCAGTCTTGAAGATGTTGTCTATCTTCTCGAAAAGATTGCCGCCACTGAAGGGATCGGAAAAATCTTGGCAGGTGGGGTTAAAGCTGCCGCGGCGGTCTTTGGCGGCGGGTCCGAAAGATATGCCATCCACGTCAAGGGGCTTGAATGGTCAGGTTATGAGTGCCGTAATGCTCCCGGAATGATGCTTTCATACATGACTGCCGATGTCGGGGCGCACCACAACCGCTCCTGGGCGCTCGGCTATGACGTTTCCGAGTCCGATGCCGATGTCAGTGAACTGATTGAAGCGGGGGCAGGAGGGTCCCTGGAGGTGTCATCGCCGGAAGGCAAAGTTGATCATGTTATCTCCATGCAGCATAGCCGCCCTCTCTATGATGCGCTGGGCATCTGCCGCCTGCAGACCATGGAAATCGGGTTTGAAACTTCCTACTACGAAGAGGTTTATGAACTGATTACCGGCCGTAAAATTTCCTGGCAGGAGATGCTCTCAATATCGGAGAAAATCTGGCAGCTGACCCGCCAGTTCAATGTGAAGCATATTGAAGGGTTCGGCCGAAGCTATGACTACCCGCCCCTGCGTTTCATGGAAGAACCGGTTGCCTCCGGCCCGAACAAGGGCCGTTATATCGAACGTAAAATTCTCGATAAAATGCTGGACGAGTATTATGAAAAAAGAGGATGGGACGAAAATGGCATTCCGAGGGCAGGAACCCTGGCTCGTTTCGGATTGGCCTGATACCGGGCCTCAGCTTAATCAGCACGAAGAAAGGCGAATCCTGTTTTCAGGGAATAACTGAACAGGCAGGGTGAACAGGCAGCAGGGTTTTTTAATGGCAGGCGGCACAATATACCGGAGGTTGGTCTTACGGAAAAGATCAAAGTAACAATTAATATAACAGGGCATTTAAAAGAGCTCTACCCACATCTTGAAACCCAACAGGATATCGAGCTGGATCAACCTGCAACGGTATCTGCGCTGATTGCTGAGTTAAAGGTCAGCTCGAAGATGGTCCTGTTTGCCGCTATTGATAACCGGATTGTAGAAAAACAGTTTCTGATTGAGGAATCTTGTGAAATCAACCTGGTCAGCCCCCCGGCAGGGGGATAGGAAATTCAGAAAACAGGCCGATAACTTATAGATTAATGTGCAGCCGGATAACGGGAATAATGAGAAATAGTGAAAAGTTAAATAAAATAAACGCAACTAAGCAAAGCGGGGCGATAACATGCAACCAAATTACATAGCGAACCAGAGCCTTCAATTCCAGGTTTTATCTAAAAGCCAGCTTGAAGAAGTCCACTCCGCTGTTCTGGCTACCCTCCAGGATGTGGGAGTTGAGGTTAGATACAACAGGGCCCTGGAACTGCTTAAAAAAGCGGGGGCCCATGTTAACGGCAGCAGGGTCCAGATTCCGAGAGCCATGGTAGAAAAAGCCCTGAGAACGGTCCCGTCCGGATTTGCCCTGTATGATCGTTCGGGAGGCCGCAAGCTGCTTTTTGAAGGAAAGAATTTTAACTTTGGGCCGGGGCCTTCGACTACCTATACAATCGACCCTTACAGCGGGGAAAGGCGTCTGCCCCGCAAACAGGATACCGGTAATGCAGCCAGGGTAATGGATGCCCTGGAAAATATTGATTTCATTATGGATTTTGGAACCATCCAGGATGTGCCGACAAGGTATGCCGACCTGCATGCGCTGCAGGCGATCCTGGAAAACACCACCAAACCGATTGTTCACTGGGGCTTTAATGCCCAAAACTGCAGCACCATCCTTGAGATGTGCGAGGAGGTCGCGGGCGGCCGGGCAGAACTGCAAAAGTATCCTTTCCTGGCTATTTTCGCCTGTTCTAACAGCCCGCTTCTCCTGACCGATGAAGCGCTGGAAAAACTGTTCTTTATTGCCGAAAAGAACCTGCCCTTTGTCTATGTTTCTGCGCCGACAGCAGGAGCGACCACACCTGTTACGCTCGCCGGAACCCTGGTTGTCGTCCTGGCCGAATGCTTAAGCGGTCTGGTAATTCACCAGCTGGTCCGGGAAGGGGCGCCTTTTGCTCTCGGCGGCGTTACCGGCGCTACCGATATGCAGACCATGGCTATGTCTTATGGTTGTCCGGAGTTTAACCTGATGCATGCCGCTTTAACCGAGATGGCTCACTATTATAATATTCCCCTCTGGGGCACTGCGGGCTGCACAGATTCAAAAACGGTCGATGAGCAGGCAGCGGCAGAAGCCACCGCCTCGATCATGATGTCTGCCATGTGCGGGACGAACCTGATTCATGATGTCGGCTATACCGAAGGAGGCAACTGCAGCAATCTGGCCATGCTCGTGATGTGCAATGAATTGATCGGTTATACCAGGCGGCTGATCAGGGGAGTGCGGGTTGATGATATCTCGCTGGCCCTTGAAGCCATCAAGCGGGTTGGGCCGATGGGGGAATTTGTCACCGATCAGCACACCTATGACAATTTTAAGCAAGAGCTCTGGTTTCCCAAACTGATGGACCGGCATCCCTATCAAAGGTGGGCTGCCGATGGCAGTGTTCCCATGGGCCATAAAGCAATGGCCAAAGCGAGGGAGCTTATTGAGGACCATACCCCTGATGCCCTTGATTCAACTGTGAGCAAAAGAATTGAAAAAATTGTCACGGCTGCTTCACGGTGATTTGTCCAGCGCAGCGATAACATTTAAGGAGGTGTTCAACCTGCAAACAGGCTTTGGCAAGTCAGTAAGACCCAATTGACCTGATTAAGAGGAGGATTGAATTAATGTCGAATAATAATCTGAATCAAAATAACAGCTTTACATCATCAACATTCTGGATTGCCCTTATCGTTGTTGTATTATTTTTACTCTACGGTGTCTTAGCAACTGACAGCCTGACAGTGGCCAGCGGAGTAGCTTTTAATTTTGCAATTAGCTATTTCGGGTGGTTATTCCTGATCGGGGTGTTTGGCTTCGTAGTTTTTACCGTTTACCTTATGCTCTCAAAGTATGGCAACATCAGGCTCGGTAAAGATGATGAAAAACCCGAATACGGCCTCTTTACCTGGTTTGCCATGCTCTTTAGCTGTGGTATGGGTATCGGCCTTGTATTCTGGGGTGTTTCCGAACCGGTCTGGCACTACATGGGACCGCCGTACGGTACTGCAGAATCGGCCGAATCGGCCAGGCTGGCCCTGAGTTACTCTTTCTTCCACTGGGCTATTCACCCCTGGGCGATCTATGCCGTTGTAGCCGGCTCCCTGGCCTACTTTACCTATCGTAAAGGTTACCCGATGCTGCTCAGCTCGACCCTCGTTCCCATTTTCGGGGAAGAGCAGATTGAAGGCCCGATTGGTAAAATCGTTAACCTGATTGGTGTATTTGCCACCCTTTTCGGACTGGCAACCTCTCTCGGTTTGGGTGCCCTCTCAGTTGGCGCCGGCCTGAACATGCTCTTTGGCGTCGAAGCTACACCGGCTCTTGGTGTTGGCATCATTATTGTTATCACTGCTGCCGCGATTGTTTCCACCCTGACCGGTATTGACCGGGGGATCAAGTGGCTTAGCAGAATCGCTATGGTCCTGGGCCTTTTTTTAATGGGTGTTGTCTTCCTGGTCGGACCGACCCTCTTTATTCTAGATGCTTTTACGATCGGGGTTGGCGATTACCTGCAGAATTTCCTGCAGATGTCTTTCTTTGTTGATTCAATCGGCGAAAACCCATGGCCGGGCTGGTGGACCATATTCTACTGGGCCTGGTGGCTCTCCTGGTCTCCCTTCGTCGGGACATTCATTGCCCGCGTTTCCAGGGGCCGGACTATCAAGGAATTCGTAGCCGGAACCCTTTTAGCCCCTTCACTGCTCTGTATTATCTGGATGTCAGTGTTTGGCGGCTCGGCAATGTGGCATGAACTCTTCGGAGCGGGCGGGTTAACTGACGCTGTAGGCGCGGGAGAAGAGTTTGGCTTCTACGCCCTGCTCAACACCTTCCCGGCCAGTGAAGTCCTGATCTTCTTAGGAGTACTGGTCGTTTCAATTTTCTTCATTACCTCTTCCGACTCAGGCACCTATGTAAACGGGATGCTAACCTCGGGAGGAAACCTGAACCCGCCGAAACAGATTCGCGCGGTATGGGGTGCCCTGGAAGGCGGAATCGCCGCAATCCTGCTCCTGGTTGGCGGATTGTCAGCAGTTCAGACCACGGCTGTTGTTGTCGGCCTGCCTGTTCTGCTCCTGGAGATCCTTATGATTATTGCGCTGCTGAAAGCGCTGCGCTCAGAGGTTGATGAAACAAAAGTATCCTCAAAGAAAATAGCCTAAAACAGGCTACCGTTAAAAGGCAACAAAACAGCTGCAGGGAACTAAATCAAACCAGCGGGTAGTGCTACAGGGCACTACCCGTTCTTTTCTTTCGCAAGTATTTTCACTTTGAGACCTGACAAGCCGGGGTTATTACTAGTTGTGGCAATGCAGCCAAAGTAAAGCGGCGCCTGCGGGGACGGTTTGATTGTCACCAATAATTCTGGACTCTGGCCTCTGGTATCTGACTTCTAATGGGAAACCAATGGAACTGTCCCCCTGGCTAAGCGTTTATAACTTAAGGACTTGCAGGAAAGTTAAGGGTTTTGCAGAATTTTTAACTTTGCCAGGATTTTATCTTTCAAATGAAATGGAGAAAAATTATGCCTGCCAAAGTTATCCTTAATCCTTATTCGAACCGCTGGAACGCCAAGAAAAGATGGCCGGAAGCAGAAGCTGCCCTGCACGAAGCGGGTGTGGAATTTTCCCTGGCCGTTTCCGAGCATCCCCGTCAGCCGGTTGATCTGGCCGAGAAAGCAGTAAGGGAAGGTTTTTCTCCGATCATTGTTGCCGGGGGAGACGGGACAATCGGCGATACCCTGAACGGGATCGGCAGGGTAAAAAAAGGTGAACATTTCGGCCTGCTCGGCATAATGCCCCTCGGAACGGCCAATGATTTTGTTCATAACCTGAAAATGCCCCTTGGCCTCGCTGAAGCAGCAGCAATAATCGCTGCGGGAAAGACGAGGCCAATCGATGTATGTACTGCGGGTGACAGGTATTTTATTAACAATGCCGCACTTGGCCTGGAGCCATATATCACTGTCCTGCAGCAGGAGATGACATTTTTAAAGGGGATACCCCGGTACCTGGCTGCAGCGGTTAAGGGAATTATCAGGAATCCTAAGTGGCACGGTAAAGTGGAGTGGGATGATGACAGTTACGAAGGGCCGATTACCCTGCTGTCCGTGGGTAACGCCCCCCTGACTGGAGGACTGTTTTACATGGCTCCCCATGCTGATCCGGCAGATGGCAAGCTTACGGCAGTCCTGGTCAACAAGGATTCATCTTTAAGCCTGCTGGCCCTCCTGCCAAAAGCGATGAAGCCGGAAGGTTTATTTGTAAATTCTCCCGGGGTAAGGGAAATCCACACTACCAGGATTAGGGTGGAGTTAAAGTCGTCTTCGCCGGCTCACTCTGACGGGGAACTTTTCTTAATACCCCAGGATAAGATTGAATATGGAATTATGCCCGGGATGATCGATGTGATCGTACCCTGAATCAAACCTTTACAAAGTTAAGTCAGGCCCAGCCTCTTAAAACCATCGTATCGGCAATTCTTTTGACGGCAACCATGTAGGCCGCCTGCCGCATGTTGACTTTATGTTTTTCCGATGCATTGTATACTGAATGATAAGCGGTTCCCATTTTTTTCTTTAACCTCTCAAAAACTTCAGCTTCGTCCCAGTAGAGCATGGTAAAGTTCTGGACCATTTCAAAATACGAGACGGTTACACCGCCGGCATTGCACAGAAAATCGGGCAAAACCTGGATGTCCTTATCGTATAATATGTCATCCGCTTCAGGAGTGGTCGGACCGTTGGCCAGCTCGGCGATTATGCTGGCCCTGACATTTGGCGCATTGTCTTTGGTGATCACATTTTCCAGGGCGCTGGGGCAGAGAATGTCCACATCAAGGGTAAACAGGTCCTGGTGAGAGATTGTTTCCGTCCCGGGGCAGCCGACGACAGTGCCGTTTGCCTTTTTGTGGTGGAAGACCTCCATGGGGTCAAACCCTTCTTTGCAGTAAATCCCGCCGCTTTGATCCGAAACAGCAACGATTCTGCTGCCGAATATATCGTGGGCCAGGTAGGCCAGGTTAAAGCCGGCATTGCCGTAACCCTGGATCGCCAGGGAGGCGCTCCTCAAATCCATTCCCGCCGTACGGGCTGCTTCTTCAATCACGTAGAGACCGCCCCGCGCCGTGGCGGTATTCCTGCCGATCGAGCCCCCCACATAGAGTGGTTTCCCGGTAATCACACCAAACTGGTTTTTTCCGGCTAACTTGGAGTACTGGTCCATCATCCAGGCCATAATCTGGGGGTTGGTGTATACATCAGGAGCGGGAATATCTGTATCCGGGCCGATTAACTGCCAGATCTTATCGACGTAACCCCGGCTTAACCTTTCAAGTTCCCCTTCCGACATTTCCCTGGGGTTGCAGATAACCCCGCCTTTTGCCCCGCCTAACGGCAGCTCCAGGAGGGCACATTTCCAGCTCATCCAGGCAGCCAGAGCCCTGATTGTATCGATGGTTTCGTCGGGGTGAAAACGGATTCCCCCTTTTGTCGGACCTAAAGCATCATTGTGCTGGACACGAAAGCCTTTGAATATCTTGATCGAACCGTTATCCATGCGCACAGGTATCGATACCTGTATTTCCCGCATCGGGTTCTTAATCAGCTCGCATATGTCATCGGGCAGTTCCAACTGGCGGGCACAGGTGTCGCACTGCTGCTGCACTATGGTGAACGAATTAAGAATGTTGGTTTCTGGCTTGCAGTTATCTTTCGATTCGGGCACAATTCCAACTCCCAACTAATATTAAGATCAATTCATGTTATGCCTGTTGGAAAATTTCTTATTAATATAACTGATTTGCGCTGCAGTTGTCAAAATTATTTTTTTCGCCCCGGAAATCATGGCTATATTCGGCTGTTGAAGGCAAATGTGTGGCGCCGAATCGTTTCGGGTTTTCTGTTTATGAAGGCAAATGCTCTAAAAAGGATATTAATGGATTGATAGCGAATATTTATTATTTAAATATAGATATCTATCATTTTAATATATTGAGAAACGAGGTTGAAGTCGATGAAGGTATTTCATGGTGATATTATAACCGGTGATCAGAGCGGCTCCGTTTTTCAATACCTTGTCGAGGATAAAGGTAAAATTATTCATCTTGGAGACCAGCTTCCCCGTATTTATAAGCACAGCTCTGAAAACATTGAGCTCGGATCGAAGGTGTTGTTTCCCGCCTTTGGCGACGGGCACATTCATTTTTCCAACTGGGCTCTTTTCAATGCAACCTTTGATGTGCGGAAGGCAGAATCTATTGAAGAAGTAGGGGAAATGATTAAAAAGTATGCTGCAACAGCTCCAAAGGACAGGGTGCTTTACGGTTTTGGGCACTCCAGGCATACCCTGGAAGAAAAGCGGCTGATTACCCGTACCGAGTTGGATCGCTTCGTTAAAGATCGCCCCGTTTACCTGGTCTGCTATGACGGCCATTCAGCGGTAGCGAATTCGGCAGCCCTGGGGCTAATGCCCTCTCATATCCGCAGCTTAAACGGTTTTGACCTGGAATCCGGTCAAATTTTTTTCGAAGCTTACTACAGGGCAACAGATCATGTGTTCAGTAAACTGCCGGTACTGAATTTGCTATCATATATTTTAAAAGGGATTGATACCCTGGCCGGGTACGGGGTTGGCTTAATCCATACAGTCGAGGGAATTGGCTATCCCCGTGATATGGATGTAGACCTGGTGCGCTTTATGGCCAAAGGGTCACAGGTTAACTTTCGAACATACTTTCAGACCATGGACTTAAAAAAAGTGCAGAAGCGCAAATTGCCGCGGGTGGGAGGTTGTTTCGCGGCCGCCCTGGACGGCTGCTTCGGGGCAAAAGATGCCGCCCTGCTCGAACCGTACAGTGATGACCCGGACAATAAAGGAATCCTTTTTTACAGTGATGAAGCGGTAACCGAATTTGTTAAGGAAGCCAACCGCGCGGAACTGCAGGTCCAGCTGCACTGCATCGGGGATGCCGCTGTCGTTCAGGCCGTAAAGGCTATTGAAAATGCCCTGCTGGATTACCCGCGTGAAGATCACCGCCATACCTTGATCCATGCCTGTCTAATCCCCGAGCCTACACTGGAAAAAATTGCTAAACTGGGCATCGGTATAACCGTCCAGCCGGGATTTCTCATTTCTCCCCTGGAACCCGGGTATTATCTTGAAGAAATCCTGGGAGACAGGGCCCAACAGATCGCCCCCCTGAAAACGATCCTTGAAATGGGCATAAATCTAAGCGGTGGTTCCGACGGCCCGGTAACAGATCCAAACCCGCTTGAGGGCATATACGGCGCCTGCAACCATCGCGATCCGCTTCAATCTTTAAGCAATGCCCAGGCGCTGCAAATATATACTTCCAACCTGGCCCGTACTTCCTTCGATGAGAAAGAAAGAGGAATGCTGGAAGAAGGCAAAACGGCTGATCTGGTCATCCTGAATGAAAATCCCTTCAGGACTGCGCCTGCTGATCTGCTTAGCCTGCAGGTGGAAAGGACTTTCCTGGCGGGAGTGGAGTACGTTCCGGGGAAAACTATCTCCCGGGCGATCATTGACAACCTGACGAACTGGAAAAAAAGCGTATAAGGCTGCAGGCGGCTGGAATTGGCAAGACGTAAAGGACAGCGTGCTATTTCCCAAATATGCTCAAACATGACAACCTATTTTAACTGCTATATCATTAAGCAAAAGTTTGTAGATGCAGCGATACTCTCAGTCGGACATAAGGGAGGCAGCAAATGACTTCAGTACAGGATAACCTGTTTCGCACTATTCTCTACAGCATAGGCGATGCAGTAATTACCACTGACAGTTCAGGCAGGATCCGCCACATGAATCATGTAGCCGAAAAACTAACCGGATGGAATGAACCTGAAGCCAGGGGCAGAGCTTTATCAGAAGTCTTTCGAATTATTAACGAAAAAACCCGCCGGACAGTTGAAAACCCTTCTGAAAAAGTTTTGCAAAAAGGTGTGATTGTCGGCCTGGCCAACCACACTCTCCTGATCAGCAAAGACGGCCATGAGCTTCCCATTGCCGACAGCGGTGCGCCGATTAAAACCGA
>SKOR01000105.1 GCA_007119965.1 Syntrophomonadaceae bacterium
TCTATCTGACCCTGATTGCGGTCTATCTTAAAATAGATCAAATCGCAATCTCCAGGGGCAGGTAGCTTGGCGGGGTTCGGATCCGGCCAGGCTGGATTTTTATCAGGCGGCTTTTGATTTTCAAAATAATCCAGGTTTTGATTTTCAACTTCAGTTTCTGTTATAGGTTCCACTTTCGGTCCCTCACAGGGATCGGGATAGCCGGTCAGGACAGTTGATGTATAAATAACGCTGCTCCCGGTGGCAGGGGCAGTGCCTGTTCCACCCCCATTAGTGGACGGGCTGCCGATTTTAATGGTTGCCGGGGGAAGAGAATAATCTTTGGCCGTAAAGCCGGCCGAACTTCCATTGTTTAAATCCCAGTCCGGCTCCTGGCCTTCAAATTTAAAGTGGGCCATATCGCTGTCACTTACTGTTGCGCTGCCGTACATTGCCGTAACAGAGGCCGTATTGCGGTGAAAGATTTTCTCCCAGTACCCTTCAAAAAGAGCCCGGACATAAATACTTTTCGTGCCGGTGTTGGTTATTTTGTAGGTTTTTTCGAGGGGTTCCCCGGGGGTTATGATATCTGCGCCGTTACCGGAATCTTCAACACTTATGTCGGACGCTTCAATAATAACAGTGCCGACATTAAAGATGTTGACCAGGGTATTGGAAGTGCCGGTAAACCAGGCATGGGTAACCCCGGTTACAGATAAGGCTAAAATCATGATCAGCACTACCCCGGCCGCCAGGTTACGCTTAAGATTTTTTTCAATGCCTTTTTTTATCATTCTCTTCACCCGTTTCCCCACTTTTGCGGTTTTTACTAAATAGGACAATAATTACTTACTTAGAGAAATTCTTTGTTACCCGACCTTATGAAGCGCTCTCTTGATCTTCCCACTTTGCTTTTGTCTTTGCCTGGTCACCGGAGTTCTGTTTTTTGGCATCGTTTATTAGATTGCCCAGCTCCAGGGTGCTGCGGAATATCGCTGTTTTTTTACCGTCCATCCACTGAATCGTTCCCTGCCAGCTGGAATTCTGACGGTACTGGACTCTTATAAAGAACACCAGGTCTTTGTTTTGGGATTTGTTTGCTTCCTCGGGCCGGCTCATTGATTGCCCCCGGCAGACACCGCGTCCTGAAAAATCCGCAACTCGGTATCGCACTGCGGGAATCCCTGCTCATCAAGTTTATTCTGAATGAGCATCAGCATTTCCAGGTAATCATCAAAGTATTGAACCTGCCCGGTCTTTATGTGTTCTATTTTTCCCTTTATGCCGGAGCCGGCATCGTCAATTACCCTGACGATAAAATCGTTCGAACTTCCCTTGTTGTAGACAGGATGTTTTAAATTCATAGTTTTATATTATTCCTTTGCGCAATATGTTTTCTGATATGTTAATTATATGAATAGCCTGTTACGAATCCGTTACAATTTAAGGATTATTTACACAACCTGAAGTATAGTACAAAAAAAAGACCTTCCCGGGTAAATAAGGCCGCAAAAAGACGGTTTACAGGTTTTACTGTTTTAAATGAAGTGAGCGTCGCTTTCCATGGGCAGCAGCGACTCGATTTTTTTATGGAGAACCAGGCCTTGCAGGGTATACTTTTTATGGAAATTATTTTCAATGCGTTCAATGACCAGGTCAGCCTGTTCCCTGTTCAGGCCGGGCAGGAGCAGTAGCAGCTGAGCTTTGTTCCAGCGGGTCACCAGGTCACCCTTGCGCAGCGAATCTAAAATTACATTCTGCAGTTTTTCCATTGTTTCATTTAAAACATGATCATCGGGAATATTAAAATCAGCGTTGGTCAGGGTGAAAAGACCCAGGAGGACAGACTGGCCGCTGCGCTCGACCCTCACACGCTCCAGTTTATAAAAATACCGGAACAGCTCGGCGTCGCAAAGATATGCACCGCTGTATGATTCCTTACCTTTCAAGCCTTCCTGTATAGTGGTCAGATCCAGCTCGAAGCTGCCCGGTTCTGCCCCGACTAAACGGTAAAGAGTTTTCATATGTTCTGAAGGTTTAATGCCCAGGTCGCGGTAATAGATAGAAGTTACTTCATTGTAATGGGCCCTGGCCCGGGTAATCTGGCCTTCGGCCAGCAGGGCTTCGATCAGCTTGATATGAATCTTTTCTTCAAAATAATCGATCGCTGTTGCCTGTTCGCATAACTTTATGATTTCCGCGTATAAGCCCTTCGCATTTAGTAATTCACAAAGATCGGAAACGGCGCCCAGGAATAGATCGTGATAATAAGAGCGGATTGGTTCTATCCATTCGCTAAAGGACAACTCCGGGAGGTAAGGGCCATTGTAGAGCGCTATCGCCTGCCGGTATAGTTTAATCGCCTCTTCAGGATTCTGTTCAAACAGTAACCCGGCTTCACTAACCAAAGATTCAAGGTCATCGGCATCCAGCCAGTATTCTGTTTTTTCCTCCCAGCCGTAACAACCCTGGGAAAGTATTATATTATCAGCCAGCGAAGGGTTTGCAGGTTCTTTCTTTAAGGCCTGCCTTAACCGGAATATTTGAGCCCTTAAAACCATGCTCGGATCAGGGTAGTCATTTTCAGGCCAGATTTTTTCAAGAATTGTTTCGGGAAAAAATGTTTTTCCACGGTTTGCAAGTAAAAACTTGAATATTTCCCACATTCGCTTTGAGCGGCTCGAGCTTTCCGAGATAATAATGTTATTATGGTTAATATAAAACTTACCCAGGGTAAATATACATATATTGTAATCGCAAACATGTTGATCATTTTTTGGCATAGTTTATCCTGCTTTTCTCTAATTATGGCAATAATGTTTATTTATTGTTTTATATTTTACAGCAATCTATTGATTATCTCAATAGTTTTAGTTGTCATTAGTTAATTTTTTTTAAATATTTCAGCTTTTAATCAATTTGGAGTGCAGAATTTTATTAAAGATGGCTATCTGCTCATGTCTCCACCCCCCTGGGCAGGCGAGTAGAAACAATGGAGGGATTACTGCAGGTTTTCTTCTGCCAACCGCACATTCTGCAGGTGTTCCTGGTAGGTGTGCGAGAAATAATGTTCGCCTGTACCGTCATACTTATAGTTGTAGTAGAAGTAATCTGTATCTTCAGGGTAAAGGGCTGCCTCAATAGATGACCAGCCGGGCGCTGCAATCGGCCCCGGGGGCAATCCGGCATTCTGGTATGTGTTGTAGGGTGAAGCTATTTCAAGATCGGCATAAGTCAGGAACTCTTTTGTTTCGCCGAGGATATACTGGATAGTAGCGTCAATTTGCAGCCTTTGGCCTATTGCCAGGCGGTTGTAGATCACACCGGCAATCCGGGCGCGTTCATGGTCGACTGCTGCTTCCCTTTCGACCAGGGAAGCAATGGTCATCACTTCGTGCAGGGAAAGGTTGAGTTCCTCGGCGCGGTTTTTGCTTTCCTCATCGAGAACCTCATCCATTTTTTTCAGCATCAGTCTGACGATATCTTCTTCACCGGCATCAGTAAATATTTCATAGGTATCGGGGAACAGATAGCCTTCAAGCAGGTAATCTAAGTCTTGCACTTCAATATCCTGCAGGTAAGGAAAGCTTTCCAGAATCGGGACGGGAGGATCCTCGGCAAGGTCGAGGATTATATGGCCTTCGACTAAGCCTTCAGCTTCCAGCCTTGCTGCAATCTGTTCGACTGTATAACCCTCGGGAATAGTAAACCACACCGTTTCGGTGTAGATTTCGCCTGACTGGATTTTATCTACAATCCGGCTTACGCCCATGGACGGGCTTAGACGGTATCTCCCGGCTAAAAACCCCTGACCGAGTTCATTGCTGCGCACATAATAGCGGAAAGCAAGCTCGTTTTGAATCAGGTTTTCATGGTAGAGAATATTGGCTATGACATCGGTATTTGCCCCTGATGGGATTTCTACAACCGTGTATTCATCTTCTGCAGCGGGATCTACAGGATCCAGCATGCTGTTATAAACATAATTAAGCGCCGCTGCCGCAATTATGCCGATTGCGAAGAGCACTGCCAGGACTATTAAGAAACGTTTAAGCACTAAAGATCACCTTCCTAAAAAGGTCCGTCATCATCTTCATATTCGCTATCCTGCACTCTTTCTTCCCATACTGAGGCAACTTGATTCCATTCAGCTTCATCTTCAACTTCAACCAGCAGCTCTTCACCGTCAGCAAGATCAATCCGAAAGATAAATGCTTCGTCTTCAAAATCGACTGCTTCACCGTTTTCGGCATCTTCGTTGTAGAGTACCGGAACCAGGATGGCATACTCTTCAGTATCAACTGCAAAACGGTCAACAAGGGCAAAGTCATGCTCAACGCCATCTTCATCAACCAGGACTACAATATCAGTTCTTTCTTCTCCATTATCATGCATGGTTAGCACCTCTATTCATGATTATTGTTTACAGGCATGGCCAGGTATTGCTCCAAAATCAGGACCGCTGCCAATTTATCCTTAACTTCCCGTCTTTTTTTCCGGCGCACTCCGCCTGCAATGAGGGTTTTTTCCGCACTGCCTGAAGTCAGCCGTTCATCAATCATTTCCACGGGAAGACCAAGTTTTTCACGCAGGGCTTCGGCAAACAATTCGGCTTGATCAGAGGCGCTGCCCCTGATCCCGCTCATTCTTAACGGGTTGCCGACTACTATTTTCTCTACAGCATAACTAATGGATATTTCTTCAATTCTTGCCAAAGCCTCATCCGGTGCACTGTAGCTGATCACTTCGATACCCTGTGCCGTAATTCCCAGGGGATCGCTTACTGCTACACCAATCCTTTTTTCACCGGGATCTAAACCTAATATGCGCAAAGTTACCCTTTCTCCATTACAGTTTTTTGTTCTCGGCCAGGTCCAGGTAGGTGCCGACCATTTCCTCTAACAGCTCGTCCCGCTCAACCTGCCTGATCAGGCTGCGTGCATTGTGGTGGCTCGTGATGTAGGCAGGATCTCCTGACAGGAGGTACCCGACCAGCTGATTGAGAGGGTTGTATCCTTTTTCTTTCAGGGCCTGATAAACTGTAATCAGGATCTTCCTGGCTTTATTGTCAACCTCTTCACCTTCTACCCGAAAAAGGACGGTTTCTTCATGGTTACCCTGATGATTATCTTGCACGATCAGTTCCTCCCGGTTAACAGATTTTAGTGCCCTTAACTAACTGTTTGAAGCTGCTCCCTGACCAGCTTTTCAACGGAAGCGATAGCTGCCGGCAAAGCGCCGGCATCCTTGCCGCCGGCCTGGGCAAGTTCAGGTTTGCCACCTCCGCCCCCGCCAACCTGGCGGGCAACTTCCTTGATAATCTTGTTGGCGTGGATGCCGCGTTCGACGAGATCGGAACTGACTGAGCCAATCAGCAAAACCTTGCCGTCGCTGACAGCCCCGAGAACTACAACCACCGACTCTATACTGCTTTTTACTTCATCCATGGCCATGCGTAACGATTCGATATTGTCAGCCGAAACTGTGGCACTGAGCACATTTACTCCCTCAACATCTTCGACTGAAGATAAAAGAGTTTTTACCTCTAATGCCGCCAGGCGTTGGTTGAGATCCTGGTTCGTTTTCTGGATCTGTTTATACTCGGTTAAATGATCATTAAACTTTTGATCAAGGCGGCTTTCAGAAGTATTCAGGGAAAGGGCAATTTTCTGCAGCAATTCTTCCCTTTCAACGGTTTGGCGGTAGGCGCTCTCACCTACCGTCGCCTCGATGCGCCGCAATCCCGAGCCGATCCCTTCTTCGGCAGTTATTTTAAAGAGCCCGATTTCACCGGTAGCGGATACATGAGTCCCCCCGCATAATTCGCGGGTATACTCCCCTGCCGAGACCATCCTCACCGATTTTTCTTCATACTTGTCGGCAAATATTGCCGTAGCTCCCAGTTCTTTCGCTTCTTCGAGCGTTTTTTCTTCAGCCCTGACAACCACGTTGGCAAGGGCCATCTTGTTAACTGCTTCTTCAATATCGAGCAGCTGATCCCTGTCGAGGGCGGCAAAATGATTAAAGTCAAAGCGGATTCTGTCAGGGGCAACCAGCGAACCGGCCTGGTTAACGTGATCGCCCAGCTTATTGCGCAGGGCTCGGTGCAGCAGGTGGGTTGAAGTGTGACTGCGGCAGATACCGCGCCGGCGCAAACCGTCTACCCTGGCTGTTAAGGAATCTTCAATTGCTATTTTACCTTCTTCGACAAACCCGCGGTGTATGATCTGGCCGGTGGGCGTAAAATAGGTGTTTTCTACGGTAATCCGACCATTGGGGGCCTCGATAACGCCCGTGTCGCCAACCTGGCCTCCTGCTTCGGCGTAAAACGGGGTCCTTTCGAGCAGGGCTTCAACTTTATCCCCGGCCGAAGCTTCGGGGCGGGTTTCATCTTTGACCAGCAGGAGCAAAAGCTTTGTTTCCTGCTCCAGGGTATCGTAACCTGTAAATTCAGTTTCCAGCCCTTCGGCTTCCTTGTATTTTTCTGCATCCTCGGCTCCCAGGGCAGAACGGGTAGCGGCGCGGGCCCTCTCCTGTTGCATTTTCAGGTTATTGTCAAAGGCAGCGCGGTCTATTTGAAAGCCCTTTTCATCGAGGATCTCGGCAGTTAGATCAAGCGGAAAGCCGTAAGTATCATATAGCTTGAAAGCCAGTTCGCCCGGCAGAACTTTATTGCCCTGCCCGAGCATTTTTTCAATATAGCTGTCGAGGATTTCCATCCCCTGGGCCAAAGTTTCCTGGAATTTCTGCTCTTCGAGTCTTACAATCTGGCGGATATACTCGTGGCGCTCGTCCAGATCAGGATAAGCCGAAGCCATCGTATCAACGACCAGCGAGGCGGCGTCAGTCATGAAATTTCCTTCGATGCCGAGCAGCCTGCCGTAGCGTACTGCGCGGCGAAGCAGGCGGCGCAGGACGTAACCGCGGCCTTCATTGGAAGGGATAACCCCATCGGCAATCAGGAAAGAGGTTCCCCTGCTGTGTTCGGTCAGGATACGCAGCGGCACCTCCTGGTCGCGGCGGTCGGAGGCAGCCAGGTTATAAAAGTGACTGTAGAGCGGTTTAACTATGTCAATTTCATATAAAGAGTGAACCCCCTGGAGGGCCATGGCCAGGCGTTCCAACCCGGCCCCGGTATCTATATTTTTCTGTTTCAGTTCAACCAGTTCGCCTGAAGCTTCGCGGCTGAACTGGGTAAAGACCAGGTTCCAGATTTCCAGGTAGCGGTCGCAGTCACAGCCCACGGCACAATCAGGGCTGCCGCAGCCTGCTTCTTCACCTAAATCGTAATAGATTTCCGAGCAGGGGCCGCAGGGGCCGAGGCCGATCTCCCAGAAGTTATCTTCTTTCCCCAGCCTGATAATGCGATCGGCAGGGATACCAATCTTTTCGTTCCATATTTTATAAGCTTCGTCGTCATCAAGGTATATGCTGACCCATAGGCGCTCAACAGGTAGCCTGTAGCCGTTCAGGACCAGGTCCCAGGCCCAGGCTATAGCTTCCTCTTTGAAGTAATCACCAAAGGAGAAATTGCCAAGCATTTCAAAGAAAGTGGCATGACGGCCGGTATGGCCAACACGGTCAATATCAGGGGTACGCACACATTTCTGGCAGGTAGCAACCCGCGGGTGCGGAGGCTTCTTTTCACCGGTAAAATAAGGCTTTAAAGGAGCCATTCCGGCACCAACCAGCAGTAATGTAGGGTCACTCTGAGGTATTAATGGAAAGCTGGGCATGATCAGGTGATCTTTTGAACTGAAATAGTCTAAAAAATATTGCCGTATAGCGCTGGACTGCATCCTTTTACCTCCCTCTTGGGTTAACGCAATTATATCTGTTTACGCAAAGCGATGTCAACAAAACCGACAAGCACTTTGTTTCTTCCTTCAAGCTGTTTGAAAGGTAAATCAGGAAAGGGAGACAGATCAAAAGCTTCAGATAATATAACCATAATTGGATATTATTTAAGGCGAATGTCCCGGGCAGCCTAAAGCGGAGGGCTGAAGTTGAACCGCTGCCGCTACCTGCGACAGAACCCGCAAATGAAGGCGCTAACTGAACCACCCCAGCCTGAACATTCAGCAAGTCCACAGGCGGCTGAGCAGGTACAATTTGTTCAGAGTTCCTTAAGAACCCCCCGCCCCCGGCAAATCGAATTGAAACCCTGCTTAAAAGCTTCACTTTCGCGGGCCGGCAATTGAACATGCATGATGACAGAATCGCTGTAGTTTAACCCTAATACAGTTCCTTCAAGGGTTTCGACCAGCCGTGTCAAAGTCCCTATTTCTTCGTAAGCGATTTTGAGGCTGTATTCTGCGAAAGGTTCTTTTTTCCTCAGGACGGCATCTTCTAGGGCAAGGCGGGCGCAGTCGCGGTAAGCCCTTGTTAAACCGCCGATGCCTAGCCTGGTCCCTCCAAAATAGCGTGTTCCGATCACCAGGGCATCCGATACATTGCTGCCCTGCAGGATCTGCAGCATCGGGGCCCCTGCCGTGCCTGCCGGTTCACGGGCGTCAGAAGAGCGTTCAACAATGGCGCTTCCTGAACCTACCCTGCAGGCGTATGCATGGTGGGTAGCATCGTGAAATTCTGTGCCAACTTGATCGATGATTTTCGATGCCGTTTCCTCGTCAGCCACAGGGGTTAAAGTGGCAATAAACCGCGAACCCCTGATCGTGAAGCGGATGCGGGTTTTTTTAAGGGGCGTTAAGTAGAATTTTTCGTTAGTCATCTGATCACTCTTCCCTGGTATTGCTTTAGTGACCGGGCTGACGGATGCAGCCGCCGATAGACAAGTCAGGAAACGATTGGATCGGCAGGCGGAATAAACCACTGCGAACCGCTTCTATTGCCTGCAGCAGAGCAGAAGGAAACTGATTTCCCTGCAGGTTAGCCGGGTAGATCTTACCCTTTTCTTTTTTGCCTGATTTTCTCCAGGTAGCTGCGAATCTGCTTTTCCCTGCCCTGTTCTGTCGGGTGGTAAAGGATTTTGCCCCTGGCTCCTTCGGGCAGGTAATCCTGGGCGACATAGTGACCCGGGTAATCATGGGGATACCGGTAACCGGAACCGTGCCCGAGGCGACCGGCCCCGCGGTAGCTGCTGTCTTTAAGGTGTTTTGGCACCGGACGGTTCTCTTCTTCTTCAACCAGCTGCATCGCCTTGTTTATTGCCAGGTAAGAAGCATTGCTCTTGGGAGCAGAGGCCAGGTAAACAGCAGCCTGGGCCAGGGGGATCCTGCCCTCGGGCATGCCGATCATCTGCACGGCTTTGGCGGCACTGACAGCCAGGGTCAGGGCGTGCGGGTCGGCATTGCCAATATCTTCGGAAGCGCTGATGATCAGGCGCCTGGCAATAAAGGTGGGCTCTTCGCCTCCTTTTAACATGCGGGCCATCCAGTATAAGGCGGCATCGGGATCGGAACCCCTGATCGACTTGATCAGGGCGGAAGCCATATCGTAATGGCTGTCGCCCTGCCGGTCGTAAGATAGAAGCCTTTTCTGCATCGCTTCGGCAGCTGCCTCTACAGTTACCCTAATCGCAGAGTCTTCTTCTTTTCCGACCAGGACAGCCATTTCGAGGGCATTCAGGGCTGCCCTGGCATCGCCGTTGGCTTTTTCGGCGAGGTAGTCCAGCGCCTCGCGATCGATATTTAGCCGGAGCCTGCCCATACCCTGCTCAAGATGAGTAACGGAGGCTTTAAGCAGACTGATGATAGCTTCTTTCGGCAGCGGTTCGAAGACAAAAAGCCTTGTCCTGGAGAGCAGGGGCCCGGTCAGGTAAAAAAAAGGGTTCTCGGTGGTAGCCCCGATAAATATTATGGTTCCCTGCTCTATCGCTGCCAGCAGGACATCCTGCTGGGCCTTGTTAAAACGGTGTATTTCGTCGATAAAAAGAATGGTCCTCCGGTTATGCAGCGACCAGTTGTCGCGGGCCTGTCCGATAACCTGGCGCACATCCTTCACTCCGGCTGCCACAGCATTTAACTGGGTAAAGGAAGCCCTGGTTGCGTTGGCAATAATTCTGGCCAGGCTGGTTTTGCCTGTGCCGGGGGGCCCGTAAAAGATGAGCGATACCA
>SKOR01000064.1 GCA_007119965.1 Syntrophomonadaceae bacterium
ATCTCCTCCGGGTCTACACCCGCTTTTTTTAGCTTACCCAGGAACCGCTGATAATCCTTTTCATCGCCTGCTTCCACCTGCAAATAACCCCCCGTGCAGGGTAGTAAATACTGGTTGGTCAGGCCTCCCTTGAGCAGAATTACACCTTCCACCTGCCGGACAACTCCTGTCGCCGGGCAGCGCGCAGATCGGCAGGTTTCCGGGAAAGCCGAAAACAAATGGGCCAATCAGCGATGCCCCGTTAATTGTGCTGTTGCGCATACTATATTGAATTCCCGGCAGAGTGTCAACCTGGATGGCCTGCGGTTGCGGCCAGTGTGTGAAAATGTCACCCATCTAATTTTTGTATCATCACACTTCCAATTCCTGCTGATTTCAATTAACTTCAAAAGGCCAGCAGTGTTGGTTGTGTGTTATGTGGTCAAGGCGTTATTTGCGTTGTCTAAAGCGGAGGGCTGAAGTTGAGCTGCTGCCATAACCTGCGACAGAACCCGCAAATAAGGGTCCACTATTTTTTGTTTAAGCGGTTCAGTTAGCGCCGGCATTTGACGTGTGGCGGAGCAGTTTTTAATGGCCGGTGAAACAAAGGCCGGAGCAGACCGGCCCGCATGGAGGCGGGCCGCCGGGACCTGAGCCACGGAAGGCGAATGTCGCGGGCAGTCTAAAGCGGAGGGCTGAAGTTGAGCTGCTGCCATAACCTGCGACAGAACCCGCAAATAACGGCGCTAACTGAACCGCTCCAGTTTGAACGATCAGCAAGTTCATAGATGACTGAGCAGACACAAACCGCTATAATGAAAGAGACCGGCCGGATAGTGACAGCAGGTGTGCAGCTATCCGCTGACCGGCTTATAATTCCGGAAGCAGGAGGAAGGAAAAGACCATTGAGACCTTATATTATTATATTTGTAGTTTTGCTGCTGCTTGCCCTGCTGGCAGCCGAGCTGGAACTTATTCCTGCCGTTTCTGACCGGGGACGGACAGAAGAACTTGAAGATGATGCCGGTGAATCGATCGATGAATATATCGAAGAGGAAGCGCAGGAAGAATTCATGCTGGGCAACGAGGTCCTGTTCGAAAAGGCAGCCCACCTGGTGAAAGGGAAAAGAGTGGGCCTGGTTACCAACCAGAGCGGTGTCGATACCGCCGGCAGAAGCACCATCGATGCCCTGCAGGAAGCTGAAAATATCGAACTGGTAGCTTTATACGGCCCCGAACATGGTATTGACGGAGTCGCAGCGGCAGGGGATTACGTTGAATCATATATCCACGAGGAACTTGGCATTCCTGTTTACAGCCTTTACGGGGCCACCAGGATGCCCACCGAAGAAATGCTAAGCGGGATCGACATCCTTTTATATGACATCCAGGATATCGGCGCGCGCACCTACACATACATCTCCACGCTCAACTACTGTATGGTTGCCGCCGCCGAATACGGCCTGCCCATTGCAGTCCTGGACCGTCCCAACCCCCTGGGCGGTGTAATTGTCGACGGGCCGGTACTCGAAGAGAGATTTACTTCCTTTGTCGGGGTGGACATCCTGCCGATGGCGCATGGCATGACCGTCGGAGAAATAGGACAGTATTTTAACCGCAGCATCGGTGCCGACCTGACTGTAGTACCCATGGCAGGTTATGACCGGGAGATGCTATTTGAAGACCTGGGGCTTTCCTGGGTGCAGACATCCCCCAACATCCCCGACCTGGAAGCCGTTTACGGTTACATGGTTACCGGCCTGGGAGAAGGCACGGGAGTTTACCAGTCCGACCAATTCAGGTGGATTGGCGGAAAAGGGCTCGATTCGGAAGAATATGCCGCCCTGCTGAACAGCGCCGCACTCGATGGAATTGAATTTATCCCTGACCAACGGGGCGAAGCGGGAGGGGTAAGCTTAATGATCACCGACCCCCACAGCTTCAACCCGGCCAGGACAGGCCTCTATGCCCTGACCTACGCCTTTACCCTGGGTGACTTCCATGTCCCTAAAAGCAACGACACAATAGTGATGTTCGACCTGATCATGGGCACCGATAAAATGGGGCAATACCTGGAAGAAGGCCTCAGCCCGCAGCAGATAGAAGAACGCTTTGCTCCCGCAATCCGGGAATTCAAAGAAACAAGGCAGGATTACCTCATCCCCGCATACAAAACGTGCCTGGGGGACGGTTCCTGAAACACCTTTTAGGTGCATAGGGGACGGTTCCTGAAACACCTTTCGTCTCCAGTATTATAGTTATATCCTGGCATTCAGCAGCAGGGAGATAAAACGGTCGACAGCCTCTTCCTGGTTATTGCCCTGTCTGTATACCATTCTGCCGGTTTAGTTTCCGGCTGTCACTGCTTCAGAATCTGGTTTGCCCCGGTTAAAGCCCCTGCGGCAGGTTCAAATGATGCAGGGGCTGCTTATTCTGCTGTTTTTTAGAGAAATGTTTCATAGAAAATGTTTGTTTCAGGAACTCCTTTTTCGGTCAGGAGCCTTTTCGCATCGGCCGCCATTTCGGATGTGCCGCAGATGTAGACCTTTGCCTCTTTAGAAGGGCTAAG
>SKOR01000020.1 GCA_007119965.1 Syntrophomonadaceae bacterium
CGGCAAGTCCAGGACCATGCCCTGGATAAAACATGGAACGGCTATAAACGCCAAACCTAATTACGCACTCGCTGCTTAAATAAAAGCAGCGCATCCCTCCTTTCCCCGGCCGGGGGAAAGAACAGGGGTGTCAATAATCCGGCCTACTGTTACTGCGGTTGTCCCACCGCTGTAACGGGAAACCTAACGGGACTGGCGCCAGGGGATCCTGTTTCGGGGAGCCGGTGGCGCAAGAAACAAAGCCGGAACTAAGCTTGTAGAAACTCCTGTAGCTGAGCCTTCGGACGCGGGTTCGATTCCCGCCGCCTCCACCAAATTGGAAACTAAATATCAATACAGTGAAAACTCCCTGAGGGCAGGGGGTTTTCGAGTTTTCTGGATGAATAATCGTTTAAAGCACTGGTATATGTGCATTTTTGTGCCAAAATGCATGCACCCCCTGGTGCGGGAGCTTTTACGACAACAGGGTGTGGCATGCTGCCAGCAAATACCGCATTGATGGATGCATTGCGCAAGCTTGATTTAATTGTGCACTGCTGGTAAAATTTATTTAAAGGCAATTATTGAAATATTGAATACTGGCATACATTTTTCGATTGAAGAATACTTTTATTGCAGAAATAAGCGTTTCACTAATAATTCACAGTAACTACCTGTAAGTGATGATTGTTTAGAGAAGGGAGGATATATCTTATGGTGGAGATAAGCGGCTTAATGATGGGAATCATTACTGTTGTCTTTGGCGTAATCATCATGATTTTCCCAAAGATTATCAACTATCTCATTGGTATTTACCTTATAATTGTCGGAGCTCTTGCTATTTACCAGGGCATGTGATCATAAATTGGTTTTAGCTGTGATTAGACGTTCTGGAAATAGAAGGTGCACGCAACGATTAAATGAATAAACGGAGGTTAAAATTATAATGCGCTCAATTATATACTTGATTGGATTAATTGTGGTCGTGTATTTAATTCTCAGATTTCTTGGGATACTTTAATGACGCGTTAATTGGGTGGACAGGACAAGAGCCTGAATTAATCTGCCAAACCGTAAGTAACATACTAA
Organism: Syntrophomonadaceae bacterium; assembly: GCA_007119965.1. Lineage (GTDB taxonomy): Bacteria > Bacillota > Dethiobacteria > DTU022 > DTU022 > T3SED10-7. The sequence continues at coordinate 1,069 of SKOR01000020.1, forward strand.
CAGCCAGGTGCCACAGGCAACCTGGCTGTTAGTATGCCATAAACCGTTGAACGATCTGAAAAAGGATTTCCCCGGGTTTTTGCCGAAAACACTCCAATCATGAAATTGAAAAGAGGGTGCAGATCATTCATGAACTGGCGGTAACCGAGGGAGTATTGAAGGTGGTTTTGAAATATGCTGATGAGAATCAGGCCCGAAGGGTTGTGAACATTCATCTGCTGGTGGGGGAACTGCGTGATTTAACGGAAGAGTGGATGCAGCGCTATTTTGATTACCTCAGCCGCGGAACAATCGCCGAAGGGGGAAAGATTATCATCAAAAGGATCCCCGCAACCCTGGAGTGTGCTGATTGTGCGGATTCATTCAAAGCCGATATCAGGCAGAATAATATTTTTTGCCCCGGGTGCGGCAGTGCAAAAAATGAGCTGGTGGCGGGTATGGAATTTTTAATCGAAAGTATCGAGGTGATTTGATGGATAAAATTCGGATGATTAATATTAAGGAGAGCATTCTATCCGACAACCGGGACCTGGCCGATCAAATCAGGGCGCAGCTTCTCAGCAGCGGGGTTTTCATGCTTAACCTGATGGCTTCACCCGGGGCCGGGAAAACAAGCCTGATTGTTGAAACCCTGCGCCGCCTGAAGAACGATTACAACATTACCGTGATCGAGGGTGACATTGAGTCCCGGGTTGATTCCGAAAAAGTGGCGGCCGAGGGGGTAACTGCCGTTCAGATTCGCACCGGCGGGGCCTGCCACCTGGATGCGCCGATGGCCAGGGCAGCCCTGGATGTTGTGGATTTGGAAAAAACAGATGCTGTATTCATCGAAAACATTGGCAACCTGGTCTGCCCGGCAGAGTTCGATATGGGTGAAAACCGTAAAGTGATGATTCTAAGTGTTCCTGAAGGCGACGATAAGATCTTGAAATACCCGCTTATGTTTTCGGTCTGCCATGTCCTGGTGGTAAACAAGTTAGATTATCTGGAAAGCTCTGATTTTGATATGGAAGCCCTGGAAGAGAGGGTGCGCAGGTTAAATCCCGCCATTAAGATCTTTAGAACTTCCTGTAAGACAGGAGAAGGATTGGATGACTGGTGTAACTGGCTCAAAGGTGAGCTGCAAAACACTGTTAAAAAATGATTCAGTGGGCTGCTTTCTTGATACCCTTAAAAAAATTTTCGCAGCCCACCTGTAAATCTGCAGGAAAGCTCAGTGGAAAAAGGCTGCTGCTGAGGGAGCAAACCTTACATTTTTCCCCGGACTTCCATCATCCGCATCATTTGCTCAAGGCTGTTTTTCGGAAGCTCCCGGCGTTTTTCGGCCGGTTTTTCCTTTAACCTGATAGCGTCTGAAGGGCACCGTGTTATACATACGCCACACCCAATGCATCTTTTCTCCAGGATCATTGCGGGGCCCTCCCCCGGCATTTGAATTGCTTCCATGTGGCAGGCCGGCAGGCATTCCCCGCATTCAATGCAGGATCCGGCTTCTACTTCAGCATAGTTGTTGGAATAAACAAGATCGGCGGGGCTGGAATCCCTTTTAATCGAAGCCAGCACCCCGCAGCAGTCTCCACAGCAGTTGCACATGCCGCTCGGGTTCGCCGAGGTGGCCGGTTGTGTCACCAGGCCTGCTTCCTGGGCACGGGCGACAACTGCGATGGCCTGTTCAGCGCTGATCTCCCTTCCCATGCTGTTATCCAGGTAATACTGTCCCATGGAGCCGAACAGCAGGCAGACTTCAAGGGGAGCGCCGCAGGAGTTTCGGGTTATTTCCTTGCTCTTTCTGCAGATACAGTCGGCAAGGACAATTTTGCCGGCGTTCTTTAGAATTTCGGCAGCGTCGTCAAGAGAAGCGATATGATGTTCCGGAGGGATCGATTTGGCAATCGGTATGGTCCTTAAAAATGTCCCTTTTGCGCTGATCAGTGACTGGTCCAGGCCTTCGTTGAAATAGCGGTCGATCAGTTCTGCCAGTTCTGAATCCATGCGCATTACCTGAAATTCAAATATACCGTGGATAAAGGCGGTGGCCCCATACTTCGTTTCATTGTTTTTTTTCAGCCGGAAAATTAGCCCCCGCAGGGCCATCTCTTCCAGCTTTTCGGCAAGCTGTCCTGCCGGCAGGCCAAGACGTCCGGCAATGTCTTCCGGTTTCTCCAGCTTCGGGCTCATAGACAAAAAGATCCCGGCATCTTCCTCACTAAACAGTTTTTTCAGGATCTCTATTTCAACACCTGATTTGGTAGCAGGAAACCCAACGGAATAGCTGTCCAGTTTCTCCTGAAGCCGGCGGTAAATGTTTTCGTTCATTTTCTCCCCCTGTTCCAACTATGTTATTGCGAAAATCTTACCAAATATCTGCATGGCCTGTCAATTAATCCTGCCGCCGGCAGTTTCGCTCTCAGCCCCCCTTCTCTTGCCTAATAGATTGCTATTTGCTATAATACCGTTGCATGGGCGTGTAGCTCAGCTGGGAGAGCACTTGGCTCGCATTCAAGAGGCCAGGGGTTCGAGTCCCCTCACGTCCACCATGTAAGGGTTTTCAGGTATTGTGAGCGCCTGAAAACCTTTATCATAAGAGGTATATAATGCTTGAATGGAGGTCAATTAATGACGAAATGTAAGCGCAAGCATCCACTATATTCAATTTTATTAGCAGTTCTGCTTGTTGCTCTTGCAGTTATGGTGACTGCATGTGATGAAGGTGAAGTCGAAGTCGAAGGAGCCTTGATGGTTCCTGATGATTTTTCCACTATCCAGGAAGCAATCGATGCAGCAGTTGACGGGGATGAAATCGTAGTCAGGCCCGGCAGATATAGCGAGAGGATTAATTTTGACGGTAAAAATATTACCGTACGCAGTGAAGATCCTGATGACCCTGAAGTGGTTAGCGAAACTATTATCGATGCGGGCGGTGTAGACTCGGCAGTTGCTTTTAAGAATGGTGAAAGTGAAGCAGCGGTATTGAGCGGCTTTACCATTACCGGGGGCAGCGGCAGCATGGAGATTCTCGAATTTGAAATAGAAGGCGAAATTCAGGAAGTGCCCTCGCTTTACGGGGGCGGCATTATCGTTTTAAACGACAGTTCACCAACGATTACTAAAAATGTTCTGGCAGACAATGTTGCTGAGAGAGGCGGGGGAATACTATCATACGGCTCGTCTCCCGTTATTGAAGGCAATAAGATTAGAAATAACCTGTCTACCGGCGGCGGCGGCGGAGTTTTTCTCGCTAATTCCCAGGCAGCTCTTACCGGAAACGATATTACCAACAACTCGGCCGGACGCAGCGGCGGCGCTATAGCGATCAGCGGTGAAGGCAATGAACCTTCGGTTATTGACGGCAATACAATTTCTGACAACAAGGCTGAAAATGGCGGAGCCTTTTCAATTTTCGAAGCTAACCCTGCCATTACCAATAACATAGTAATTAATAACACCGCTAATAACATTGGTGGAGGTTTTTACCTGATCAGTTCTTCTTCCCTGATTACCGGAAATGATATTTCAGATAACCGGGCCGGCCCCGCCGGTGGCGGATTAGCAATATCTTTTGGATCTTCACCTGAACTGGAAGACAACCTGATTATCGGTAATGAAGCCGAGTCCGGTGGAGGCTTTATTATTAACGTAAATTCCTCCCCGCGGATCGAAGATAACACCATCTCAGATAACCGGGCCAGGATTGGCGGCGGTTTCCTGATTAACGACGGTTCCGAGCCTGCAATAACCGGAAACATGATTACAGAAAACCAGGCAGAGCGCAATGGCGCCGCTATGTTTGTCCAGGATTCTGCTCCGACCATAGACGGCAATACTTTCAGAAACAATGAAGCAAGGCGCGACGGCGGGGGCATCTATGCCCTGATGGACGCTGTTCTTACCTTGAACAACAATATCTTTGAAAACAACAGGGCAAGCACCGGCGGCGCAGTTCACACTTCAGAAGGCGCATCGCTGGAAGTTGCCGAAGAGAATACCTTTGAAGGCAATGTTCCCGATGATATCTATGAAGAATAGCATCGGTTTGAAAATAATTGCCCTCTTTAGCAGGTAAAAAGTTATGATCAGGCTGCCCGGTACAATCCGGGCAGCTTTTTTACCTTTGCAGCATGCTTACTCCGGCCTCAGAAGAGGAGGCTGTTTTCCTTTTTGGTTTTAACAGGCTATAATATAAATGTAAACTAACAGTGCAAAAGGCGTTAATATGCTATTATAGAAAATGTCAAAGTCAATAGCTGTTGGAGGGAAAAGGCTTGCCACGTAAATCATCATCTAAACAAAAGAAACTTATGGAAGCGGATTCGTCTTCCAAAAAGAAAACGGCTAAGAGTCGGAAAAAAATGCAGTCTGACAATAATAAGCCTTTTAACGAGCGTGCCGAACTGATCGTCATGATGGTGATGCTGGTTGCCGCAGCGCTTATAATATTGATCGGGCCTTTCTATCGCGGTCTCTTTTTTCCCAGGGAACTGTTGCAGGCCCAGGTATTTGCATTTGGGCTGCTGATTTTATGGGGCTTTTTCCGCATTCTCAAAAAAGACAGCCGCCTGGTTGAAACTCCCCTTGATATCTGCCTTGTGGTTTTGCTGGCGGCCTATTTTGTGTCTTTTTTTGTTGCAGTTCATAAGCGCGATGCTCTCGAAGAACTGCTTAAAATTGGTTCTTACCTCGTCTTTTACCTGGTTGCCCTTGATATTTGCCGCCACTGGCGGTTTCCCGTGCAGCACCCCATTTTCCGGCAGGACAGTGCAGAGGACCGTAAAAATATTCCGCCGGGCTTAAACCTTGTACTGCACCTGCTTTTTGCAGTGGCTGCAGTAATTACTGTCGCCAGCCTCGGCGTGGCCGCAGGACACTGGGACTTTGTCGGGGCCTATGCATCGAACCGGATAGCATCCCCGATGGGCTACGCTAATACCGCAGCAGCTTACCTGATGGCAGCATATTTTCTGGGTTTGGGCCTTGCACCCCTCGCTGCCGTACGGCACAGGATGTTCTATCTTGCTCCGGCTGCCTTAATGTTGATGACAGTAATCCTCACCTTTTCCCGCGGTGCCTGGCTGCTGCTGCTGCCGCTGGCGGCGCTGCTGGTTATTGCTGCAGCTCCCGGTCAAAGGTTGCGTTCAATGTTGTACCTGGCAGTAACCGGCCTGAGTGCGGTGCCGGCAGCCCTGTTATCCGATCCTGTTTTTCGATCGGATACACCTGCCCAGGCCTGGTTAATTATAATCCCATCAGTTTTATTTGCCTTATTTTTGGGCTATCTAGTTGAACTGTATTTTGTTCAGAGCCGTAAACTGCGCATTGCCATTGCCGCCTCAAGTCTTGCCGTGGTGGCTGTTGTAATTATAGGTACCGTGATAGTTCCGGCCGTGGGCCCCATGCAGCTTGAGCAGCCGGTTGATGAGCCGGCCCAAACCCGTTCTTTTAAACAGGTTGTTGAGAATATAGAACCCGGTGAGACATACCAGCTGTCATTGGAGGTCGATGCCCGGAAAGATCTTTTTGCCGGAGCTGAGCAGCCAGAGTATGCCTGGAGAATCAGGGTCCTCGGCGGCCTGCCCGGGTACAGGGATGAAGAACTGTTAAACTATCGCGGAACAGCTACGGATGGCTGGCAGGATCAGGTATTTACCTTTCAGACAGGAGTAGAGACAACCCGCCTTGATATAAGGATAGAGAATCGCTACCCCGGCACATCGGTCGCTGCGCGTTCGGTTACCCTCAGCGGCCCCGATCAGGATCACCGGCTGCGCTTTACTCTCAGCCGCATTTTGCCGGATCGTTACTATGACAGGATTTATTCTTATTCCAGGGATCGCAACCTTGACCGCCGCCTGGAACTGTTTGAAGATGCCGTTAAAGTAATCAGGGATTACCCGGTGCTCGGGGCAGGGGGAGGTGCCTGGGCTGCCATATACAGGGCTTACCAGGATCAACCATACGATTCACGTGAAGTGCATAACCATTACCTGCAGGTCTGGATAGAAGCAGGTTTGTTCGGTTTCCTGGCCTTTATTGGGATTTGGGTTAGTTTTGCGGCTGCTTTTTTCCGCAACTGCCTTAAAGAAAGAGCTTCCCCGGTAAAATGGCAGTACTGGACAGCGACATTCCTGCCGGTTGCGGCACTGGGCGCGCACAGTGCAATAGACTGGAACTTTTCTATGGCTGCGGTAGGGATGTTTCTATTCGTATTACTCGGGGCCGGACGCAGCCTGGACGAAGTGTCGTGGTTTAAAAGGTTGAAAATCCAAAAGAATAAACCCACAGCGGGAACCATTATAGGCGTCGTTGCTTTAATAGCGGGGTTATCCCTGTCAATTTATTCATTTATGCTTTTAAGAGGCCTTGATGCGACCTGGGATTCACAAAGGCTTATGGAGCGGGGCAACCTGAAGCAGGCTGTCACAGAAATGGATAGGGCAATCAGGCTTGACCCCCTGCGTGCAGAGAATTACCACAATCTATCAGTCTTGACGGAAGAGCAGGGGTTAAGAATACAGTCCCAGTCAGACGCAGGATATGTGTTTGCCATGGCAGAGCGGGCTTATGAAATGGAACCATATAACCCCACCTACTTTTTGCGTTACGGCGATCTGCTGATGAGCTATGTTGATATAGATCAGGGGTTGGCGCAGATCGACAGGCTGATTGAAATGCGCCCGCATTTTGAAAGCAGCTATCTTCGCCCTGCTTTTTCAAGGTTAAATGTTGTTGAATACCTAGTTGATACCGGCAATCAGGCTGCAGCAGAACATTATGCCGGGGAAATATTTGAGCTTGAGGAGAAAATGCAAAATGAGCAGGGTGACAGCACGCCCATGGCATATATCGTTGGCAGGGCCCATTACTTACTGGGCCGCCATTCTGAAGCTAAGAGATATTATGAAAAAGTAGAAGAAGACGATCAATTCTATGATAATGCCCGGCAAAACCTTGCAGAACTGCGTGGAGAGGAAGATCGTGATGAAGAGACCGAGGGGCCTGATCAGGAAGACCAGTAAGGCCGGTTACAGCAATCGGAGAATAATTACCCACCCGGCCTTTAAACCGATCGGCGGCCTGGCCGGACAAGCAGTGCTGGGTGGGTTTCTTTTGCTGGCCATGTTTACCGCTTTAACCGGCTGTGCAGAAGAGACGTTAAAAAGCGCTGAGCCTGAAGCACAGGAAGCGTCTACTAAAAACGGAGAGGAGGAATCCTTTATGGAAAATGAAAAAGATATTGCCGACCTTGCCATGCCCCCTCTAGATCAGGATGTTCCCGGGTATCTTGAAACGGCAACCCTGGCCATGGGCTGATTTTGGGGCCCAGATGCCCGGTTCGGGCAAATGAAAGGGGTTTACCGGACCCGTGTCGGTTACACGGGAGGCAGTCTTGAAAATCCGACCTACCGTAATTTAGGGGACCACACCGAGGCGTTTCAAGTTGATTTTGATCCTGCGGTGCTCTCCTATAAAGAGATCCTCGAGATATTCTGGAACAACCACAATCCCACAGGAAAAGCCTGGTCCAGGCAGTATATGGCGGCAGTCTATTTCCATAACAATGAGCAGGAAAGCGCTGCCCTGGAGAGCAAAGCCGCCCTTGAAGAAAAATTGGGAGCAGCGGTTACTACCGAAATTGTCTCCCTGGAAATATTTTATCCTGCCGAAGATTATCACCAGAAATATTACCTGCAGGCCCGGCCGGAATTAGCGGGTGAACTGCTGGATTATTACCCGGATTTTAGCGACTTTGTCGACTCAACAACAGCCGCCAGGCTTAACGGTTATATCGGCGGTTACGGCGACCCGGAATCGCTTAACGAAGAAGTGGACAGCTTCGGTCTTTCGCCAACCGGCCGGGAAATATTGAAGGGGTTCGTTTATTAACTAACAGTTTATAGCACCAATCGCCGGCATCTTATCATGTGCGAGCTGCTGAATTTTTAAATGAATATACCAGGGGGCGCGATGTAGAGTACTGCGATAACTGGCAGCCTTCACCTGCCTCCTTCTCTTTCCAATTGACAGGAGAGGAACTATTCATGTAATTCAGGGCTGTAGGCGGAAAAAGCTTTTGATAATTACTGTTTTTCATGTCCCCTGGGATACCGGAGGATTAAGCTTACCCGGGAAAATTCGCGCCGTATGTTTTTAGGTGTGGCATTCAGGAATAAAAGAAGAACAGGATGGCTCTATAACCCCTATTCTTCTTTTATTTATTAATTGATTGATTCTTTCTTATCGTGTGTAAAGGAGCTATCAGAATCTGTTCCCAGCTCCCACCACTGTTTTTCTTCATCTTCATCGTCGTCTTCAGCCGCTTTTTCCCTGGCTTCGCGCGCTTCTATTTCTTTTCTTCGCTGTTCGATAAGCCATTCCATTGTGCCCGGCCTGACTTCATTATTGTCTGCGGCAGGCTCTTCCGGTTCCGTCGTGACCGTTTCACCTGAAGGTTGTGACGCTGCAGCTTCGCCGGATGGTTCGGCAGTATCCGACGGGTCCTGTGCAGTAATCTGATCTTCTGAATCGCCCCCGTCATTTACATCCTGCTGGGGGAGATCCCGGTCTTCCTCTCGATCGGGGTCTTCCAGGCTGCGGTGAGATAAAGCCAGCCACGCCGGCATTTCTTCTTCAGGACCGGCGCTATCCTGTTCCAGCTCGTTCCCGCGGGAAATAAGCAGCCCACAGCCGGTCACTTGTAAAGCAAACAGAGTTATCAGGGCAGATATAAATAATGTTCTGAGCAAACCCATTGCTGTTTCACCCCCTGAGCCTGATTATAGAGAAGATGACCATGATGTGTTTGTGTGTTTTTGTAAAATTCATACATTAATTATATTATGCCACTCTTGAGCATAAAAAGCAAACCGCCGGCTTTATTACTTAAAATCAACCGGGTTATTTACTGTCCCGGAAGAGAATCGATTAACCCCAGGGTATATCGCATCAACAGGGAGATGTCACGCACATCGACTACCCCGTCGCCATTTACATCGGCATTGTGTACCTGTTCGGCTGTCATTACAGAAAGCCCCAGCGTGTGGCGTACTACAATAACTATATCGGCAACGGTCACTTCCGCGTCTCCTGTCACATCCCCGGGTATAATCCTTTCAAAGTGTGCTGTTGCTGTTCTATTACCGGTCATTTTAATGGTTGTGCCCGGCTCATAAAATTCCAGGTCATTAACGACCCATTTGCTAAAACGCCAGCCGTCAGCCGGTTTTGCCAGGATAGAAATTTTCTGGTCTTCTTCATATTGATGGGAACCTGGCTCCGGCTCCGTAGTGCCTGCCCCCCGGACACTGATAATTATGCTGTGCTCAACCTTAAGAGGTGTGCCGGGTGAAGCGGGCGCAGCCGGCTCAGGGGCCCGGGGAGGCGAAGGCGCCGGCCCGGGATTCGGCTCAGAATTATCATTAGAACCGGGCTCTTTTTCGTCCCGGTCTTCGCTTTCCTGACCTTCGTCACCTTTATCCTGATCATCTGATTCTTCTGCGGCATCCTCTTCAGGCTCCTGCCCCGGGTCCGGAGTATTTATTTCCCCGAAAACTGCAGTTGCTGTGATGTCCTGGTCTACGATTATTATCTCGGCTGCTGCTTCGGAAACATTTTCATTTATAATCCACCCGTCAAACTGCCAACCCTCAGCAGGTCTTGCTTCAAGCAGTACTTCAGTTCCCTTTTCGTAACTGTGATAACCTGCACCCGGGTCGGTGATGCCTTCCCCTTCAACCAGAATCGTTAATGAATACAGTTCCGGCTCTGGTACAGCCGGCGTATGCGGGTCAAGCAGCCAGTTCAAAGCAATACTGCCCGAAGAAGATCCCCATCCATCGACAGCGATGTTGTAAGCGGTCCCTTCCTGTGCTTCAAAATATACCCTGCTCTGGCTTGTTCCACCGTAATCATCATTGGAGGCGACCGAGGTCAGGTCATTAACTGCCGAACCGGTATAAACAGCCAGGATAGTGTCAAAATTACTCTCAAAGGTATCGATTTCAACACTGCCGGATGCAGGCGCCACCCATTCCCACCAGACGGATCGGCCGCCATTCTTCCCGTCATGCTTTGGTTCACCGGTTTCTTTCGATGCGTTTACATTGGTGCCCGTTGTATATCCCTGGCTGCCGGTGATTGTAATGCGGTCGGCAAAGTGGTTGTTTTCCGGGACAGGTCCTTCAGGCTCATCCGGTTCCCCGGGATCGGCAGGTTCAGTAGTGCCGCTATTGCCGTAAATATATTTGATCCCGGCGACGTCAACAGGGTGTAAATCTCTTTGTGTCCCTTTAATCTGGTAATACATAATTGAACCATATTCCGGCGAATGGTCGAGGCCAAGCCAGTGGCCGAATTCATGGAGGGCAACGGTTTGGACATCGTGCCCGTCCCAGCCGGAAGTAGACCAACCAAAGCGGGTATTAAAAACCATATCGGCCTCCAGGATTCTATCTCCCGAAAACCACAGGGTAGCAACGGCCAGGACATAGTTAGTTTCCAGGTCATGCCACATTATTTCATTTATTCCGTTAAATGATGCTTTACCGCTGCGGGTGTGTGTGCCGCTGTAGTTGAAGGCAAAGCCTGCTCCGGCATCGCTCCAGGTATTTGCAGCTGCCTGGATATGGTTTGATCTGTCTGCAGAGGTATTTACATAATAAGGCACGTTTGGCGGTGATCCGCTCCAGCGGATGCCAAGATATACGAACCCTGTATCGTCCCCGGAGTCAGGTTGATCCCACCAGTTGGAATCAATGGGTAACTCTATGCTGTCTTCTCCATATGTGCCGGGGTCTTCCCCGTAAGTATTTATCGCTTTTTCCAGTTCACTGAGTGCAATTCCGTTGACCCTGTCATTTGATATTTCCAGTTTGCCCTGGAATTGCCCGGTTAGCCTGTAAAAAATCGGCTGAATCTGCCTGCGAGGCAGGTTTTGACGGGTCTGCTCGTCCAGGAAAAAGATTGCTTTTTCGCCCGGCTTAAATGCAGGAGTATCAGAGACAAGTTGGGTTATGCCGTCTGCTTCACCGCCGGGAACAACGATAGTAACAGTGCTCTGCTGCTTTTCGTTTTTAAGTTCACCTTCAACCGAAACGATAATTTTTGTATAAATATTTTCCCGGGTCTCATCCCAGCTGCTGGAAGTGCTTTCAACTGTGCCGATAACTATGGAGTCAGCTTTAGATGACAGTTCTTCCAGGCTCAATTCTATCATTAAGGCTTCGGCTTTATCAGCTGAACCAAACATGATGAAGAGTGATAACAGGGCGATAGCAAATAGTTTAAGCAGGTTAGATGATTTTCTCATTATGCCCCTCCTTGTTTGCCAGGCAGCCTGCAATACAAAAAAGCCTGAGCGCGGTTGTTATAACTAAAAGTAAAGAGAAAAAACCGCCTGCTAATTCCAGGCGGATCCGGTTTTGTAATGGTATGCACCGGCAACTGGCTGGCAATAGCGCTGTCCATGCGTTAGCCCCTTTAGCTTTGCGTCACCGCTTTTCAGCGGTTTTGCCTGATCGGAAAAATATTTTGATTAATTATGTCATTATTCAGTAAAAAAAGCAAACCGTCTTAATAATCCGTCAGGTTTGCCGGCAGTGAACAGCTGCCCCTTTGTGCTATAATGGGCAGGTGGGATGTGTCTGGATGACAGCTGAAAATCGGGATGTAGAATAAGAACTTCCCGTTAGCAGCATGGGAGCATTGAAAGGGGATCAAGTCAATTGCCGAGTTATATATTGTTAGTCGCAGTGTCCGTATTTGTGCTTAACCTGGGTTTAATTGCCTGGGCAATAACAGATTTACTGCCCAGGGAAAATGTAAAATATTTGCCGAAAGCGGCGTGGCTTGCCATCATAGCCGTAATACTTTTCGGTTCAGTTATCTATTTGCTGGCCGGGAGGGGTGAAGATCAACGCCCGGCTTAACACTCCTGTTCCGAAACATTTCTATACAATAGATTCGCGAATGATTTTCTGAATCAGACAAGGTTTTGGTAACCGGTAATGATGCAAACAATTAAAATAAAAACGTCCCGGGATTACCACCTGTGGGCGCCTCATGCCTTGATCGGCACCCGGTTGAAGTCTGTGGAAAATGTGTTGGTCAAAATAAAAAAGGGCCGTATAATTTCACACAGCGTGCTTCCGAAAAGCCTGCTGCCGAAACCTGTTCTAAGGCATCCCGGCTTTTATTCCCTGGAAGAGGGGGTAACGCTTATGCCGGCCCTGATCGATGCTCACGTTCACCTCGCTTTGGATGGAAAAGATTATAACCGGGTCCGTGCTTCGTGGGATGACCGGAACGCTTTACAGGCCAGGATCAGGGCAGATCTGGAGAAGTTTATCAGTTCGGGCATCGGTGCCGTCCGGGATGGCGGTGACTGCCGGGGTATTAACCTGCAGGTTAAGTCCGCTGTGGAAAGCGGGCAATATCCCGGTCCGCTTATTAAGTCTACCGGCCGCGCAATAAGAGTTAAAGGCGGTTACGGCTCCTTTCTCGGTTTCGATTACGATTCCGGGGCGGTCCTCCCCCGCCTGGTCGATCAGATTGGGGCAACCGGCGCCGACCAACTAAAAGTAGTTGTTTCAGGTGTGGTTAGCTTCATTGAGTACGGCACAGTAAAAGGGCCTTTGATGCCTGCAGGTGACCTGGGTTCGATTGTTTTAAGGGCCCGCGATCTGGGTTTAAAAGTGATGGCCCATGCCAGTTCGGCTGCTGCGGTTGATCTGGCAGTGCAGGCGGGTGTCGATTCAATCGAACACGGTTACTTTGTCACCCCCGGGGCGCTGCAGGCAATGGCTGAAAAGCAAATTGCCTGGATTCCGACAGTTATTCCGGTGGCCGCCCAGGCCGGGGAAACACTGCACGGCCTGCGTACTCCCCTGGAAATCAATGTGATCACCAGGACCTGCGAAGAGCAAATCAGAAAACTTAAGTATGCCCATCAGCTTGGGGTCCCTCTCGGCGTTGGAACAGACTCCGGGGCCGGGGGCGTCAGTCATGCCTGCAACCTGGTCGAAGAAATGCTCCTTTACAAAACAGGTTCCCTGGACAACAGGGCTGTTTTACAGGCAGCTGTGTCGACAAATGCTGATATTATAGGCCTGGGACAGGAATATGGTGCGCTTGAAGCGGGTTACAGGGCTGCCCTGATCGCCGTGCGGGGCAATCCCCTGCGGGATATTGCCGCCCTTAAAGAAGTAGCCGTCCATTTAGTTCCGCAGGGCTGACATCCTGCCGGCATTTTATGCAGGGCGGTAAACAGCCTCTTAAAAAAGTTGAGGCCGCATCGTCCTGAATAAGTAAAAGCGCAAAAAGTCTTCCAGCCGGGATTCAAATATTTACAGCGCTGTAAATATGGCTGCAGCTACAACTATGTCATGCAGCCCCACCGCTCTATGGGAGCAGACAGTGAAAGCAGAATCTAATATAATCAATAGTACCGGAAGGGGGATAATATTGTGACAAAAAAATTACTGATAATCGGAGCGGGGATGGCCGGGCTTTCGGCAGGGATCCATGCCTGCCGGAATGACTATGACGCCGAAATATACGAGCAGCATAATTTGCCGGGCGGTCTTTGTACTGCCTGGGACAGAAAAGGCTACACTATTGACGGTTGTATCCACTGGCTGGTAGGGACCGGGCCGGGCAGCCAGTTTAACCGTCTCTGGCGTGAAGTATGCGCCATAGACAATATGGAAATAATTAACCGTGATATATTTATGAGTGTTGAAGGCAGCGATGGGAAAATCCTGCATCTTTACAGCGACCTTGATCGCCTGGAAGAGCATTTGCTGGAAACTTCTCCTGCAGATGAAGTGGTAATAAAGAACCTGATAAAAGCGGCAAGGGTCCTGTCAACAGCCGATTTCCCCCTGGAAAAGCCTAACGAGCTGTATAGGTTTTGGGACATGCCGCTGATGTTCTTCAACATGATGCCGATTTTAAAAGTGATGGGTCAGTTATCGCGGATATCGATAAAAGATTACCTGGCCGAGTTCGAAGATCCTTTTCTCAGGGAAGCGCTTTCCCTGGTTATGCCTGCCGGTTATTCGATGATCAGCCTGGTCAGCACCCTGGCTTCGCTGCACAGCAGGGATGCAGGATTCCCTGCGGGCGGATCGCTGGCTTTTGCCCGTTCACTGGAAAACCGCTTTTTAGAATTGGGGGGTCGGCTGAACTATGGGTCCCGGGTGAAGGAGATCCTGGTCGAGAATAATTGTGCAACCGGGCTGCTCCTTCAAGACGGCAGCAAAGTTTATGGAGATATTGTTATCTCAGCTGCTGACCTGCACAGCACCGTTTACGGGATGTTAAACAGCCGTTACCGCTCGGCAAAGATCGATGAAAGTTTTGATCATCTTCCCGTTTATTCTTCTGTGCAGGTATCGCTGGGCGTCGATAGCGACCTCACGGGGGAAACGGAAAGCGCAGCTGTTAAAATGGACAGCCCAATTACCCTGGGCTATGAACATAACCGCTATATCTACCTGACCAACTGCTCGTTTGATCCCAGCCTGGCTCCCGCTGGGAAAACTGTTATAAAGGCCACCCTGTACTCTGCTTACGAGCACTGGGAGGCTTCGGCTGATAACCCGGAGCGTTACCGTGAAAAGAAAAATAAGCTGGCAGAACAAGTTATCAGCGAAGTTGAAAAAAGATTCCCTGTCGTAAAAGGCCGGATCGAAATGATTGATGTGGCAACTCCGGTAACTTTTTCCCGCTACACCGGAGTCTGGAAAGGGGCTTATATGGCCTGGATTGTACCGCCCGAGGCAGGAAGGTTCAAGATACCCAAAGAGCTGCCGGGTTTAAGTAACTTTTACCAGGCCGGCCAATGGGTCGAACCGCCGGCAGGCCTGCCCGGGTCAATGCTGACAGGAAGGCATGTAATCCAGATCATCTGCAGCAGGGATGCAAAAACTTTTGTTGTCGAGTAACTGTTATTATGCCGGGTCCGGTAGAAAGCGCCTATTGGAAAAGTGGATTGGCTGGACAAGGGGATTGTGCGATCATCGCCGCCCTGGTTGAGAAATTGAAAAGTCTGGTTGGAGTCGGCAGTGTTATTTATGACGGTACGGAAAAAACGGAGCCCTCTTTCCACGATGAAGTGGCCGGTTATAACTATGCAAAAATGCAGGAAGTTGTTGTAACCCTGACTCAACGGGTGAAATAGCGGCTATTCTCGGGCTGGCAAACCGGGAACTGGTTCCGGTTACGCGATGAGCCTTGAAACCTGTTATCAGGTTAAGCAGGTGCTTGACCCAATAATAATCTTAATACCGGCAAGGCATATGATATTGACTGCCCGCTCGCCCCGCGGGAGCCTGAGGAGGTATAATATTATGAAAATAAACCTGCTTTACGGAAACCAGGCCCTTCCCTTGGAACTGCCTGATGATCGGGTTAAAGCAGTATTGGAGGCGAGGCCGCTGCCGTTTGCCGATTCAGAGGAAGAGCTGGTCAGGGCAGCGATGGCTGAGCCTACTGATTCGGCTCCTCTATCAGAATTGGTTAACAGCGGAGAGAGCGCCTGCATAATTGTGGGCGACATGACCCGTTCATGGGTGCGCCACGATATTTTGCTGCCTGTCATCCTCGGGGAACTTAACCGGGGCGGAATAGCTGATCGGGATATAGTTATTATATCGGCAACGGGAGATCACAGGGAGCAAAGTGCTGATGAACATAAACTTCTGGTTGGAGAAGAGGTTTACAGCAGGATCAAAGTAATTGACCATCGGGCCCGTAACAGGGATGAGCTTGTTTTCCTTGGCAAAACAGCCTACGGGACTCCGGTCAGTATAAACAAAACTGTGTGCGGGGCTGATCGCGTAATTCTTACCGGCGGGATTGTCTATCATTTTTTGGCCGGGTGGGGTGGAGGCAGGAAAGCTATCCTGCCCGGGGTTGCAGGGTACGATACTATAATGAAAAACCACTCTCTTGCTTTTTACCCCGAAGAAGGCAGGGGTCTCAACCCGCATGTATGTGCCGGTAAAATTGAGGGTAACCCCTGTTCTGATGATATGGCCCGGGGGGCGGCCCTGGTTTCCCCCGATTATTTAGTCAACACCATTATTGATGAAGAAAATCACAGGATAGCATACGTTGTGGCCGGTAATTATATTTCCGCTTTCCGGAAAGGGTGCGAGCTAGTTTCAGATCATTTCGGGGTAAAAATATCCGAAAAATCTGACCTGGTTATCGCTTCATGCGGCGGTTACCCGAAAGATATAAACTTTTATCAGGCCTATAAAACCATTTATAATGCCAGTTTAGCTCTTGAGAAAGGGGGCACCCTGCTCCTTGTATCTGAAAGCCGTGAAGGTATCGGCAGTGATCATTTTTTTTCTGTTTTTACTGCTTACCCGGACAATCCGCAGCGGGAAGCGGCTCTGCGCAGTGAATATACTATCGGCGGACAGATGGGTTATCATAGTGCCCTGGTGGCTGAAAAAAACGATATCCTTGTTCTGTCGGACCTGCCGCAGGAGCAAGTTAGAAAGATGGGCATGATCCCGGTCCGGAGCATGGCAGATGCGCTTTCTTTTGCCGAAAATAAGCACGGTGGACTGCCGCAGGCCTGTGTGATGCCGCACGGAAGCAGCACGGTGCCTGTTTTGAAGGCTTAAAGAGGGGTCATCCGAAAGCAGGGCTCTTATAAATCATACCATTAGCTCCTTTTTCTCCGCCATGGTAGTAAATATTCTATTCCCGATCATGGCTTTTTTCATTGGGCTGGCAGCACTGATCGGCGTCGGCGGGAATGCCCGCGTAGCGGTCCTGCAGGGTGCCGGCAAGCCCGGCGAAGCCCGCCGTGTCCTCGGGCTGGTTATAGCCCTTGGTGTGGGCCTGGGCCTTATCGGCACCCTGATTACCGTTCTTGTTTTCCAGTCGATCCTGGCAGTCCTGGGCACTTCCTCTTCAGAATCGCTTAGTGCATTGGACGGAAAATACCTGGTCACCATTTACCCCTTTTATACCACGATGATCATGATCTTTATCCTTGAGCAAACCGTGCGTAATGACGGCCGAACCACTGCCCAACATGGAGTCCTGGTTCTGCTGCCATGTTGATCAAGTGCTGCTGTTGTACGCTTCGCTGCTCTCTGCAGCATTTTCCGGATTCCTGTACTCTTGCGGCGGGGCAGGGGCGAAACGGTTTGTGCCCCAGACACCGGTCAGGATTGCAGCTGTACCGACCAACTGATACCAGAAAACCGTCTCACCGCGAAAAATAACCCCCGCAGCAATGGCTACAACGGTGACCATGTTGGCGAAAACAGAACCCTGGGCAGCGGTAACTTTACTGAGGACATAGTTATACATGAAAAAGGCGGCAACTGAAGAAACCACCCCGAGGTATAAAACCGTGGACCATAGCTCGGGAAGGGGAGCCAGGTAGAGGCCTACACGGCCTGCGCTTAGATGTTGGCCCAGGGAAATAGCATTAAAAACAACTGCCCCGACAACCATCATCACCCAGGTTGTGTGGATCGGTTTATAGTTGACCGATGCCCGGCGCGAAGCAATATTATAGCAGGCCGCAGCGGCTACAGCCCCCAGCAGGAATGCCGTTCCGATGGGGTTTACCCCGGCAATAGAGCGGGTATCCATAAAAATGATGAAAATTACCCCGGCCACAGAGGCCAGGATAAACAACACCTGCAGGCGGGTCGGGTATTCGCGCAGGACAAAAATTGCCAGGATCGCAACGAAGATGGGGATTATCGCAATCATCATTCCGGCATATGAAGCGGAAGTCAGCAGTATTCCTGTTGTCTCTGTCGCAAAATAAAGGATCGGTTGAAAGAAGGCCAGGGGCAACAGGCTTAAATAGTCCCGCGGTTCAACCTTAATATTTATTATTCCCAGCACCCGCAGCAGGGCCATTGCGGCAACTGCTGCAGCAAATCTCAGTCCCAGCAGGTGGAATGGGTCCAGGTGATCGAGGGCCCCTCGGGTGAACATAAATGACATGCCCCAGGTCAGGGCAACTCCTATTCCGGCCAGGTAAGGCAGATAACGATACATAATAACCAACTTTCAATTAGAGGCTATGCATTACTATACATCAAACTGTTTGGTCGGGGAAGGGCGCATTAAAAAATATTTTTTAAGAGAGCTTTTTTCTATTGATTGTTGCCGGCAGTTCAGGATATTATATTGCCAATATCGATGGTTATAAGGTTTTGCCTGAAGATCCGGCCGAGGGATAAATCTTAAATTAAGGGGAGTCAAACCTGGTGATGGAACAGTACATCGTTTTTCTCACCCTGTCTGCCGTGCTGGCCCTTTTCATCTGGGGGCGGTGGCGCTATGATCTCGTTGCTTTAAAAGCCCTGCTTTTCCTGGCCCTGGTGGGTATAATTCCCGGGGAAGAGGTTTTCCGTGGTTTTAGTCATCCTGCGGTTATTACCGTTGCCGCCGTGCTGATTTTAAGCCGGGCCCTGATGAATGCCGGAATAGTTGACTCTGTTGTGAAGATGATGTCCAGGATCAATCAGCATCTGCACATTCAACTGGCAGCGCTAGTTGCCGCCGTGACAGTTTGTTCCGCTTTTATGAATAATATCGGGGCCCTGGCCCTGTTTATGCCTGTAGCTATCCGGATGGCCCGTAAAAGCAGCCGTTCATCGTCTATTTTCCTGATGCCCCTGGCCTTCGGTTCCCTGCTCGGCGGCCTGATGACCCAGATCGGGACCCCGCCGAACATCATCATATCTCTCTACAGGGCCGAAACAGAGGCCCGGGTTCCTTTCGGGATGTTTGATTTTGCTCCCGTGGGGGCAGGTGTTGCCCTTGTTGGCACTATATTTATAGTTGTTATTGGCTGGCGGCTTATTCCCTGCCGGACAGGCCGCCTTTCACCAGAAGATCTCTTTAAGGTTGACAACTACCTGACAGAAGTTTACGTTCCCGCGGGATCGAAATATGCGAACAAAAGGCTTCTTGATCTCGGCCATGCCACTGAAGGTGATATTACCGTGGTCGGCCACATCCGCAATAAAAGGAAACTGCCTTTTTTCTCTCCGTACAGGGTATTCAACGAAGGCGATCATATACTTATCAAGGCCGATCCTGAAGACCTGAAGGAATTCCTTGAAGTGACCGAACTTGAACTTGCCGGATCAAAGAAACTGGGCGCGGAAGATCTTCGTTCCGACGAGGTAAGTGTTGTTGAGGCTGTCGTTACCGCCAACTCGGTTTTGGAGAGGCAGACAGCGCGCTCGTTAAATTTACGCTCTGTTTACGGGATCAACCTGCTCGGTATATCGAGAGAAGGTTCCCAACTTAAAGCCCGTCCTGATCAAATCCGTTTTCGCTCCGGCGATGTGCTGCTCCTGCAGGGCAGACTGGAAGTCCTGCAGGGGGTGATGTCTTCACTGGGCTGCCTGCCCCTGGTGGAAAGGGGTTTAAGGTTGGGCCAGCCCCGGGGAATTATACTCAGCATGGCAATCTTTGCCGCAGCGCTGATCAGTACCTCCCTCGGTGTTGTACCGATCGAGGTCGCGTTTATGACTGCGGCCGTTTTGATGCTCCTGGCCGGCTTTGTAAACCTGCGAGAAGTATATGACAGCATTGACTGGCCGATTATCGTTTTGCTCGGTGCAATGATCCCGGTCAGCAAGGCCCTCGAAACAACCGGGGGAGCCGAAACAATCGCCAGCGTGCTGTACGGGTTTGCCGGTAGTTTTACGCCATATATTTCCCTGACGTTGCTCCTGGTAATTACCATGCTGCTCTCCAACGTGATCAATAATGCTGCTGCTGCACTGTTGATGGCTCCTATTGCGATCAGCATCGCCGCGGGGCTCGATTTTTCTGCCGATCCCCTGCTGATGATTGTAGCGGTCGGCGCCTCCTGCGCATTTCTCACTCCAATCGGCCACCAGTCGAATACCCTGGTTATGGGGCCGGGAGGCTACCATTTTGGCGATTACTGGAAAATGGGTCTTCCGCTGACCTTAATCATAATCTTCGCTGCTGTGCCGCTGATTCTGACAGTTTGGCCCCTTTAGTTTTAATTAGCATTTTAACCAGCGGGGATTAAATAAAGGAATCGAAGTTTACATTGCTGAATTACATGATATAGATTTAATTTGCCTGCAGAGTTTGTCTTCAGGAGGACTGTTATGCTGATCGAACAGACTATAGTATTTGCGACCCTGGCCATGGTTTTGGTCCTTTTTATCTGGGGTCGCTGGCGCTATGACCTGGTAGCCCTTTTTGCCCTGCTGGTGGTCACCATTGGCGGCCTGGTTCCTGCTGCGGAGGCTTTTTCAGGATTCGGGCATCCTGCGGTTATTACTGTTGCCGCGGTGCTGATTTTAAGCAGGGCCCTTTTCAACTCGGGTATGGTCGATTACATAGTCCGGCTGATGTCGCAGGCCGGGGAAAACCCGATCACCCAGCTTGCCATGCTTGTAACCGCAGTTACGGTCTGTTCCGGATTTATGAATAATATCGGGGCGCTGGCCCTGTTTATGCCAGTGGCGATTCGAATGGCAAGGAAAAACAGCGTATCACCGTCACTATTTTTAATGCCTCTCGCTTTCGGGTCCCTCCTTGGCGGGCTCGTAACCCAGGTTGGTACGCCACCCAACATTATTATCTCCATTTTCAGGGAAGATACGGCGGCGGGCATGCCTTTCAGGATGTTTGATTTTGCCCCTGTCGGTGCCGGTATCGCGCTGGCCGGTGTCTTATTTATTCTCCTGGTTGGTTGGCGGCTGCTGCCAAAGCGCAGGGGCCAGGTGTCGCGTGAAGAGCTGTTTGAAATTGATGATTATATCACCGCAGTTCACGTCCCCAAAAAGTCAACCCTGACCGGTAAAAGGATGCGTGACCTGGAAGATGCTACCGATGGAGATATTACGGTTGTCGGCCACGAGCGTGACGGGCAGAAGTATCCCGCTCCTTCCAGGCAGAGGACATTTATGGAAGGAGACACCCTGATAATCAGGGCCAATGCTGAAGACCTGCAGGAACTGCTGGATGCAACCGGCTTAAAACTTGCGGAATCCGATAAGACAGGCGAAGAAGAGCTCAGTTCGGATGAAATTACTGTTTTGGAAGCAACGATTACCAGGAATTCGGTGATGGAGGGGCGGACGGCTAAAACCCTGAACCTGCGCTCCCGTTACGGGGTAAACCTGATCGGCCTGGCCAGGCAGGGCGGCCGCCTCCGTTCGAACCCGGATAATGTTCAGTTTCAGGTTGGCGATGTTTTGCTCCTGCAGGGATCCGCAGAAATACTGCAGGAGGTTCTGCCTTCCCTTGGTCTGCTCCCCCTCGTTGAAAGAGGTTTAAGAGTCGGGCAGCCGCCGCGGGTTATCCTCGGTGTAGCCATATTTGCCGCAGCCCTGGTTTTGGCCGCTACAGGGACCCTGCAGATTCAGGTTGCGTTTACCGCTGCAGCCCTGGTAATGGTTCTGGCCGGATTTCTGTCTTTAAGGGAAATATACGCTAGCGTTGATTGGCCGGTGATCGTCCTGCTCGGTGCGATGATTCCGGTCAGTCAGGCACTGGAGACGACCGGGGGCGCCCGGTTGATCGCTGAAAGCATTTTAAATATTTCGGGAAACGCCGCCCCCTGGGTTACGCTTACCGTGATCCTGGTTGGGACTATGTTTCTGTCCGACCTGGTTAATAATGCTGCAGCAGCAGTTCTGATGGCCCCCATAGCGATTAGTGTATCCGCCGGCCTGGGTGCTTCAGCTGATCCTTTCCTGATGAGCGTGGCGGTCGGCGCCTCCTGTGCTTTCCTGACCCCGATTGGCCATCAGTCGAATACCCTTGTGATGGGACCCGGGGGTTATAAGTTCAGTGATTACTGGCGGATGGGATTGCCCCTGGAAATTATTATAGTCCTTGCCGGGGTGCCGTTGATCATGTATGTCTGGCCGCTTTAACCTTACTTAACCGAGCGAACCGGTTTTGCAGATAGGGAGTTAAGATAATGACTTTGGATATCGCTCTAACGCTGGGGATATTATTATTGGCCATCATCCTTTTTGTCACTGAATTACTCAGGGCAGACCTGGTTGCCCTGCTGGTTCTGGTGCTGCTTGTTGTGGTTGGTCTCGTCCCACCGGAAGAGAGCATTTCAGGATTCTCAAGCCCGGCGGTGATTACAACCTGGGCAGTCTTTATTTTGTCAGCAGGCCTGGCCCGGACCGGAGTGGCCGCCAGGCTGGCCGAGCAGGTGCTGCGTCTGGCCGGAAAAGGAGAGAGCCGTCTGTTGACTGTTCTGATGGGCAGTACAGCCGCTATCTCTGCCTTTGTGATCAATGTCGGGGTGGTGGCAATGTTTTTACCGGTTACCCTTGATATCGCCCGGCGCACCGGGCGGCCTGCATCGAAGCTGCTGATGCCCATGGTCTTTGCTACCACTATTGGCGGGATGACAGTTTTGATTGGAACCGCTTCAAACCTGGTAGTCGTTGACTTTTTACGTGAAGCCGGGATGAGACCTCCGGGGTTATTTGACTTTACCATCGTTGGGGTATCGATCCTGCTTGTTGCGGTTATCTACATGCTGCTTTTGGGGCGCCGCCTGCTTCCGGAAAGGAAAAGTCCATCGGTGGATAATATTAAGCCCAGTAAAGACTTCAGACAGCATTACGAGCTTAAGGAACGCATCGCTAAGATTACCATTCCCGGGGGCAGTCCGCTGGCCGGCAAAACCCTTGATGAGAGTCGTTTCGGAAGGGCGCTCGGCCTGAATGTGCTGAGCGTGATGCGTGAGGAAGGAGTGCGTCACATCCCCGGGCCTGATTTGGAGCTTCAGGCAGGGGATATCCTCCTGGTCCTGGGAAAACTCGATTCCATTGATGAGATTTCAGGAAAGCCTGTGGTTATGCTCCTTGATGATTCTCCTGAAACAACCTGCCTGATTTCTGACAATATTAACCTGGTTGAACTTAGTGTAACCGAAGAATCTATTTTCAACGGGAAGTCCCTGGTTGAACTGGATACAAGACAAAAGCTGGGAGTAAGTTTACTGGCTCTTCGGCGTGGCGATCAGATCAGGCGGACTAATTTAAGTGAAGTGGTTTTTGAACCCGGCGATAATCTGCTGCTCAGGGGTCCTGTTGAAAAGCTGGAATCGCTGCGTGAGCAAGAAGAGCTTGTTATTTTACAAAACTGTGACCTGGACTATTACAACCTGGATGAACGGCTTCTTTATGTGCGCATTCCGGAAGGTTCTTCTCTTGCGGGAACTTCAATCCGGGATATGGGGCTGGCTAAGAATTACGGGATATCTGTTCTGAATATTGTCAGGAACGGCAGGGAACTGCATATGCCGGAGCCGTCTACCATCCTGAAAGAAAAAGATCTGCTTGTGGTAGAAGGCCGCTCTGTCGATATTGAGGTTCTCAGGGGACATCAATCACTGCTTGTTGACCGTAATCCGGATATAGATTTGAGCGAACTTGAAACAGATACCCTGTCGGTAGTTGAAGTAATGCTTTCTCCCCATACAACGCTTACCGGTAAAACCCTGCGCCAGTTGAACTTTCGTGAAAAATTCGGTGTTTCGGTTTTAGCAATCTGGCGCGGAGAGCGCGCTTACCGGACCAGTCTGAATGATATGCCCCTGGAGTTTGGCGATGCGCTGCTGTGTTACGGTGCAGGCGATAAATTTGCGGTTTTGGCCCGGGATACAGACTTTGTGGTTTTAAATCTTGATTACCAGGAAAAATACTTATACAAAAAAGCCCCGCTTTCGGGGCTGATTATGCTGGCGGTTTTGGCCACAGTCCTTCTTAACCTGTTGCCTATTTATATTGCAGCCATAGCAGGCGCACTTATAATGATTGTAACCCGCTGCCTGACAGTTGAAGAGGCTTACCGGGCCATAGAGTGGAAGGCGATATTCCTGATCGCGGCAATGCTGCCCATGGGTTTTGCCATGCATAAAACGGGTGCGGCAGCTATGATCGCAGAAATTGTTATAGATGCGGTTGGCTCGCTAGGTCCAACTGCAATTCTGGCCGGCCTGATGACTATGGCTCTTATTCTCAACCAGTTTATTCCCAGTGCCGTTAACGCGGTGGTCATGACACCCATAGCGCTTGCTTCGGCAGCAGGGCTGGGCATTTCCCCATACCCGCTTGTAATGGGCATAGCTTATTCTGTGGCAGCCAGTTTCATGACCCCCGTTTCTCATCCGGCGAATGTTCTGATCATGAGTCCCGGTGGGTATCGTTTCAGCGACTATATAAAAAACGGGTTACCCCTTTCTTTGATAGTCCTGGCAGTCAGTGTTCTTCTGCTTCCTGTTGTTTTCCCCTTTTAACAGCCTGGGAGTTGACTTTCAGCCAAGTTTTTCTTTGCATAATCGGGGTAAAAATTATAAAATGAGGTTAATCGGCTGCGGTAAAATTTTGCATCGGCAACATGGATCTTTTCAGGGAGATGAAGATGTAATGAAGAATATCAAATTAAGATTGTTGGTCCTGGTGTTTTTATCGGTTTCGCTGATAGCATTCGCCGGGGCAGGGTGTGATTCCGAGCCGGATGTAATTGAGGATGCTGTAGAAGATCAACTAAACGAGTTCTTTGAAGATGACAATGATTTGCCGGATCCCGGTGAACCGGAACCCATTGAACCCTCGGAACCGGCGGAAGAACCTGCCGTAACCCCTTCCACATACTATTGGCCATGGTTAAGCCACGGGCACCTTGATTTATCGAGCGGCGAAATAATCGCGGGGCCGGATCTTTTTGAGTCAGATCTGGGCTTTATTGCCGAGTTTACAGAGGAACACAGTTATGACGGTCTCGTGGTCTGGCTCGTTGAGGATTCAGATGTATTTGCCCTGGAATGGGTAACCCTGAGCTTCGATGTCGAATATTTTAAAGACAGCGATTGGGCTTACGATATCAACTTTGAATTTAGGATTGAAGGCCTGCAGCCCGAACCCGGTGAAGAAGGTGTCCGGGAGTTCACGGTCAGTCTGGCCGAAGAGCAGCAGGGTTTTGAGGTAGCGATCAACAGGGTTCTCCTGGGCAAGGAACAGGAGGGCAGTCTGAGTGCCACACCAATTGACTTTGTAGCCCTTGAAATAGAAATGAATGTGGTTGGTAACCCTTAAAAAGGAGTTGTCTGAGGTTGAATGCAATTGAAGAAAAAGCAATAAATACTATCCGGTTTCTTGCAGTTGATGCTGTAGAAAAAGCAAATTCAGGGCACCCTGGTCTGCCGATGGGCGGAGCAGCCATGGCTTACACGCTCTGGTCCGCTTTTCTCAAGCACTGCCCCGAAGCTCCAGACTGGCCTGATCGGGACAGATTTGTCCTGTCCGCAGGGCACGGATCCATGCTTCTTTATGCTCTGCTGCACTTATTTGGTTACGGTCTCCCCATGGAGGAGATCAAGAATTTCCGTCAGTGGGGCAGTAAGACTCCCGGGCATCCCGAATATGGGCACACTCCCGGTGTGGAAACGACCACGGGCCCGCTGGGCCAGGGTTTTGCCAATGCTGTGGGGATGGCCATAGCCGAACGCCGCCTGGCTGCTGAATTTAACCGCGAGGGATACCCGCTGATTAATCACCATACTTACGTCTATACCGGTGATGGCTGCATGATGGAAGGGGTTACCTCTGAAGCAGCCTCCCTGGCCGGGCACCTGAAGCTCGGCAAGTTGATCTGCCTCTACGATGACAACCAGATTACAATTGATGGCAGCACAGACCTGGCTTTTACCGAGGATACCGGTAAACGCTTTGAAGCTTACGGCTGGCAGGTTCTGAACGTAGAGGAAGGCAACAGGGTTGAGCTGTTGTCTGAAGCAATTTCTGAAGCAAAACAGGAAGAATCCCGCCCCAGCCTGATTATGGTGCGGACTAAAATCGGCTATGGCTCGCCCAACAAGCAGGGAACCTCCGATGTTCACGGTGCACCCCTGGGCGGGGAAGAAGTTGCTTTAACCAGGAAAAATCTTGGATGGCCGGCCGAACCGGCCTTTCATGTGCCGCCTGAAGTAAGCGGCCATTTTGCGAAGTTAAGGGAATCTTTGACCGCAAGAAAAGTCGAATGGGATGCCTTTTTTGACGATTACCGAACTGAATACCCTGAAATGGCCGAACAGTGGGATAGCTGGTTTTCGGGAAAAGTGCCTGAAAACCTTGCTGAAGATCCGCGTCTGTGGCAGTTTGATGACAAGGCACTGGCGACCAGGGAGCTCTCGGGGCAGATCATGCAGGTGCTAGCTGAATACCTGCCGAATATGATCGGCGGTTCAGCCGATCTCAATTCTTCAACTAAAACTTATTTGAAAGGTTTCGATGATTTTCAGGCGGATAACCCGTCAGGCAGCAATATTAACTTCGGGGTTCGTGAACATGCTATGGGAGCCATCATGTCCGGCCTTTCCCTGCACGGCGGGTTGCGGCCTTTTGGTTCAACTTTTCTGGTCTTTTTCGATTACATGAAGCCGTCTGTCAGGCTTGGTTCAATGATGCAGCTCCCCGTTACTTATATTTATACCCACGACAGCGTAGCCGTCGGTGAAGACGGCCCAACCCACCAGCCGATAGAACACCTGGCCAACCTGCGCTCCATACCCCACCTGCATGTGCTCAGGCCGGCGGACGGGGTTGAAACATCGGCTGCCTGGCTGCACATCCTGCAGCGCCGCTGCGGTCCCTGTGCGCTGATCCTCACTCGCCAGAAATTGCCCCAATTACCGGGTAGCGGCAGGGGTGCTCTTAAAGGCGGTTATGTGATCAGCGCTGAAAAGGGCGGCAAGCCCGATCTGATCCTGATTGCCAGCGGTTCTGAAGTTAACCCGGCCCTGCAGGCCCAGCAGGAACTGCAGGACCAGGGTCGCTCCGTACGCGTGGTCAGCATGGTCTGCCGCGAGCTGTTCCTGGCCCAGGATGAGGCTTATCGTGAAGAAGTGCTTCCCTCTGAAACAGACTGCAGACTGGTGGTCGAGGCGGCCCTGCCCATGGGATGGGAGGGCATTGCCGGGCCGAAAGGCGCGATCGTCGGGATCGACGATTTCGGGGCCTCAGCGCCTGGCGATGTGGTTCTGGAAAAGCGGGGGATCTGTGCAGCAAATATAATCAACAGGGCAGAGGAGATTCTGAATGCCTCTTAAGAAAGTCTTCGGCTCACCGCTATTAAAAAATATCAGGGCCGGTCTGGTCCTTACGACGATCATCCTGGCAGGCATGGCTATGGCCACGGGCTGCGAAATCCGGGAGGCAGATTCGCCTGCAGAGCCGGCGGCAGAGGAAGAAACTGTTCCGGAGGTTGAGGAAGAAGAGCCGGATCTCCAGCCCTGCCCGTCTGATCAGGAAGAACCGGAGGAAGAAGCAGAAGATGCCGATCCCGATCCGATCGGGGAAGACAGCGCTGAATTTGCTCCCCCGAAAGATGAAGACGCTGCGGATGAAGATTTGAAAGTAATTGCCGATGGAGATTACCTGTTGGCCCTGGTTACAAAAGAAACCACCTTGAAAAGCAGTTACAGGCCTTCAGACCTTCAAACTGTTCCTGGGTATATGAACCCTTCTTACAGCATGCAGTTACGGCAGGAAGCGCTTAACAGGTTAGAGGAACTCTGGCGTGCTGCAGAATCAGACGGGGTAATCTTAAGCATCCGTTCAGCTTACCGCAGTTACAGCACCCAGGATGGCCTTTTTCGGGATTACGCCAGCAGGCACGGTGAAAAAGAAGCTAATCGTTTCAGTGCCCGCCCGGGTCAATCAGAACACCAGCTCGGCACTGCAGTGGACTTTGGAGGCACAGGGGCCGATTTTACGGCCGCCTTTGCCGACACCTCCCAGGGAAAGTGGCTGGCTGAAAATGCCTATAAATATGGCTTTGCCCTGAGTTATCCTGAGGGCAGGGAACATATAACCGGTTATATCTTTGAACCCTGGCATTATCGCTACATCGGGGTGGAGGAGGCCATAGCCTGGAAGGAGTCGGGAAAAACCCTGCGTGAATACCTTGAAACCAGGCCGCAGGAGTTTGAATAGGATCTATTATTATTCTGCCTGCGCTCGGCTAAAGAAAGTTTGTTCTATAACGCAGGTAAAAGGAGGTCTTGAAATATAAACAAAAATAGCTTATGATTAAAAAAATGATTAATTCTGTGCCGGTTGGGGAAGTGTTGTTAACTTTACTATATGAAAGGAGCTATTAAAATGGTAGACAGTGGAGTTTATACAAAGGAAGATATTGAGGAGAATAAACTAATCGCAGCACTATCTTATTTCGGTTTGCTGGTCCTAATCCCCTTATTAGCAAAAAAGGAAAGCCCTTATTGCCAGTTTCACGCTAAGCAAGGCCTGGTTCTTTTAATTGCCTGGGTTTTACTCGGTGTCATTTCGGTTATCCCGGTTCTTGGTTGGATTGTAGGTGTTCTCGGTTCTCTTTTCCTGCTTGTTCTATTTATTCTGGGGCTTGTCAATTCTCTCGGCGGCCAGGCAAAACAGCTGCCATTGATAGGCCAGTTTGGCGATAAGTTTAATTTGTAAGCGTAAATAGGATTCATGATTAGATTTATACCGCAGGATGGCAGGTTGTTGAAGGAGTCTGTTCTATGAGTAATGGTAAAATACTGACCCAGGATGAAAAGACATTTGGCATGCTTGCGCACCTTGCAGCCTTAGCCTTGTTTGTGCTGCCTTCTTTCGGGAATGTGGTGGGCCCTTTAGTGATCTGGCTGATCAAGAAAGATCAATCTGACTGGATTGATAAACAGGGGAAAGAAGCCCTTAACTTTCAGATTAGCATTTCCATCTACGCCGCGGCTGCCCTGGTAGTTATGGTTATGCTGCTGTTTACACTGGTAGGCATACCGTTTGCCCTGCTGGTTGCCGTTCTGCTGATCCCCTTATCTGTGTTTTGGTTAATTGTGGTTATCATTGCTGCGGTCAAAGCAAATGAAGGGGAGGACTACCAGTATCCGCTCAGCATCCGTTTTATAAAATAATATATCCAAGCAACTGCAGTACTTCAATTAAACAAGGGATAGGGTTATTCGCACCTATCCCTTTGCCAACCTTAACTGCATTTTATTGTGCCCGCGAATTCAGGATGATCAACAGCTCCCAAGACGGATCTTAAATATGTTTTATCTGCTCACGCTCCCATTGCCTGCGGCGGAAAGGCAGGGAACTGGCGAGCTTATAGCTTTCGTGGCCTTATAAGTAAGCTGTACAGAGATTATATAATATGATCCGGTCAGCCTGGAAAAAGGAGCGAAGTAAAATGAAAAAGATTGCCTTGATCGAACCGCAGTCTAAAGAAGATCATGTTTACAAGCACGTTCGGATGCCCCGCCTGGGGCTTCCTACCCTGGGCACACAACTTAAGGAGGAGGGATACCTGGTAAAATTCTACCTGGGAACCGGGGACTCCCTGCCCTGGCTGCAAATATTCGAAGCCGACCTGGTCGGCATTTCCACTACCACTGCTACCTGCCGTGAAGCTTACCGGATTGCCGGTTTGTTAAGGTCAAACAGTATACCAGTAGTTATCGGCGGAATCCATGCTACCTTTATGCCCGACGAAGCCCTGCAGTTTGCCGATTATGTTGTCCTGGGGGAAGCTGAATCCAGCTTTTTGCCCCTGATTCGTGCGGTAGAAGCAGGGCGGGAACCTCATGGCATCCCCGGTGTAGCTTACTGGAGCAATGGCAAACCGGTATACAATAAAGAGCCTGAGGAAAAAATCGATATGGATACCCTCCCGATTCCGGATATCACTTTACTTGAGCGCTCAGAAAAACTGCACAGTGTTCCGGTGATGACTTCCCGGGGGTGCCCCTTTAACTGCACTTTTTGCTGCGTTACCCAGATGTTTGGCCGGCGTTACCGTTTCCGCTGTAACGAAAGCGTCTTGGAAGAGTTGTCACGCTACCCGGACAGGCACATCTTTTTCTGTGACGATAATTTTCTGGCGAATACTGTTCACAGCAAGGAACTGATGCGTGAAATGATTGAACGCGAAGAAGTAAAAATAAGGAGTTGGGGAGCCCAGGTTCGGGCTGAAGCTGCTTTTGACAAAGAACTGCTCGATTTAATGCAGCGTTCCGGCTGCACAATTGTCTATATCGGGTTTGAATCGATTAATCCTGAAACACTGGAAGATTATAATAAGCAGCAAACTGTGGAAGAGATCAGGGAAGCGATTGAAAGTTTCCAGGCCTACGGCATCAGGATTCACGGAATGTTTGTATTAGGCGGCGAAGCTGATACGGCAGAGACGGTCAAAGAAACTGCAGCGTTTGCCCTTGAAGCCCGGATCGATACGGTACAATTTATGATTCTCACCCCCATGCCCGGCACACGTTTTTATGAAAAGCTGGAAGCAGAGGGCAGAATATTATCTTATGACTGGTCGCTTTATGATGGCCACCATACGGTTCTTAAACCTGCTTTAATGTCACCTGAAGAGCTGCAGTCTGAAACAGTGAAAGCGCTGAAAAAATTCTATTCGCTAAAAAACATTTTTAAAAATGTCGGGCACACCGGGTGGTCCTCTGCCCTTTACAGGGCATTAGCCTGGGGCTTGATCAGGCATTTTGAATGGAAAAACAGGGGCTATGTTCAGCTTCTGAAGCGGCAGCAGCAACAAGCCCTGCAGCCGGTAACCTTGTTAGAACGTTACCTGAGTGTCCCTAAATTTAACAAGGAGCAGCTTGAATCTGCGTCATTGCAGCTAAAGGTTTCACTTACAGAGCAGAAGGGGGTTATCTACTTAAAATTACGTGGTATGGTCAGCAGCTTTCATTTAAAAGAGCTGCGTAAAACTTTACGCGGCAAACTGCCGTCTCACTATGCCCAGATTGTTGTCAATGCCGAAGGCGTCCGCTTTGCTTCAGAAAAAGCGGCTGTCGGATTCGGCGCTTACCTGCAAAAACTCGGCTCAAAAGCCCGCCGCCTGCAGGTAATAGCTACAGCTGAAAAGCAGGGGCTCAGCCTGCTAAGAGCTAACAAGAAAAACAGGGTCAAGATGCCCTGTTTTGAGCTGTTAATGCCGAAACATTAAAAATTTAGCATCCCGGCTGAACGTAAATAGCCCAGGGTAAAAGCGATCAGGCTGAATATCAGCAGTGTTACCCAGGCCTTGCTGCGCCTCTTTTTGTTTTTTTTAATATGGCGGGCCAAAAAAATGCCTCCTTAACCTTTTCCGGTTAGATCCTGGACTATATTATAACACGGATGCTCATTTAAGCCATGAAAGAAAGTAAGATTCTGGCGAAGTAAAGGTGAGCAGATCCTTCCCGTAAAATATATGGCAAATGCACAATATTTGTGGCACAATAGTGATTGCAGGGAAGGCATGCCTGTGCCCGGAACGGGAATCACACAGACTTGATAAAAAAGCAATTATATTACCTGTTCCAATGCAGATGAAGGGAAGTCAGTCAGTTGCGCCGCAGCGATGGAAAATGGTTTTTTACCAGGGTTAAGCGAACTATATATCAGCATAACATGATCACCGCAGGAGATAATATTGCCGTTGGCATATCCGGCGGCAAAGACAGCGCTTCCCTGCTTTATATAATGAAACAGTTTAAGCGCCATGCTCCCTTTGATTTTAACCTGCAGGCGGTTTATGTTGACCTGGGCTGGCCCTCTGATCTTAAAGCGATGCGCGACCTGACCGAGAAGCTGGACATTGCCTTCCATGTTGAAAAAACCGTAATCGCGAAAGTAGTGTTTGAACGCAGAAAAGAGAAAAACCCCTGTGCTCTTTGTGCTAATATGCGCCGCGGCGCCCTGCACCAGGCTGCAAACAAACTGGGCTGCAACAAGGTGGCCCTTGGCCATCATCTTGACGATGCGATCCAAACCTATTTTATGAACTTGATTTATACCGGCCAGATGGATACTTTTAAACCGGTCACCTATCTGGACCGGGCAGATCTGTACATGATCCGCCCCCTGATTCAACTTCCCGAAAAAACCCTTGCTTCACTTGCCGGGAGGGAAAGGTTGCCGCTGTTCAAAAATCCCTGCCCCGTCAGCGGCAAAACCAAGCGTAAAGAAATGGCAGATCTTGTTGACGAGCTTTCTGACCGCTACCCTGACCTGCGCGAAAAGTGCCGTACTGCGCTGCTCTCCAGCACCTCCTGGGCCGATTCTAAAATTTAAAACAATTATTTTAAAAATTAAAAAGGTGTTTTCCGACAGCTTGTCGAACACTTTTAAGTATGTCTAAGTATGTCAAATAAACCTGCCCAACTAGGAGGTGCGCTTAAAAGTGCGCTATCGTTATTTTCCCGGATGTACCCTCAAGGGACAGGCCAAGAGCATGGAAGATACCACTTTGGCTGCAGCCAAAGCAATGGGAATAGAACTGGAGGAACTGTCTGAATGGCAGTGCTGCGGAGCAGTTTACCCTCTTTACGAGGACGAACTGATCTCGCTGCTCTCCCCGGTCCGCACCCTTGCCGCGGCTGAAGGTGAACCACTGGTGTCGCTCTGTGCCGCCTGTCATCACGTGCTCAAGCGGGCGCAGGAACTGATGCAGAGGAATGAAGATGCCCGCAAAAAAGTTACCGATCACCTGGAAGTTGAATATGCCGGCGAAGGCCGTGTCCTTCACTTCCTCGAAGTGCTCCGTGACGACCTGGGGTTTGATAAACTGAAAGAAATGGTCAAAAAACCGCTGGAAGGAAAAAAAGTGGCTGCCTATTACGGCTGCCTGCTGCTGCGTCCTTCCAAGGTAATGCAGTTTGACGATCCAGAGAACCCTACAATTATGGAAGACATGATCAGGGCTTTAGGTGCCGAGGTGGTTAAGAGCCCTTACCGCACCGAATGCTGCGGTGCTTATCTTTCCGTAACCGAAGAAGGCGTGGCCGCAGATACCGTGCAGCGCATTCTTGATTCGGCCCGCAGGGCAGGGGCAGAAATTTTGGTCACTGCCTGTCCGCTCTGCCGTTACAACCTTGAAAATTGTGCCGATAATGAAGGAAAAACACCGATCAAAGTCTACTATTTCAGTGAAATATTAGCTGAAGCGATGGGCCTGCCCAGTGAATCGGCTCAGGATCGGGGAACAAAAGAGGAGGTGCCGCAGGGATGACTACCGAAACCGGTAAAAGCCGTCTGATTGAAGACATGAAGATGCACAGCGGCCAGGACCCTAACGGCTGCTACCAGTGCGGCAAATGCAGCGCTGCATGTCCCGTTTCTGCAGCCCTGGATCTTAAGCCTCACCAGGTACTCCGCTACTTGCAGATGGGCCTGGAGAATGAATTGGCTGAGAGCAAAACGCCCTGGGTCTGCGCGTCCTGCTTTACCTGCGCTGCCCGCTGCCCCCGCGACATAGACCTGGCCCGGGTTATGGAAGGGCTGCGCCTTTCCATCCTTCGGAACCGTGGTGGAAACAAATTCGGACCCGCTGAACTGACCCCCGAGCAGTTGGAGAAACTGCCCCAGCAGGCGCTGGTCAGCGGCTTCCGCAAATATAACAAGTAAAGGAGGTTAGGAACTTGCCAAGAACAGGAGTATTTATCTGCCACTGCGGAACAAATATTGCAGGCACTGTGGATATTGACAAAACCGTTGAAGCATCCCGTAATTTTCCCGGAGTGGTTCACGCTGACGAATACCGTTATCTTTGCTCCGAAATGGGGCAGGATATTATTACCAAGGCAATAAAAGAAAATGATCTGGACCGGGTAGTGGTCGGCACCTGCTCGCCACGTATGCACGAAAACACTTTTCGTAAGGCTGCTGCGGAAGCAGGGTTAAACCCCTATCTCCTGGAAGTTGCCAATATCAGGGAGCACTGCTCCTGGGTTCATAAAGATATGGAGGAAGCGACCCCTAAAGCTATAGCCCTGCTCAGGGCGGCTGCTGCCAAGGCTGCGCTAAACGAAGCTCTTGAAGCCCCCCGCCTTGATGTCGAGAAACGGGCCCTGGTGATCGGCGGAGGAATTGCCGGAATCCAGGCTGCCCTGGATATTGCTGAAGCCGGCTATGAAGTTGACATTGTAGAAAAGGATCCGAGCATCGGCGGCAGGATGGCCCAGCTGGAGAAAACCTTTCCCACCCTTGACTGCTCCGCCTGTATACTGACTCCTAAAATGGTTGAGGCGGCCCAGCACCCGAACATTAACCTGCTGACCTACTCTGAAGTGGACGAGGTTAAAGGTTTTGTCGGCCAGTTTGACGTAAAAATCAGGCAGAAGGCCCGCTACGTAGACCCGGTTAAGTGTACAGGATGCGGGATCTGTTGGGAAAAGTGTCCCTCCAAGGCTCCGTCCGAATTTGAGATGGGGCTGTCCAAACGCAAGTCAATTTATGTTCCGTTTGCCCAGGCTGTGCCCATGGTGCCGGTAATTGACCGTGACAGCTGTCTCTATTTCAGGAAAGGACGCTGCCAGATTTGTGAGAAAGAGTGCCCGCCGCAGGCGATCGATTATGAGCAGCAGGATGAAATAATCGAACGCCGCTACGGAGCAATTGTTGTCGCCACCGGGTTTGACCAGTTGGATCCGACCATATACGGCGAATACGGCTACGGTCAGCACCCTGATATCCTTACCGGGTTGGAGTTTGAGCGCATTTTTAATGCCTCGGGCCCGACCGGTGGAAAAGTTGTCAAGCTCTCCGACGGCAAACCGCCCAAAAAAGTGGTTTTTATCCAGTGCATCGGTTCCCGCGATAAAGCCCGCGGCATGAATTACTGCTCAAAGATATGCTGTATGTACACGGCCAAACAGGCCATTTTATTAAAAGAAAAAGTGCCTGACGCCAAAAGCTATGTTTTTTACATCGATGTCCGCACCGGCGGCAAGGGCTATGAAGAATTTCAGCGCCGTGCCGCTGAAGAACACGATGTCGCTTACATGCGCGGGCAGGTTGGTAAAATATTCCCTGAAGATGACCATCTGGTTGTGCGCGGTATTGATTCGCTGACCAACCGGAATATAGAAATAAAAGCCGACATGGTTGTCCTGGCTGCTGCTACAGTCGCCAGGGGCGACGCTCCCGAATTAGGGCGTCTGGTTGGTATCAACAGCGACAGCTACCATTTTTTCAATGAAGCTCACCCGAAGCTGAAGCCTGTCGAAACCCACACTGCGGGGATCTTTATTGCCGGAGCCTGCCAGGCGCCGAAAGATATCCCCGAGACGGTGTCCCAGGCCAGTGCAGCTGCAGTTAAAGCAATCGGACTGCTCTCCAAGGAGAAACTGCAGGGTGAAGCGTGTACCGCGGAAGTAATCCAGAGCGATTGTTCAGGCTGCCTCAACTGCGAGGCAATTTGCCCGTACACTGCAATTACCCCGGTGGAAATCGAGGAGCGTTATAAGGACGGTGTTCTTAAACGCACCGTGGCTGAAGTTAACCCCGCTCTCTGCCAGGGCTGCGGTTCATGTGCCGTAACCTGCCGTTCGGGATCGATCAACCTGAAAGGCTTTAGCAACGACCAAATCATGGCGGAGGTGGATGCGATATGTCTGCAGCGCTAAACGAAACAGCTGGCGGTTGGGAGCCCCTGATTGTCTCATTCTGCTGTAACTGGTGCAGCTATGCCGGAGGCGATTTAGCCGGGACCAGCCGGATGAGTTACCCGGTAAATGTGAAAGTAATCCGTGTGCCCTGTTCGGGCAGAATGAACCCGATGTTCGTGCTGCGCGCTTTCCAGCGCGGAGCCGACGGTGTGCTTGTGGCTGGCTGCCACCCCGGTGACTGTCACTACACCAGCGGAAATTACCAGTCCCGGCGCCGTCTTTCCGCCTTTAAAAGACTGGTTGAATTTGCCGGTTTTGAGCCGGAACGCTTCGAAGTACGCTGGATTTCGAGTTCGGAAGGCGACAAATTTGCCGAAGAAATGACCTCAATTACAGAAAAAATCAAGGCCCTCGGGCCGAACAGAAAGATGAGGGATGCCCGATGGCAGAGCGTAACGTCGAAAGTGTAAATAAAGTACGCGAAGCAGTGAGCCAGGATTTACTCGGGGGCCGCATCGATCTGCTGCTTGGTTGGGAAAAGGGCCATTACTGGTGGCAGTCGAGGCCTCTTTTTGCCCGCAGCGAAGCAGACCTCGAAAAGCTGGCCTGGGATTCTTTCTGTGCGGTAAACTTAAGCCGGTACCTTTTGGAAGAGCTAAAGGACCACGATAAGGTCGGGGTGTTGGTTAAAGGCTGCGATGCCCGCGCTTTCAACCGCCTTTTACAGGATAATATGGTCAGGCGCGAACAGGTTATCCTCTACGGACTGCCCTGCCCCGGTATGCTTGACTATAACCGCCTGGTTGAGAAGGCAGGCGGTGCTCCCCTGGAGATAACAGAAGAAAACGGGCGGGTGATCATCAAAGTAGGGAGCGGCGAGCAGGAAGCGCAACGCGACGATCTTCTGCTCGACAAATGCAAAGATTGCCGCTACCCCGATCCCGCTGTTTACGATCAACTCCTGTTTTCGCCGCAGGGTGAAAAAGAGGTCACCGAGCGTTTTAAAACAGTTGAAGAGCTGGAGGAAATGTCCGCAGAAGAGCGGTTCGGCTACTGGGAAAAAGAGCTTTCCCGCTGCCTGCGCTGCTATGCCTGCCGACAGGCCTGCCCGTTCTGCAGCTGCCGCGAGTGTTTTGTGGAGCAGGAGAATCCCCGCTGGCAGGGCCGCGCTTACCAGCCCAGTGAAAACTTCATGTTTCACCTGGTCCGGGCCTATCATGGAACAGGGCGCTGTATAGATTGCGGTGAATGCGAGCGTTCCTGCCCCGTGGATATACCCCTGCAGGAATTGAATCGAAAACTGATTAAAGATATCAACGAGCTGTATGGCGATTACGAAGCCGGCCTTGATCCAGAGCAGGAACCTCCGCTGCTCACCTACCGGCCAGATGATCCCGCGGCATTTTCTGAAAAGTGAGGTGGTCATAGTGAAGAAAGTAATAGCCAGGGAGAAATTACCCGAGCTCTGGAAATCTTTAGCGGCAAAAGGCCCTCTATTTCTGCCGATCCAGGAAGGGCCGGTGGTATTATTTCAACCGTGGAGTGAAGGCGCTGAAGCCAACCTGGATGCAGTTAACACAGCCGTATCGGCAAAAGACGTGTTTCTGCCGCGTGAGGAAACCTACCTGCAGTACCGGTGCAGCGGCAATCAGCTCGAGTTGATCCCGGTCGAAAACGCAGAGCCGGTCATAGCTTTCGGAGTGCACCCCTGTGATCTAAAGGCAGTTGAGATGCTCGATAAGGTATACCTTGATCAGGAACCATCCGATGAATTATACCGGCAGAGACGTGAGAAGACGACCGTAGTGGGACTTTCCTGCAGAGAGCCCGATCCATTTTGTTTCTGCAATGAATTTGGGATCAATCCTGCTGATGCACCTGGTGCAGACGTAATGGCTCACCTGAAAAACGGGTTAGTGCTTCTGGAGGCCAGGACCGACAAGGGCAAAGCTCTCCTGGATCAGGCAGGCGACCTGCTTCAGGATGGTTCTGATGAAAAGTTTGAAGCGGCAGAAGTAAAAACTGCTGATTTCGGCCTGAACCTCGAAGGGCTCCCTGAAAATTTAAAAGAGCGCTTTGAAGACCCGGTATGGGATGAGCTCTACAAAAGCTGCCTGGGCTGTGGAGTCTGCACCTATGTCTGCCCTACCTGTTACTGCTTCGATGTAGAAGATTTCGGACACGAGGGGGAAGGGCAGCGGTTCCGCTGTTGGGACAGCTGCATGTACGGCCACTTCACCGATATGGCCGGCGGTCACAACCCAAGGGCCGGGCGCAAAGAAAGGGTGCGGCAGCGCTTTATGCACAAACTGCAGTACTACCCGGAAACTTTTAATGAAATAGCCTGTGTTGGCTGCGGGCGCTGCCTGCGCAGCTGCCCGGTGAACCTCGATATAGTTCAGGCAATCAAGGCTCTTGGAGGTGAGACTGTTGAGCAGCGCTAATGTACTGATGCCCCAACAGGCAACCATACTCGATATTACCGAGGAAACTCCCGATATCAAGACCCTGCGGGTTGTTGGTAAGGAAGGGATGCCCTTTGATTTTATGCCCGGGCAGTGTGCCATGCTGTCGGTGCCTCCTGTCGGTGAGGCAATATTTTCGATCACCTCTTCTCCGACCTGCCGGGAATGCCTCGAGTTTAGTATAAAGGATGTCGGCAATGTATCCGGCGCCCTGCACGGCCTGCAACCCGGTCAGCAGATTGGCATCAGGGGCCCCTACGGCAATGGTTTTCCGATTGAAAAGATGAAAGGCAAGGATATCCTCTTCATCGGCGGTGGAATCGGCCTGGCACCCCTCCGCTCGCTGATCGGTTATTGTTTTGCCCATCGCGAAGAATTCGGGCATATCGATATCGTATACGGGGCACGCTCTCCCGCAGACCTGATTCGTAAAAGTGAGGTCAGGGAAAGCTGGGCTGCGGAACCCGATACCAGTGTTTACCTGACGGTAGATGCCGAGTTTCCTGATTGGAACGGACATGTCGGTTTTGTGCCAAACTATGTTTCCGAACTGGCCTTTAAGCCTGAAGGCCGGATCGCATTGACCTGCGGACCGCCAATTATGATCAAGTTTGTTTTGCAGGCCCTGGATAAGCTGCAGTTCTCACCCGAACAGGTTATAACCACTTTAGAGATGCGCATGAAATGCGGGGTAGGCAAATGCGGGCGCTGCAACCTTGGCTCTGTATATGTTTGCAAAGACGGGCCGGTATTCAGCCTCGATGAGCTCAACGCTTTGCCTTCTGAGTATTAAACTGAAACAAATAGCTGTAAATTAGAGGAAACACGGGAAAACCATCCCGTGTTTCCTTTTATTCTACCTGCCCCTGTATGGTATAATTCTAAATAATCGACAATAGAGAAAGGTCTTTAAGTTTGCTAAAGGAGGTCTCCGGGCTATTAACGCGAAAAAGCTGCAAAAATTGCTCGAAGCGGTACAAAGTGGAAAGGTCAGTGTAGACGAAGCTGCCGAAAGCCTGCGTATACTGCCCTATGAAAATATTGGGTTTGCCCGGGTTGACCACCAGCGCTTCCTGCGGCGTGGCTTCCCGGAGGTTATTTACTGCCCCGGTAAAACTGAAGAACAAATAGTGGCGATCGTCGGCCGACTGGCTGCCTCGGGAGGGACTGTCCTGGCTACCAGAGCGGAAACTTCGGTTTTTGAGGCAGTCAGGGCTGTCCACCCCAACGTTGAATACCACAGTACGCCAAAGGCGCTGGTTCTCCGTGGAGAGAGTGAACCCGAGCCGGTTGGTTATGTGGCTGTTGTTACAGCAGGGACAGCTGATTTGCCTGTTGCCGAGGAAGCGGCGCTGACCGCAGAGTTGATCGGAAGTAATGTTGAGCGGCTGTTTGATGTTGGTGTGGCAGGAATACATCGCCTTTTTGACAACTGGCATCTCCTCAGTAAAGCCAGGGTGATCGTGGTCGTGGCCGGTATGGAAGGGGCCCTGGCCAGTGTCGTCGGCGGATTAGCCACCTGTCCCGTGATCGCTGTACCTACCAGCGTAGGTTACGGGGCCCATTTTGGGGGCCTGGCCCCGCTGCTAACAATGCTAAACAGCTGCGCTTCCGGGGTAGCAGTTGTCAATATTGACAATGGTTACGGCGCCGGACACATGGCTGCCCTGATCAACCGAGTTGGGGAAGGAGCTGGATAATGTTCGTTTCGCGAAACAATAAAGCGGTGCAAAAAACGCTCTATTTTGATTGCTACAGCGGCATCAGCGGTGATATGACCCTTGGCGCCCTGATCGATGCCGGTACGAGTCTTGAAGATCTTAACGATCTGCTTGGCAGCCTTAAACTTGAGGGTTATAAACTGGAAGCAGAGCCGGTCAGGCGCGGTGGTCTGGCCGGAACCAGGGCCCTGGTCAAACTTGATGACAGTGCACCTGCTGCAAGGCACCTTTCAGATATCCTCGAACTGATCGATAAATCAGACCTGCCCCGCCCCGTCCAGAAAAACAGCTCGGCCATTTTTAACCGCCTGGCGGAAGCGGAAGCGGCAGTGCACGGTATTTCTGTCAATAAGGTGCATTTTCATGAGGTCGGGGCGGTCGACGCTATTGTCGATATCGTCGGTACTGCCGCCGCTCTCTACCTGCTTGAAATTAATATCATCCACTGTTCACCGCTCCCTGCCGGGAGGGGTGAAGTCCAGTCCGCACACGGCAGGCTGCCCCTGCCGGCCCCGGCCACCCTGGAACTTATCGCCATGCGCCGGGCACCGGTAAAAGGCACCCCTGTTGATTTTGAACTCGTTACCCCAACCGGGGCGGCGATTGTAACCACCCTGGCCGATTATTTCGGCCCCTTGCCCTCATTTAACCTCGAGAAGGTTGGCTACGGGGCAGGCAGTTTAGACCCCGGCTACCCCAACTTTTTACGCCTCCTGCTGGGGACTTCAGATCGGCCGGAACCTGCCTATGATCAGGAAGCAGTTATTATCGATACTAACATAGATGATCAAAACCCGGAGCACTTTGGTTACCTGATGGAGAGGCTCTTTGCAGCAGGTGCGCTGGATGCGTGGTATACCCCGATCCAGATGAAAAAAAACCGCCCTGCTGTTCAGCTGACTGTCCTTTCCCCTCCGGAAATAGCCAGGCAGCTGCAGGACCTCATATTTTATGAAACTTCGACCCTGGGCCTGCGTCTCACAACCGTATGCAAGGCGACGCGCCCGCGGGAAACTTTTACAGTGCAGTCTGAATGGGGACCAATCAGGATTAAGACCGTCCCGGCTCCGAAACAGGGTCCTGACCTGCACTTTGCCCCGGAGTATGAAGATTGCAGAAAGGTCGCCCGCAGTTCCGGCCTGCCCTTAAAAGAAGTCTACAGGCTGGCCGGGCAGTTATTTCAAAACCGCCGTTAAAGCGGTGCCGGTTAGGCCCAGCTTGATCGCGGCTTAATAATATCAGGTGTCCGCCCGCGTCCCCGAAAGGATCCGGATCTTCGGGCAGCTGGAGGCGAAGCAGATAGAATATTAGTTCTCACTCGTAAATGTTGGAATATTATTGACATAGACACTATTATGTATTATAAACAAGTGAAAGGAGGAGTATAATATGAAGGATAACCAGGTTTTAGAACAGATCAGAAAACTGAATCGCGTGTTCCTCAAGCCGGATAGCGGCGAAGCCGGTTTGCGCGACGCAGTAAAAGCTATAGCTGACGTTATCAGTGCAGCGGTTATAATTTTAGATAAGGACGGTCTCATCCTGGGCAGTTCCCCGGGCGATGTCGATAGCGGTGGCCGCCTGGAAAGCAGGGTTAAGGAGGGTTCCCTGGCAGGAGATCCTGTTCTGTCAGCAAAAGTTAAAGCTGCTGAACCCCACTTTAATGAACCTTATAGTGAACAATCTGACGGTAAAAAGTTAATATATTCGATGATTCCCATTCGTAGTGGAAGCAAACGCCTGGCTTCAATTCTGCTTCTTTACCCTGACCGTAACCTGGAGCGGGATCAAATGATCCTGGCCGAAGTCAGCGCAGCACTGGTTGGTATGCACATTAAGCATGAAACAACTGACCAGGAAGAAGAAAATGTCAGGAACAAAGACCTGGCTGAGGGCGCTTTTGAAAGCCTTTCTTATTCAGAAGTCGAAGCGATACGTGAAATACTGAAGAACATCAGTAATAATGAAAGTGTAGTAGTCGCCAGTAAAATTGCCGACAGCCTCGGAATAACGAGGTCGGTCATTGTAAATGCTTTACGCAAGTTCGAGAGCGCAGGGATCATTGAATCAAGGTCCCTTGGTATGAAAGGAACCTTAATTAAAGTAAAAAACGAACATGCCCTGGAAATTGTTGCTTCGCGGTCGGCTAAAATGGGCACAATGCGCTGATCCGACTTTCAAAACAATTACCGGGCTGTGCCTTCAGATATTATAAAATTCAGGGCGGCGGTTATTTCTCGCCGCCCTCTTACATGGGTTTATGTGAATATATTTGACAGTGAGAAGCCGGGTTGTTACAATACGAAATGATCAACACATGGCATGGTGCCCGCACGTTGCCACTGGAGGGTTTTAGGTGATTGGAGTAATATTAACTTTACTGGCCATATTCGTTGCTAAAATTGCTCATGTCAGCCTGGGGACGGTACGTATAATATATTTAACCCGGGGCGAGAGTAAGATTGCCGCTGCTATCGGTTTTTTTGAAGTGATCATTTACCTGGCTGCCCTGAGTATGGTTTTAGCTAATATTGATCAGTGGTCCAATATTATCGCATACGGGCTCGGTTTTGCTTCCGGTAACCTGGTTGGCAGCTGGATTGAGGAAAAAATTGCCGTCGGCTATGTTCTGGCCCAAATCGTTACTGTAAAAAACGGCGGTACCCTTGATCAGTCGCTGCGAGATCTCGGCTATGGGGTAACCTCGATGCCCAGCTACGGCATGGAAGGCGCTCCCCGCACCAATTTACAGGTATTGTTAAAAAGAAAAGAGCTGCCTGAATTATTGAGCAAGATGAAAGAGATTGACCCCGAAGCTTTTATCTCTATTTTTGACACGCGTAAGATAATGGGCGGTTATTTTAGCAGAATGAAGGCGAAATAAAGGTGGCCTTAACCAGCGAACAAATAATCAATGCACACCGGGCGATCGGGGTTATCGATTCAGGAGTCGGCGGGTTGACCGTGGTTCAGGAAATAAGCCGCCGACTGCCCCGTGAAAGGATCATCTATTTTGGCGATACGGCCAGGATGCCTTACGGTCCTCGTACTTATGATGAGGTCCGCCGCTTTACTTTCCAGATGATTGATTTTCTCAGGCACCAGGAAATTAAGATGCTTGTTATCGCCTGTAACTCTGCTACGGCGGCTGGCCTGTCTTATTACCAGGAGGCCTGTGAACAGCCTGTCCTCGGGGTAATTGAACCCGGGGTGCGGGCGGCCCTCGCAAAAAGCAAAAACGGAAGAGTCGGGGTAATTGGAACTGTCGGGACAATTAAAAGTTCGGAGTATGAGAAGGCCCTGCGCAGGAAAAATGGCGGGCTGCATATTGTCAGTAAACCCTGCCCCCTGTTTGTGCTCCTGGTAGAAAATAACCTGGTTGATACCCCCGAAGCTAAAATAGTGGTTCATGAGTACCTCGATCCTTTGATTGGGGAAGACATTGATTCCCTGATCATGGGTTGTACCCACTATCCCCTCATGGAAAGCTTGATTCAGGAAGTGGTCGGTCCGTCGATCAACCTGATCAATTCAGCGGAGGAAATTGCATCCGAAGTGGAAGCGATCCTCGATCATAACGGGATGGCCAACCCCCTTAGCTGCGAAATGCCCCGCAACCGCTTTTTTGTCAGCGGAAACCCCGAATCATTTGAAGAAGTCGGGGCTAAGCTGCTTCAGCGTAAGATTAAAGCCTACAGGGTCCACCTGACCTGAAAAAGAAAAACCGGGACCGTTATGGTTCCGGTTTTTACATAGCATGCTGTATTTAATGCTGCCCCGCCGTTACATAGCCCGTAAGCGCTTAATTCTTTCAGCTGCGGGGGGGTGTGTTGAAAAAAGAACGTTGGCCCTGTTTCCCTGCCTGGCGCCCAGCGATGGGTTGACTATATAAAGGCCGTTCAGGGCGTTGTTATCGATAGGGCTGTTCTTGACCTGCTGGTTTGTTATTTTTTCCAGTGCGCTGGCCAGGCCTTCAGGGTAACCTGTAAAATCGGCAGCGGTGGCATCAGCGAGGTATTCACGCTGCCTGGAAATGGCAAATTTGAGCAGCTGGGCGAAAATTGGCGCTAGAACAGCCAGGATGATTAATACCGCCAGGTAAATTAACTGGCCCTGTCCGCCTCTACGGCCGCCTCGCCCCATTCCCCCGAAAAAAACCATATTCCTGGCAATTACACTT
The DNA here is from genome assembly GCA_007119965.1 of Syntrophomonadaceae bacterium. GTDB lineage: Bacteria > Bacillota > Dethiobacteria > DTU022 > DTU022 > T3SED10-7. The sequence continues at coordinate 44,881 of SKOR01000020.1, forward strand.
ACAAAAACGATTGTTCCCGCCAGCACAATTGCTACTGTTGCCAGCAAAACATCATAGTTATTGATATGGGCCATTTCGTGGGCGATAACCCCCTCAAGTTCCTGGCGGTTCAAACGCTTCATCAACCCCCTGGTAACCGCAATGATTGCATTTTGGGGGTTACGCCCGGCAGCAAAAGCGTTAGGCACATCGGTCTCAATAATATAAACTTTGGGCATCGGTTTTCCTGCCGCGATGCTCAGGGCTTCAACCGTGTTGTGGAGAAAAGGTTCCTGTTGCTTGGAAACTTCTTTTGCCCCTGCCATCGAGGTGACAACACCCTGGCCCTGGAAAAAGCTGATCAGGAAAAGGACAACAAAAACGATAGCAGCGAGGACAATCCCGACGACAGGGTCGCCCAGGTAAATTCCTGCAAAATAACCAATCCCCACGAATAAAACGGCATAAAGGAAAAAAAGGAAAAAGGTTCGTCTTTTATTGGCCGCTATGCGGCTGAAAATGGGGTCCATTACTTTTTATCACCGCCTTGCATTTCTACTTCCGGAACATTACGGACCTGGTCAGATTCGACAGAATAATATTCACGGGTTTCAAAATTAAAAAGACGGGCTACTAAATTGCTCGGGAACTTTTGGATCACCATGTTGAATATCATAATAGTTTTGTTGTAACGGCGCCTGGAGTAAGCCAGTTTATTTTCAATGCCGACCAGTTCTTCCTGCAGCATCATAAAATTTTCGTTAGCCTTTAAATCGGGATAGCTTTCCGCTACCGCAAAAAGTGTTTTAAGCGCCCTTGAAGCCTTTTCATCGGCTCCTGCATTTTCCTGTAATGTTCGCGCATTTTGGTATTCAGTCCTGGCCCGGGTGATCGTCTCCAACACTTCCTGCTCATGCTTCATGTAAGCTTTAACTGTGTTCACGAGGTTGGGCACCAGGTCAAAGCGCTTTTGCAGCAGGGTGTCGATGTTAGATAAAGTAGTATCAGCCATGTTTCTTAAACCGATCAGTCGGTTGTAGGTATAAACGATAAACGCGGCTGACAGAATTAGTAATGCAGGGATAATGTGTGAAATTTCCATAACGTAGCCTCCTCTAAAAATGCCTTAGTATTACTTCTTTTCACGTCCCCCTTTTCCTCTAGCTTTGTCCGGGCCCGGTAAAAATTTAAACTATTTATCCGTTCGCTGGCCGGGGCAGGGGCGTTAAGGTGAAGTCCTTCAGCTGCTGCGCCCGCTTTCGGAGCCTGCCGGTGAGTCTGAAAGCGAACAGCAGCGGAATATGGAATTGTCCTGATTCCCGGTGAAAGCAGGCGGCTGCCGGCTGCAGGAGTAGATCGGAAAAGGATTTACGGTTTAAAACGGTGAATTAATGAAAGTAAGTCTGGTAGTTAAAAAGGAGCCGGAGAAAAATGCGTATAGACGGTAGAAAAAATAATGAAATGAGACCGATAAGGATAACCCGGGATTACCTCAAGTACCCGGAAGGGTCTGCCCTGATTGAACTTGGCGATACCAACGTTATCTGTACCGCGACCGTGGAAGAAAAGGTGCCGCCATTCCTCAAGGGTATGGGACAGGGGTGGATAACGGCTGAGTATGCAATGATGCCCCGATCAACGGGGGTTCGCATCAACAGGGAGCGGGGAAAAGTTAACGCGCGCAGTTCAGAAATACAAAGGTTAATCGGTCGTTCGCTTCGATCGGTGGTTGACCTCATTGGGCTTGGTGAAAGGACGATCTGGATCGACTGCGATGTAATCCAGGCAGACGGGGGAACGCGCACGGCTGCGATTAGCGGGGCATATGTTGCCCTGGCCGAAGCCCTCCTCCACCTGAAATATAATGCGCTGATCAAGCAGCTCCCACTTTACGACTATTTGTCTGCGATCAGCGTCGGTATTTTTAGTGGTATCCCTATTCTCGACCTGGCATTTGAAGAAGACTCAAAAGCAGGGGTCGATATGAATGTCGTGATGACAGCAGCAGGACAGCTGGTTGAAGTGCAGGGATCTGCCGAAGATAAACCCTTCAGCCGTGAACAACTGAACTACTTGCTCGATCTTGCCGCAGCAGGAGTGCTGGAGATTACTGCTTGCCAAAAAGAGGCTCTCGGTCCTGAAATAAATGAGCTGATCGAAACTTCTGCAAAGTATTACAGCAGCCAGGAGGGGTAAGTAAAAGCCTGGCCCACGACAGGTCTGCCTGTAAAGCTGCCCTCGTCAATGCCTGCAGTTCAATTTAAAAGGCCTGCCCGGTGTGGGGCCGGTTAATGGGAGAGAGACCTTTCAGTTATTACTTCTGCCGCTCTGCTATAACTGCCGGAGGCATGTTTTTCATGCGATTGTAGTAGCGCTGTATTTCATGAAACAGGTGGAACAGTGAAGCCCGGCTGATAAATTCTTCCCGCGATTTAGGGAGATCCATTTCTGCAAAACTTTGCTCCAGCTTTTCCATCAGCTGGTCTACTTTTTGTTCGTGGATGATTTTACCGCAACATTTTTTATACTGCATCTTTTGCACAATCCGGAATAGCTGGACCAGTGGGGCGGCCTGCGGGACGCGAATCGGCATCCGTTTAGCAAGGCGGTGCATTTCTTCAAGGCGTTTCAGCTGAGACCTGTAAATATGAAAAGTTTTACGGTAGCGATCTGAATCAGTTTCCCTGTTAATTATGAAGCGCTGCTCTTCACGCAAAAGTTTCGCTTCCTCCATGCCGCTTCCTATTATTTCATCCAGCCTGTCAATTTCTTCTTTAAAATTAGTATCATCACAGCCCGGTTCAAGCATCTCCAGCATGATAAAGTCGATTGCCCCCCGCAGCCCTTCTTCCGCGCGAACCAATTTTTCCTGGACATCTTTTCTGTGGTTAGGCGTAAAGAGGTAATTAATGGCAAGTGCGCAGACAGCTCCCAGCATTGCTGTAAAGATTTGTTCCAGCGAAAAAGTCCAGGGCAGGTCGCTTCCGCTGAAAATGACGGTAATAGCCGTTACCGCGGTTAAAACTATATGATCCTGCCAGCGCAGCTGCAGGCAGATATAAATTGCCGCTAAAGTAACCAGGCCGTACCCCAGTGGAGAAACGCCGAATGCAAAACTGAAGGTGGTGCCCAGCACTCCGCCCAGCAGAACAGAGCCCAGCTTGGCCATGCTTTGCTGCAGGGAATGAAAAAAAGTCCTCTGGACAGTAAGTAAAGCGACAATTGCAGCCAGGGTTACCCGTTCCAGCCCCAGCTGCTGGGCGATAAGTATAGATAAAGTTACGGCCAGTGCTGTTTTAAGCACCCTGCCGCCAACAAGAAAGCGGGTCACAGTAATCTACCTCTCATTTCTATTCACCCCGTGAAAAGCACGGTTCAGATATTTTTAAAACACTTTATACATTATACATGAATGGCCGAATCAATAAAATGTCGGCCAGCAGTTTTGTTGCCCGGTTTTCTTGCTAATTAATTATCGCTGTGCTACAATGTTTTTGCTGCTGTCAGGCAGCGGGGTTCATATAATATCGGGGCGTAGCGCAGTTTGGTAGCGCACTTGGTTTGGGACCAAGGGGTCGTAGGTTCGAATCCTATCGCCCCGACCAGCATTTAAGAGGCACGGGCAATGTTCCCGTGCCTTTACTCGTGCAATACGTTGCCCCCAATAAGTTAAAAAGGAGTCAGACACCTTTTTAATTTATTGGGGGCAAAAGCCTGGCGGGGCTTGTTCCGGCAGGACCGATTAAGTCTTCTTCGACCATAACTATCAGGCTTGCAGAAGTTTTGGAGCTTATTGCTGAGATATTTTTTTGGGTTATAATAAAATTAAAAGGAATCTTCTAATTAACCCAGAATTGTTAATTTAGGGAAAGTGAGTCCATATGCTGCTCAATCCGAATCTTAATATGTTTTTGGCCGGATGCCCTGTATGTGGAACTAAAGGGGAAGGTTTATGAACAGGCTGGAAGAATGCAGGGATGAAGCAAAAAAAGTATTAACAGGTTTAGAAGACGGCACATTAACAATTGGGCAGTCTGCTTTGAAGTGCCTGAAGGTTGCCAGGTTGATGGGCGACGAACAAGCATTGTTGTGGCTGAGATATGAAACTGGTGGATACCCCAGGAATATGCCCCCCGAGACATTTAAACTGGCCTGGGATAAGGGCCGGGGCTATTATAGCGATACGAAGAAAAGAGTTTTCATTCAAACTGCTGATGAAATCGAATCATTAATTATTGCCTGCCAGGAAGCATTAAAAGGCTATTCTACTTCCGGTGTTTCAATAAGCGGAGAGCGGGCCGCTGCAGCAATGGATAACCTGACCAGGACTGTCGGGCATTCAACACGGAATTTATTGAAAAACATCATGGTCATCCAAAAAAGACTGGCCAGGTTAAGAGGAAACTATTACGATTATGCCCTGGCGGTATACAACGGCCTTAATTATTCCGGTCGGGTGGAGGATATATTCCACGAGTACAGAGAGCAGGTAGATGCCAGCCTGGCGGCAGCAATACCTGAAACACTGCGCAGGCTTCAAACTGCCTATGAATGCCTGGATTCAGAAGACCATGAAAGCTGGGCCCAGGTGGTGTTTACATGCCGGAGGTTGATGAGAGGCCTGGCTGATAAACTTTATAAGCACCCTGTTGATCAACCCTATATCACCAAGTCCGGTAGAGAGTTGGATGTCACGGGCAGCAATTATAAAAACAAGCTGTTTGCAGTAATTGATGAATTTGGGGATTCTTCGGCCAGGGTACGATTAACTGTCTCGAACATCATTTATATAATAAACTACGTTGAAGACCTGTACCAGCTGATTAATCGAGGAGACCAAGTAGGCAGCGCCATAAATTATCAGGAAGCAAGAATGGCCGTGATACACACCTATGTGCTGTTAGGCGATATCCTGCTCTGCTGCAACTTCCAGGTAATGGTAATGAATGTAAGGAAAAACTGACCCTGCTGCAAAAAAAGATCTGCTTCCGGCTTGTTCCGGAAGCAATCCGGGTTAATAACTTATTACGGGCCTTAAGCACTAATTGTTGCTACTGCCGGCAGGCAGCCCATACGGGGCGGTCACGCTTGCTGCCCGGACTGCCGGGGGGCAGTACTGCTGGTGGCATATAAGCTGTGCCCCCCCCGGTTTTTTGTTGCATTTAACCTGCCCACAGTAAACAGGCAGCCGGGCAGTTTGTTCCCAGGCTGTTATCAATGCAGGTGCGTGGTGGGAATGACGATCATGTTGCCGTAATATTGGGTCATGTTCTTGCTGCCGCAAGAAGGGCAGCTTTCCTTTAAGCCTTTTTCTTTTTCGGCCAGAGTTGCCCTTACCTCGGTCACCTTTCTGCAATCACGACAAATATAGTCATAAACAGGCATACCAATAACCTCCCTGATTTTATTTTAAGAAGCATTCCTGCTGGGAACCCTGATGTGAAAAACCAAAAGACTATCCTGCAAATCCTGGCAAAAAAGATTTGATTATCTATTTCAACAATTCAGTTTAAAGTCCTGCCTGCCGGATAGATTTCTTGATAGGGGTAATCAACATGCATCATTCGGAAAGTGTAATTTAATATAGTGAGTTTGCAGGAAGCCGGCACTTTACCTGCTCAAGTCTCCAAAAGGATCGGGAAGGCGGGAAAAAGCCGTGGCGCAGCCGCTGCCACAGCCTGCGGCGGAGAAGGCAGGAACTGCTTCGCTTACAGACCGGGAACTGCAGGTTGGCTGATCAGATACTAAAGATTTATTGGAAAATGTGCCTAAATTTATTTCCATTGCTATATTTTTCTCGTTGTTATATAGTTAATCTGTCTGTAACGGAGGAGGGGCCAGATGTGCCCTGTTTTTTGATCAATAAATTAAAATATTTGTACAGCCTGCTCACAATTTTCCTGACCTGTATTGTGCTTTTAGTGACGGCATGCACAGAAAAGGAAACTCCGCTTGTTAAAACGCAGGAAGAAGTTGAAACAGTAAAAATAGTCTATGTTGATTGGGTATCGGAGATAGCGAGCGCCCATGTAGCCCGGGTGGTAATTGAAGAGAGGCTGGGTTACAAATGTGAACTCCTCTCGGTAACTGCCGTTTCGATGTGGGAATCGGTTGCGGCAGGCGATCAGGATGCAATGTTGGGGGCATGGCTCCCTTCACTTCAGGAAAGCTATTACAATTCGGTTTTTGATCAGGTAGACAACCTGGGGCCTAACCTGGAAGGCGTCGAAATGGGCTTGGTTGTCCCGGCTTATGTCCCGATTGATTCTATCGCTGAACTGGAAGATTATGCCGGGGAATTCGATTACAGGATTATTGGCATCGATCCCGAAGCTGGCCTGATGGGCAGTACTGAGAGGGCTATGTCCGCTTACGCGCTTGATGATTTTGAGCTGGTTTCAGGCAGCGACCTGACGATGACTTCTGCTCTAGAAATCGCTTTTGAGGAAGAGCGATGGGTGCTGGCCACGGGTTGGACGCCTCACTGGAAGTTTGCCCGCTGGGATCTTAAGTATCTTGATGATCCTGAAAATATTTACGGAGCTTCGGAACATATTGCAACAATCGTTCGCAAGGGTTTAGATGAAGATATGCCGGAAGTATATTCCTTTCTCGATAAATTTTATTGGACAGCTGAAGATATGGGCCAGGTTATGTTGTGGTTCAGGGAAGAGGGAATGAGCGCGGAAGAGGCTGCCGGACGCTGGGTTGCCGAAAACAGCGAACTGGTAGATCAGTGGGTTGCCGAATAACAAGGTAAAAAGCGGGGACAGGGATGGTTATGAAAAACTGGTTCAAGTCAGCTAAAGCATCAGAAAGTGTTTTTATTAACTCCTGGTTTATTCTTTCCGTGGTGATTTCTGTCTTTTTGATAGTTTTGCTGGCCTGGCATTTAATCTACTCAAACAATATGGTGGAGTCCTTTGAAAGCCAGGAATTGGCCATCCAAAAGGTTTCAGGCGATCTCCTGCGTTATACAAAAAGCCTGGAAATGGCTGCTAATATGGCTGCAGCTACCGGTGACCTTAAGTGGGAGATTGAATACAGGGATTACAGGGCCAGGCTAAGTGATCTGTTTGAAACTATTCCAGAGCTTGTTGCCACCAGCGAGGTTCAGGAGGAAATTGACAGTATAAAAATTTATCGTGGAGAACTTGATGAAATTGAAAGCAGGGTGATTGAACTTGTTGCCCGCGGTGAAAAAAGGGAAGCCGCAGACCTCCTGGCCGGCTGGATCTATACCAGGAATCAGCTTAACATTATCATATCGACGGAACGCCTTGCCGAGGGCATGAATGAGCATATCAACCAGAGGATTGCTACAGAAAAAAGGATGACCACCGTTTTGCTCTGGGTCCTGGCTTCCTGCATGCTTGTATTGATTGTATCCTGGCTGGTTACAATAAACATATGGCGCGCTAATGTGAAGAAGAAGCAGGAGATTGATGCCGAAGTTAAATACCTGAGCTTCCACGATTCCCTGACCGGTTTATATAATCGGGCCTACCTGAAAGAAAAAATGAAGAGTGTAGACAATGCCGAAAACCTGCCGATCAGCATTATCATGCTTGACTTTAACGACCTTAAAATGGTTAATGATACTTATGGTCACGGTGTCGGGGACGATATGCTCGTAAAAGGGGCTGCGCTTGTAAAAAAGACGTGCCGGGAAGATGATATTCTGGCCCGCTGGGGTGGCGACGAATTTGTGATTCTGCTGCCGAAAACTGCCGAACCTGCGGTCCATGCGATCAGCAGAAGAATAGTCGAGCAGTGCCGCAATACCTACGATGAGCCTATTCCTGTTTCCATGGCCCTGGGAGCGGTAACCAAGGATAAACCGGGAGAAGACCTGTTCAGGTATTTCAAGGAAGCGGAAGACCTGATGTACAGCCACAAGTTAAGCGAAAGCCGCTGCGACAGGAATGCAACAATCAATGCTCTGCTAAAAACCCTCGCCGACAGCAGCTATGAAACAGAAAACCATATCCGGCGGATAAAAGACCTGGCGATTCTGTTAGGCGAAAAGATAGGGCTGCCCGAGTCGGAACTTGACAGGTTGATTCTTCTGGCCACACTGCACGATATCGGGATGATTAACGTCCCGGAAGATATATTCGTAAAGGCACACTTCCTGACGGAAGAAGAGTGGGTTGCAGTTAAAAAGCACCCTGAAGCGGGCTACCGCATTGCCCGTTCAAACAAAGGTTTTTCCCACATTGCCAAAGAAATCATGTGCCACCATGAGAGCTGGGACGGAAGCGGTTACCCCGCAGGACTTGGGAGCTCCGAAATACCGCTGCTTTCAAGAATTATAAATATAGCCGATGCGTTTGAGGTAATGAGCAGCGGGCGACCGTATAAGAAGCCGATGTCAATGGAAGAGATTGTCCTTGAATTTAAGGCCTGTTCGGGAAAGCAGTTTGACCCTGCCCTGGTAAAAGAAATGCTTGAAATTCTGGAAAATAAATTGAACATAAATAAAGTGATAGGCAATTATAATTAAAGGATTTGCAGTGTAAAAAACCGAATGAGTAACCGGGGAGATTCCCCGGTTATTTTGATCTGATAGAGAGGAGGCAGCCTGTTGACTGAGCCGATCAGGACAATTTTACAAGAAAGCCGTCCGGACCAGGCTGTAATTGACCGGTATGCCAGAGCAGCTGCCGGGCTTATCGGAGCTGAGAACGTATCGGCAAATCATGTCGACCTTTTGTCCACCTGTCGTGACTACTGGCCGGTAAATAGCATCTGGATGCTGGAGGGTGCAGTCCCCGCACTGCCGCAGCTGGTTGTTTGGCCGCAATCCACCGAAGAAGTTTCACAACTGCTAGCCCTGGCCAATGAACAGAGGATTCCCGTCGTCCCCTATGGTGAAGGGTCAGGTGCATTGGGCGGCGTGATTCCGCTCAGGGGAGGGGTCATGATTGATCTGAAGCGGATGAATAAGCTGCGCAGTTTGGACCAAAAGAACCTCCTGGTTACAGTGGAGGCCGGTGTAAACGGTGAACTTTATGAAGAGCACCTTAACCGGGCAGGGTATACCGGCGGTCACTTCCCACAGTCCCTGCGTTGTTCCACTGTCGGCGGCTGGTTGGCCTGCCGGGCTGCCGGGCAGTTTTCCACACGTTACGGTAAAATTGAAGATATCGCGGTATCTACAGAAGCAGTATTGGCTGACGGCACCATTTTCAGGGGGCGCCGTGTGCCCCGTTCATCAACCGGCCCCCGTGTTGACCGGTTGATGATCGGTTCGGAAGGAATCTTCGGGGTGATCACCGCTGCAACACTACGGGTCTGGCCCCTGCCTGAAAAGCGCCACCTGGCTTCCTATACTTTTGAAAACCTGGATGACGGGTTGGAAGCAATTCGCCTCGTTATGCGTTCCGGGGCCCGTCCGGCAGTGGTGCGCCTTTACGATGCAGTGGAAACAGGCAATCATTTCCCTGAATTGAGCGATCAGCGGTGTGCTCTGATTCTGCTGATTGAAGGAGCCCGGACAATTGTTGATGCCGAGCAGGAAGTGATCGCAGAGCATGTCCTGGCCAATGGTGCAGAAGAAAGCGGCTCAAAATATGTTGAGCACTGGCTTGAAACACGCTTTAACATCAGTGCAGCTTCGCGTCTGCTGCAGAAGGGGGCCGTTCTTGACACGATCGAAGTAACCACTAACTGGCATAATGCCCTCTCAACTTACCTGGCCATGCAGGAAGCTCTAAAAGGTGTGGAAGGGACTATCATGGCCTCGGGGCATTGGTCTCATGTCTACCCTGAAGGCGCGGCACTCTATATGACCGTAGTTGGGTTTCCTGCTGAAGATAAAATAACATACTACAAGAAGCTCTGGCAGGGGGCCATGGATGCCAGCCTTGCTGAAGGGGCAGCAATATCGCATCACCATGGGATCGGTCTGCACCGCGGCCTCTGGATGGCTGAAGAGCACGGTAAGGGCCTGGAGGTTTTAAGGCGGATCAAGGGAGCCCTTGACCCGCACGGGATCATGAACCCCGGGAAACTAGGGCTGGAGGAGGTGGCTAAATGGCAGAAGTAAATATGGAAGAATTGCTGAACTGTGCGCTCTGCCCGAACATTTGCCGCTGTGAATGCCCGGTTCTGCAGGTCTTGGGCCGGGAAGCGGTAGCCCCTTCCGGAAAAGCCAGGTTAGCGGCTATGCTGCAGCAAAAACAACTTAACTGGGACGAACAGGTCCTCGAGGCAGTTTCCAACTGCCTCGGATGCCGGGGTTGCACCATTTACTGTCCCTTTGCTGAGCTGTCGCTGTGTGACGAGCTGCTTAACACCCGCCTGGATGCAAAAGACGGCGGAATTAAGCTTTCTGTTGTTGACCCCTGCCTGGTTAACCTCAGCAAACACGGCAGTCCCTACGGGCAGAAAAAGGGGTCTTCTGCTGCCGGTGATAGCGGTGCGGAAATCCTTTATTTTGCCGGCTGTACTTCGCAGGCCAATCACCCGGAATCTATTGAAGCGGCGCGCGCCCTGTTCAGGGAGGCAGGTGTGCCATTCCAGATGATCGAAGAAGATTGTTGCGGTTACCCGGCCGAAGTGTGGGGCGATGAAGAACTGGCCCGGCAGCTGGCGGCTGAAAACCGGCGTAAAATAGCAGAAAGCGGGGCTTCGACCCTGGTAACTAACTGTCCTGAATGCTGGCTTACCTTTACCGACCGTTACCCGGCATGGGGAGAAGAATTGCCCCAGGAAGTAGTCGACGGACCAACTTATTTTCTCGGTTTAATTAAAGCGGGAAAACTAAAACCCAGGCAAAGCAGTCTGGGGAAGGTCAGCTATCACGACCCCTGCATTTGGGCCAGAACGGCTGAAAAAACAGCCGAGCCGCGGGAGATTTTAGAGAGGATCCCCGGCCTTAGCCTTGAAGAACCGCTGTCCTGCGGTAAGTTTACACGCTGCTGTGGCGGCGGAAGTATGTTTCAGCTTTCATTTCCCGAAGCGTCGGCAGCGATTGCCGACCGCAGGTTGGCGGAATTCCCGGAAGGAGCCGCGATTATAACAGCCTGCCCGTTTTGCAGGGAAGGTTTGCTGCAGGATGGGGAAGGGCGGCGTGTCCTGGAATTGATCGAGCTTCTGGCAAAAACCTGCTGCAGGTAAAAGATAAAGTTGTTAACAACTTACAGCTCCGGCCGCAAAAATAGGCAGGGATGGCAGGGGTGATCTTTAAAATATTTCCCTGGCCCGTTAATTGGCAGAAGAAACGAATACCCCCAGGGCCTGCAGTTCCCGGTCCGGTCTGTTCACTGTTTTCGGCTTAAGAGCCTCTTCGAAAGTAACCTCTTCTATTTCCAGTCCGTTGATGCCGACCATCATCCCTGAACGATTTTCACCTAAGAGAATGTCGGCGGCTTTAATGCCGAACCTGGTTCCGAGAATTATATCTTCTGCAGAGGGAGGCAAGCCGCGCAGGGTAAACCCTAAATCCGTAGTACGCACTTCTTCAATTTTTTTCAAGCCCAGTTCAATGCGCAGGACCCTGCGCAGGATCTGGGAGATGCCGCCCAGCTTGGGGTTGCCGAAGGTGTCCAGTTCGGGAGTTTCTTCCATCAGGGCACGCACTACTGCACTTTTTTCCCTGGTGGTGTTGATAACGGGATCATCATAAGGGATGCTGGTTCCTTCGGCAATAACAATATTTACATAATGGCGCTCCCTGTAGAGTCGCTCTACCCTGGCGCAGAATTCGGTTAAATTAACCGGCCTTTCGGGAATGGTGATCAGGTCTGCACCTGAAGCGACGCCTATTTCCAGGGCCAGCCACCCGGCATGCCGGCCCATTACTTCGACCAGCGATATGCGGCGGTGGGCGCGGGCTGAATCGGCAGTACTCCTGGCGGCCTGGGCCCCGAAAATAATTGCAGTGCGAAAGCCGAGCATGACATCGGTTCCCGACACGTCATTGTCGATACTCTTTGGGGCCATTACAGTGGGTAAACCTCTTTCTTCGAAGCGCCGGGCAGAAAGAATAGTATCGTTACCGCCTGTGCCCAGGATGCCATCTACACCTAACTTTTTAAGGTTGCCGAGGATTTTTTCGGGGTAACCCCCGGCCTTGTTTTCTTCGGTAAAGGGGTTGAAGCGGGAGGACTCAAGGATTGTGCTCGAACGATTTTCTAGCCCGATAACACTATCAGCGGTTAATGGCACCAGGTATTCTTCAAGGTTCTCAGAAGCAAGGCCGGCATAAGCATTCCTGACCCCAATGAATTCAGCGCCGTACTCGCCGCCGCCTCTTCTGACTGCAGCGGCAAGAAAGGCATTTATACCGGGACAATCTCCCCCGCCGGTAATTAAAGCTATTTTACGGGACATAACATAACCTCCATTATTAATGAAAATAATTAACGTATATTCATTTTATCACAAAGAAAAAAGATATTAAAAAACGCTGCCGGCAAAAGCTTCATTGGTATATTTGCCAGATTAGTAAAAGAAAAGGCTGCTTAATGCAGCTCAGTAAGATTATTATAAGGAAGGCAATTAAGCCTGCAAGCTGCCTGTCTTTCAGTGAATCAAAAATTCAAGGGTCCGGCAGGCTATTCTGTGTTAGAATATATTTTGAGACAGGTATAAACTAACCGGGTCAGGCGGTTTAACTTTTGATGAATTATAATTTTGATAAACAGGTCGGGGTAGCGCAGGATGCAGCCCGCCGCGCCGGAAAGGTTATTATGGAGCGGCAGGGACGGGCTTCTATTTCTGAAAAAGCAATAAATAACCTGGTTACGGAAGCAGATCTCTCGGCCCAGGAAACTATTATCAAGACGATTCGGGGCCATTTCCCCGGGCACAGTATCATAGCAGAGGAGAAAGATTTCTCGGCAAAAAACGATGCCGCTGAACTGTGGATTATCGATCCCCTGGACGGAACCAACAACTTTGCCCATACAATTCCCCACTTCAGCATATCCATAGCCTATTCCCAATCGGGGCGGGTTTCGGCCGGAGTCATTTATGATCCGGTGCGCAACGAGATGTTTAGCGCAACACGGGATAAAGGAGCATTTATGAACGGGGAAGCGATTCGCGTTTCTGATGCGCCTTCTCTGCGGGAAGCAATTGTAGCTACCGGGTTTTATTATGACCGGGGTATAATAATGCGCAAAACCCTGAAAAGCATTGAAAAGCTTTTTGAAGCCAACATTCACGGGATCCGCCGTTTCGGCAGCGCGGCCCTTGACCTGTGCTGGGTTGCCTGCGGCCGCTTTGATGCCTATTACGAATACAAGCTTTCAACCTGGGATTTTGCCGCAGGTATGCTGATCCTTGAGGAAGCAGGAGGGCGCTGTACCGACCAGGAAGGCGGCCGTCTTGATTTAAACAGTACCGGGATTGCCGTTTCAAACGGCAAATTTCACAGCGAATTCCTAAATGTAGTCGGTTGGAGCGTTAATAACGACAGCTAAATACGGCAAATACCTCATGGATGAAGCAGGCGGCAGCTGCTGCCTGCGTCGGTTAAACTGGTGCTTAATAGTTACATGTTATGATCAGTAAAGGGTTTCGCAGGTGATATGAGCCAATACTTGGTTAAGCAAAGTAAAATTATCGGGATGTTGGCGATCAATGATTAAGCCTGAACAGAGCATAATTTGCACCTGCATTCATTTGCGGTAGATTACCTGTAATCTCTCTGGCGGCAGGGCGGGTTTTAGCCCGGGAAAAAACTTGCATTATAAAGGCAGAACGTTTATATTAGTATGTAGTAAATAGGCAGGCAACCACCGCTGCCAGACTTTGCGGGTGTAGCTCAATGGTAGAGCCCCAGCCTTCCAAGCTGGATACGTGGGTTCGATTCCCATCACCCGCTCCAATAAAAACCGCGCCCCTTAAGGATCGCGGTTTTTGCAATTTCCAGTTGTTCATGTTTCCGGTTTTCTGCGGTGCACATGCTAAACATTTTAATAGTCAGTGGCTCTTATTTTAAAAAAACCGGCTCAGTATGCACCCCTGGTCTGTGCTGCAGAGGACACCTTTTCGATAGCCAGCATATAGGCGGCTATGCGCAGCGAAACATTTTCCGTTTTTGCTTTGTCAATAACACGATGATAGGCGCCCTGCATCCTTTTACGCAATTCTGAATCGACCTGTTCCTCGCTCCAGCTGAATTGCTGCAGGTTCTGGACCCACTCAAAGTAAGAGACAACTACTCCGCCGCTGTTGACCAGGATATCAGGGACTATAGCAACCCCTTTTTCGGCCAGGCTCGGTTCAGTAAGCGGGCAGGTGGGTCCGTTGGCTGCTTCGAAAATTACCCTGGCCTTGATTTTAACTGCATTGTCCTTCATTATGGCATTTTCTAGGGCTGCGGGAATCAGAAAGTCGCACTCCAGGGCAAAAATATCATCGCTTTCGATAGTTTTAGCACCGGAAAAACCGGAAACCGATCCCGTTTCCTGTTTGTGTTCAAACAGGGCTTCTACGTCAAGCCCTTTTTCATTTAAAACCCCGGCTTCTGTGTCGGAAACAGCAATTACCCGGCAGCCCATTTTGCTTAGATGGTAAGCCGTATAATAGCCAACATTGCCCAGGCCCTGGATAACGGCAGTAGTTTCAGTCATTTCGAGCCCGTTATCTGCCGCCCACTGCTCCACGATGTAAGTGATTCCCCGGCCGGTGGCATCTTTACGTCCCGGTGAGCCGCCCAATTCAATCGGCTTTCCCGTAACTACAGCCGGCTCATAGCCGCGCAGTTTGCTGTACTCGTCCATTATCCAGGCCATCACATTTTCATCAGTGTTTACGTCAGGAGCGGGGATGTCCTGGTTAGGGCCGATATCAACGCTGATCGCCTGGGTGTATTTGCGGGTCAGCCGTTCGAGTTCTCCGCGGGACATATTTTTTGCATCACAGGCAATCCCACCCTTAGCACCGCCCAGCGGCAGGTTCAACAGGGCAGTCTTCCAGGTCATCCACGACGCCAGGCCGCGGACATCATCCATTGAAACTTCAGGGTGATAGCGGAGGCCTCCCTTGTGTGGGCCCCTGGCATTGTTGTGCTGGATGCGGTATCCTTCAAAGATATGCAGGCTGCCATCATCCATTACCACCGGAAGATGGACAGCTATTTCCCTGAATGGAATCCTCAGCCAGTCTCGCAGCTGCCTGTTTAACTTCAGTTTATTGGCCGCCCTTTCAAAGTGGTGCTTAGAAGCTTCATAGCAGTCCAGAAGGCGGTAGTGCCTGTCGTTATTAATCTTTTCGGCCATTCGTGATCTCCTTTCAAATCTCTTTTATTCCAATTCCAGGTCCAGTGTGCCCGCCTTAAGGGAAGTGATAAAGTCAGAAACAGCTTCCGCTCCTGCAACCATCATAGGAGCATGTTTTTTAACAAAAGCGGCCTCTTCTTTACTGCTGCCCGGTTGTTCAGCCAGGTAGGCATCGAAAACCTTCCGGCCGTTATAATCGACGTAAGCGAACCTTGCTCCGAAATTGTTATCCGGCAAAAGCAGTGCATCACCGGTAACCGTCGCTATATGATGAGGGTGGGACAGCAGAGCTTTACTCAACGAGTTAGAATTCCTAACCCCCGAGCGGTACAGTGCATCTTTTAGCAGGTTAAAGTCGGCATAGAAGTAAAAACCGCCATCAGGCCTGGTTACCCGCAGTCCGTCTATCGAAGCGAAAAGACCCTGCAGAGTCCGGCCTATGATGCGGTGTATATCCCTGGTTACTTTAAAGTACCGCTCTATCTCATCATTTTCCCGGTATGCTGCGATGGCAGCCAGCTGAACCGGCGTTGTAATGTTTGTGTACATTGTGGCGGCCAGCTTTTTTAACCCGTCCCTGATTTTTGTGCAGTCCGCATCGGGAAGGTGGCAGGTGCCCAGCCTGTAGCCTCCGGCTGACCGGTCCTTGGAGAGGCCGTTAAAAACAAAGGTCCCTTCCGGGTAAACAGTTCCCATGCTGGTATAACTGGAAATGTCAAATGAAGACAGGGCATAGATTTCATCGGAGAAAACAATGGTCCCGTGTTTTCTGCACACGGCGGCAATTTCGGCCAGTTCCTGCCTGTTGTAAACCTGGCCTGTCGGGTTGTGTGGGCTGTTTATAACGAGCAGGTGCTGTCCCCCGTCAAGGCTGCCCAGAAAATTCTCAAGTTCATCAGCGGTCAGCTTGTAATCGTTTTCCGGGCGGGTTACCAGGGGATAATATTTTTTGCCCAGGAAGCGGGCCTGGGGAGCGTAGCCGATCCAGGAAGGGACGGGGATAATGACATCCCCGCTGATAATGCTGAAAAGCAAAAAGAAGATTCCCTTCGTACCCGGGCCGATCATGATCCTGTCGGGGTCGGCTTGCAGCCCAAAATGCCTGGCATTAAAACCGGCCACTGCTTCGCGCAGCTCAAAGATCCCTTCGGAATCGGCGTAACCGCTTTTGCCGGCTGATTCCTCCAGGGCTTTAACCAGGGGTTCGGGGGCATGAAAAGGAGATTGTCCGAAAGCAAAGCCGAAGTAATCGAAGTCACAGCCGACTGTACTGCATTTCTCGTGCTGTTTGGCCACCATTAATCCTACTGCCAGGTTTTCAGGCATTTCAATGCGTTCGATATTC
>SKOR01000016.1 GCA_007119965.1 Syntrophomonadaceae bacterium
CTGGCCGTGGTTGTAGCGCGGGATATTTCAGCACTGCAGCTTGAAAAAGCAATCAGGCATGCAGGCGGCGGCCTGGTCAGCCAGGTCAGGCTGTTCGATCTGTATGAGGGAAAACAGATCCCCGAAGGCAAACGCAGCCTGGCTTATTCGATAACCTTCAGGAGTGAAGAAGGAACCCTTACTGATGCTGAAGTCAATAAGGCACAGGAAAGCATTGAAAAGGCGCTTTTTGATCTTGGTGCCGCTTTACGCAGCTAAGCAGGCAGGATATTGGGCATTAAACCTCGAAATAAGCCAGCAGCGTCCTATCAATGGGGAGGGCAGGCAGAAAAATGTCCGAAAAAGAGAAAAGCCGGGTTACGGTATATATTATGGGTGAGGAATATATCCTTAAGAGTACTGCTTCGCCTGACAGGATGCACAGTGTGGGGCACTATGTAGATCGGTTGATGACCTCATTATCCGACAGCAATCAGCAGATGAGCAGGCAGAAAATTGCTGTTCTGGCAGCGCTAAACCTGGCCGATGAACTGCTTAAATTAAAAGAAGAAAAACTGCAGTCGTCGGGAGAAGCGAACAACCGGGGTGACGATAATGAACTGGCTTGATATACTTCTGATTGCGGTTTTCTTTCTGCACCTGATCAGCGGTTTTGCCCGCGGGCTGGTCAAACAGTTATTTGATATTTTTGGTTTTATCCTGATTATTATCGTGTCTCTCTGGGGCAGCAGGATGTTTAGCTATATATTGGCCGATTATATCGAACTGGAAGATATCGTGCCGCACCATGAGGTTATTGAAAACCTGGGGGTGGAGGTGGCTCTTGAGGCCGTTCCCCAGCTGATAGCGGGTGTGCTCACATTTCTGCTCCTCTTTTTATTTTTCAGCTTCATCTTCCGGCTTTTTTCAGTCGGGTTCAGGTCAATTAACCGTATCCCTGTGATCGGTTTCTTTAACCGCGTTGGTGGGGGTTTCCTCGGCGCAGTGGTCGGGGCGATTTTTGTCTACATTATTATTGCCGCGGTTTCGCTGGTTCAGCTGCCGTTCTTTATTGATGCCATGGACAACTCTGAAGTGGTATTTATTGCCAATCACTACCTTACCCCTATCGCGAATGATCTAAGGGATCTACTTCTTAATTATTATATCAATCTGAACGGTTGAGCTTAAGCATTTTTGGCCGGTATACCATTACTGCGGGGATACCGGTTATTTATGAGTATTTATCGTCTGTGCAGGCTGTACAAGGAAAGGAATTATCCGAATTGTTTACTGATCGGTTTTATGGGGAATGTAATACTGAAGAGGTGGCGCGGAAACTATTGGGGCACTATCTCTGCCGCCATTCGGCTGAAGGGCTGGTTTCAGGGATAATTGTAGAAACTGAAGCTTACTTAAGCGAAAATGATGATGCCTGCCATGCTTCCCGGGGAATAGGGAAGCGTAACGCGGTGATGTTCGGGCCGCCCGGAAAGGCATACGTATATTTAATATACGGCTGCTACTTTTGCTTTAACGTTGTGACCGGGCCGGAAGGTACAGGTGAAGCAGTGCTGGTCAGGGCGGTAGAGCCTGTGGAGGGGCGTTTTTTAATGCAGCGGCGCCGGGGCCAGCCAACTTCGCGCAGCAGCCTTGCTGACGGACCCGGAAAGCTGTGCCAGGCTTTTGCCATTGATCAATCGTTTAACGGGCACGATTTACAGGAAAAACCTCTGTACCTGTCAGGAAACCGGGCAGTTAACGATGATATGGAGATCATTGCCACCCCGCGTATCGGGGTAACCCTGGCAGCAGAGAAACCGCTGCGTTTTATAATCAGGGGCAATAAAAATTTATCGAGGAGAGAACCTACTTGACTGAAGTGATTACAGCACGGGAAATTAAAGTGCTTGAATATGACAAAATACGCCAGAGTCTGGCTGACCTGACTGTAAGTCCCATGGGCCGTCATCTGGCTGAGCAGCTTGCGCCCCTGTCAGATCTTAATGCAGTCGGCAGGCGGTTAAAAGAAACCGGCGAAGGGCGCCTGCTATGCTCCAAAAATGCATTTGCCCCGGCAGGCGTGGATGATATTGACCCACAGCTGTCGAGAGCAGCCAAGCAGGCATCGCTTTCAGCGGCCGAACTGGCAGTTGTAATGTCCTTTATTAAAGCTGCCCGCCGCTGGGTGCTATTTTTTAAAGACAGCGACCAGCGAGAGTTTTACCCGCTGCTTGCAGAACTGGTTTCCGGAATCAGCCCCTGTCCCGAAATGAATGCCGCCCTGGAAAGGTCGATTGATCCTGAAGGCAATGTCCTCGACAGCGCTTCAACGACCCTGACCGCCCTGCGCCGTAAAAAGCTGGCTTTGCAGAATAAAATCAGGGATAAACTTGATGAGTATCTGCGCAGTTCAAAATACAGGCGCTATATCCAGGAGGCGCTGGTTACTATCCGCAACGGTCGCTACGTTTTGCCAGTCAAGCAGGAGTACAGGCAAAATATACAGGGAGTGGTTCATGATCAGTCATCCAGCGGGGCAACATTATTTATTGAACCGCTCCCCGTGGTGCAGATGCAAAACGAGGTTACTGCCCTTCAGCGCCAGGAAGAGCAGGAAATAGAGCGGATCCTTTATCAGTTGAGCGGGCAGGTAGCTGCCGAAAGCGAAGCCCTGGCCCAAAACAGGTCTTTGTATGCCGAGCTAGACTTTATAACTGCCCGCGGACGCTTAAGCCTGTCAACAGGAAGCAGGGAACCACAGTTGTTCCCGGGTGGCAGTGATGCCGGCATCTATTTTGACAACGCCTATCACCCCTTGCTGCCAGGCGAGAAAGTTCCGCTTTCTGTAGACCTCGATGAACAGGTGAAGACACTGGTGGTGACAGGCCCCAATACCGGCGGTAAGACTGTTGCCCTGAAAACAATCGGCTTGTTGACAGTAATGGCCCAGAGCGGGCTGCATATACCTGCCGGTAAAGATACCAGGATATCGGTTTTTGAAAAAGTGAGGGCTGATATCGGTGATGAGCAGAGTATCGCTCAGTCTTTGAGTACATTTTCGGGGCATATGAAGAATATTATTGAAATAATTGAAGATGCCGCCCCTCGTGTGCTGGTTCTTTTTGATGAACTGGGGGCGGGAACAGACCCGTCAGAAGGATCTGCCCTGGCAATGGCCATCCTCGGTGAACTGACGGCAAAGGGTGCGCTAACCGTGGCGACAACCCATATCAATGAACTGAAACTTTTTGCACAGGTTGAGGATAAAATGCAGAATGCAGCAATGGAGTTTGACCCCGACACGCTGACGCCGACTTACCGGCTTTTACAGGGCGTACCCGGCCAGAGCAATGCTTTTTACATTGCAGGGCAGCTGGGATTACCCGGGCATATGCTGGAAAAGGCGAAGAGCTTTGTGCACCGCTCGCATGACCAGGTAGAGTCGGTTATCGCCAGCCTGGTTGAAGACCAGCAGCGCTTTTACAGGGACAGCCGCCAGGCAGAGATTGAGCGAAGCCGGGCTGAGGTGCTGATGGAAGAACTGGAAAAAGACCGCGACCTGCTACATGCCAGACGTGAAGATATCCTGCGCGAAGCCCGGGAAGAGGCAAGGCAGATGATCAGGCGGGCTAAAAGCACCACGGACCAAATTATCAAGGAAATGCGTGCCCTGAAAAATGCCGGTGGTGAAAAACACCTGGCCAGTGCAGAGCAGGCCCGCCGGGAATTAAGCCTTTTGCGCCGCGATACCGAAGCAGGTGAACAGGCAGAAGAAAATGAGCAGTATGGGCCGGCCGGGGAAGATCTGGCTGAAGGGCAGGCTGTATATATCCCCAGCTTAAAGCAAAAAGGGGAAGTTATATCATTTTCCTCCGAAGAAGCGTTGGTCCAGGTTGGGTCGATGAGGGTGAACCTGCCCCTTCAGGAGCTGCGCCTGGAACGGGATAAACAAGCAGCGGAAAAGAAAAAGCGTGAAGGATCAGCCGGTGGTTACACTGTGCACAAAGACGCGTCCATAAGCAGTTCGATCGACCTGCGGGGGCTTAATCTCGACGAGGCCCGCCCTTTGGTCGATAAATTGCTTGATAACGCTCTCTGGGCCGGGTTGAACCGGGTGGATTTAATCCACGGCAAGGGAACAGGCAAGCTGAAGCAGGGTCTGCGAGACTACCTGAAAGGTCACCCCCTGGTCGGCAGCTTTCGCGGCGGCGGTTCAGCCGAAGGCGGCGAAGGGGTAACCGTGGTTGAGCTTAAATCTTAAAGCGCCGGAACAGCAGGCAGGTGAATGAAGTTGGATGATCTGTTGTTACAACGTAAAGTTCTTGGTTTGCTTGAACCGGGAATCTATAAAACTACCGCGCAGGTAGTGGAGGAATTCCGTATGGAGCTTCCTTCCCTGTGGCGGCAGCTTGAAAAAGAAGGGGAGCTGCTGTACGGCAGCAGCTGCAGTTCCGTTCAGCAGCCTGCTACCCGCATCTCCCGGGTGCTCCAATCTTTACCCGCCAAACAGGTTAGCTGTTTGCGGAAGAACGGCGGTTACCGCTGGAGTAAATATAAGTGAACCAAGTGAACCGCCGTTTTATTTAATTCGGATCGCGGCCTTTTGATACAACCAGGCGCACTTCGCGGGTTCTGGTCAAGGTTGTTCCTGCTTTAGGGGACTGTTCAATTATCCTGCTCATAACCACTGTATCATCATACCGTTGTTCTATCGGACCAATTCTTAAGCCCGCCCTGCTGAGCTCAAGTTCGGCAAGCGCCTGAAATTTACCGACAACATCAGGGACAATTATGATCTCTGAGCCACCGGGCTGCTGTACGATACCCCCGGCAGGCGAGCTGGTTGTATTAACCGTGACAGAGGCTGTTTCCGAAAGCGAGCCATCGGCGCTCCGGGCAGCAAGGGTATAGCTATAGATAGAGTCCAGCTCAATATTAGTGTCAGAGTGCTGACGTGAGGTATTGCCAAGCTCTAAGAAACTATCTTCGCCTGTTCCTTCCAGGAGAGTCCTCCTCAGTTCAAAACTGCTTACATCAGGGCCTTCGTATTCCCACTGGAGGGTGATTCCGCTATCGGTGACGTAAGCATTGAACAAAGTTATCTCACTGGTTGTCTGGCCTCTTTGCTCGGCTAAGTCTATGAACCTGGGATCTGTCGGCATGTCCTGGGCGTCCTGCGGCATCCTGCCCGGGCCGCCTCTTCTGGACCAGCGCTCATCGGTTGTTATGTACGGCGGACGGTTATAAAAAGGGCCGTCATGCATATCGCAGGACTGGTTGGGGACCTGACCGGCAATAAAATAGTCGCTGGTTACAGTCCCTGCAGCCTGGCATGAGTCGTTGGGCTGCAGGCCTGATCTGCTGCAGACGGTTGCCCTTACAACCCCCTCGGGCTGTTCAAAATCCATAATTTCCAGTTCTTCAAATGCTTCCAAAAACACTTCGCGCAGGAAAGCGGTTGAATAACGCCAGCCCTGCTGGATGCGTCCCATTCTTGGTTCATCGTAACCCATCCAGAAGGAGGCCACCAGGTTGGGTGTATATGCAACCAGGTACACATCCCGCCAACTGTCGGTGGTTCCGGTTTTAGCAGCAACTGGTCGGTCAATCTGCAGGGCCCGGCCGAGATATTGGGTAACAAAATCCTGGAGAATGTCGTTGACCAGGAAAGCTGACTGCGGGCTTAAAACCTGCTCGGGGTTGGAGTTGTTTTCATAAAGCACTTCGCCATGGCGGTCAACTACTCTTTCAATGGTGTGCAGGTCCACCCTGACGCCCTGGTTGGCCAGCACGCTGTAGGCCTGGGCCATATCGATTGCGCTGACTCCCCTGTGAAAACCTCCCAGGGTAAGAGCCAGGTTATCTTTTTCATCCGGGTGCATGGTGGATATGCCCATTCTTTCTGCGTAATCAGCTCCAACCTGTGGGCCGAGTTTTTCAAAAGCGCGGACGGCGGGAATATTATAGGAGTAAACCAGTGATCGCCTGGCAGTAATGAAACCCCTGAATTCGTAATCGAAGTTTTCAGGAAACCAGTCTCCCCGCGGTCCGATATATGGTGAATCATCCAGTGTCGAACCTGCTCCGGCCAGGCTCCCTTCTTCAAAAGCAGGTCCGTAGGTGATAATCGGTTTTATCGCCGATCCGGGCTGACGCAGCGTATTAAAGCGGAGCACTTCATCTATCTTTTTTTGGTAGTCCCTGCCGCCGCCCAGGGCCTGGATCTGTCCTGTAATTGGATCAGCAAGGACGATTGCTGCCTGGGGCTGGGGGATGCCGCCTTCTTCGTCGACCAGTTCCTCGATTTGTGCCTGGCTCAGCTCGCTATCGGCGGGCAGGGCAGCAATCGCTTCCCGCACCCGGGCCATATTAACCATCACCGTTGTAGGGTATAAATCGGTTTGGGACAGTATAGACTCAACGTGGCCCTGCATGCCCGGATCAAGGGTGGTGTATATGCGCAACCCTCCTGTGTAGATAGCCATGTATGCTTCCTGGCGAGATCCGATTGAAGGCATGGCACTTAAGATGCGGACCAATTCATCATGGACCACGTAATCAACAAAATGGGGATGGGGGTATTCCTCGCTGGGCGGAGAGGCATAGGCCATTGACCGGTTTAATGCCTGGTTGTATTCACTTTCACTGAGCATTTCCAGTCTGAGCATGCTGTTGAGCACCAGGCGCATGCGCGACTCAGCTTCAGCCTGGTTATCGATCGGGTTAAAGAAGTTAGGCGAACGAACTGCCCCGGCAATCATAGCTGCTTCATTAACGTTCAGTTCGCTTACACTTTTATTAAAGTAAGTCTGGGAGGCCGCTTCTACCCCGTAAGCCCCGTTGCCAAAATAAATACGGTTCAGGTACATTTCCAGGATCTCTTCCTTGGAGTAATTGCGCTCAAGCTGAATAGCCAGCCAAATTTCCTGGATTTTACGCACATAGGTGGTTTCCGTGGTTAAAAAAGCGTTCTGGGCAAGCTGCTGACTGATAGTGCTGGCGCCCTGAACGATTGTCCCAGCGGTCAAGTTCGCGTAAGCAGCCCTGATGCTGCCGGTGATATCAAACCCGAAATGGCTGTAGAAACGCTCATCTTCAATAGCGATGAACGCCTGCTGAACTTGCACAGGTATTTCAGGAAGACTGACCGCAACCCGGTTTTGTTCTTCGTGCAGGGCTGTAATTTCTTCGCCGTGGCGGTCGTAAAGATAAGATGTTTCAACTGTTGCCAACCTGGCGTGATCAAGTTCGGGGGCTTCGTTAATGTAGCCGGCAACCATGTAAGCGCCTGCCCCGCCGCCAATAAGAAATAGCAACAACAGTACCAGCAGTGTAATTTTAATTATACTGCGCCTTTTCCGGGGCTTCCTGTTACTATCTATATCGGGTTTAGAATTATTTTTCTGATCAAATGGTAATTTTTTTTCTGCCAACTGGTTATTAGCCTCCTCGATACAAAGAAAATCATCAGTTCTAATTATAACACAACATTTCAACAGCTATAATTTTGAACGATGATTTTAATTGCGTCAAATGAAACTACTAGCTGAAAAACAGTGTTTTTCAGGCTATAGAGCACCCAGGTGGTCGAATAATGTCTGTAAAGACCCGCTGTCGGGCAGAATCAGGACACTGCCCTCGATACCGTCACTTTTAACATTGAGGCAGGTTTTGAGGAGGATTAACTGGTCGTCTACTGTTTTAGTTTCAGCGATTACCGTTCCGAGGACTGCCCCGGCCATGTCAATGCCCAGCCTGGGTGGAGAGGCCTGAAAAGTCAGTCCAGTCATGAATGAAAGCGCGCTTAAATAAGAGCCGGTAATAATGTTCCCCAGTTCCATCAGCAGGGAACGTTCCATTTCATCCAGGCTGCCCGGGCTGTCCGGCATAATCCTGGCGATCATGTTTTGCGCAGCTTCAAGAGGCATAACAAAAACCAGGACCAGGCCGAAAGAGGGACAGTCCGCTTCACAGAAAGTAGCCGAAACAAGGTTTTCCGGGTCGCCAAAGGAGTCGGGCACATCCTGGAGGGGGGCAACTTTGACGACAGGCACTTCCATATCGATCCGTTCGTCATCCAGCATAGAGGAGAGGGCGGTTACTGCATTGCCCACCCCGATGTTTGCCAACTCTTTCAATAGGTCCTGTTGTGCTTCGCTGATTATGTTTGAAGAATCCACGGTGCCACCTCCATGTAATTCTTTACCTATATTCTTTCTTTTGATTCATATCCCTTCACCCGGTAAAAGATATTTTTTTGGAAAATCCGATAAAGGTATACCTTTTTATTAGTTGATCATGTAAAATATTAAGCAGTGAAATAATATCAAGTGGTCACTGTTTTAGCCGAAGGAGGATTCGTTGATGAGCAGCCGGCATATGCAGGAATTAAGAGCCAGTCAGGCAGCAGATCTGGAATTATTTTTTTACCCCGGTTCCATAGCAGTGATCGGGGCCAGCCAGAACGCACTAAAGCCAAACGGTATTCCTTTATACCTGTTGAACATGTTTGGATATAAGGGGGACGTCTATCCTGTTAACCCAAAATATGATCGGGTTGGCGGATTAAAATGCTACCCTTCAGTGCTCGACATTGAAGCCCCGGTAGACCTCGCGATTATCGGCGTCGCTGCCGCCCAGGCGCAGGCTGTTTTAAAAGAGTGTGCCGAAAAGAAAATAAAAGCGGTAATTATATTTACATCTGGTTTTGCTGAAATCGGGGAAGAAGGGCGCGCGAAGCAGGAAGAGATAACTAAACTGTCTGAAGAAAGCGGTATGCGTATCCTCGGCCCAAACTGCCTCGGAATCTTAAACTATTACAATGGCAATATGGCCAGCTTTTTTTATAACCAGGAAAACAAAGACCTGGTTCACCCGAAAAAGCTTTCCTTTATAACCCAGAGCGGAGGCCTGGGCGGTATTATCTACCAGATGGTTATGCAGTTGTCGATCGGCTTCAATTATTTTGTCAGCACCGGCAACGAGGCGGATGTTTCGTTTGCCGAGATTCTAAATTACCTGGTAATGCAGGATGAAGTAACGATAGTAGCAGGGTACCTTGAAGGACTGCAGGGCGATGGCAGGCTCTTCACGCAGGCCTGCCGCCATGCGCTTGAAAATAAAAAACTGGTCACCATGCTTAAAGTCGGCCGCACAGAGAGTGGAGCTGCCGCCGCTGCTTCCCACACGGGTGCCCTGGTCGGGTCAGACCAGGTTTACAATGGTATGTTCAAACAGTTTGGAGTGCCCCGTGCTGACGATGTTGAGCAGATGAACGCTTTGGTTGCCCTTTATGCCACAGGGCGCATCCCAAAAGGCAAGAAAATGGCAATTATCACCATTTCTGGCGGCGGAGGGGTTGTCGTGGCCGACAAATGCCCTGAGTACGGCCTGGAAGTAGTAAGCCTGACCGATTATACGCAGGATAAATTACGCGAATTTTTTCCGGCCTACGGATCTGTCCGCAACCCCGTGGATTTAACCGCCCAGCTATTTATCGATACGGGCCTCTTCCAGCAGGCGCTGCGGCTGGTTATGCAGGACCCCGAAGTCGATGTGGGCGGCTTTTTCTATAATCTTGAAATGCCTGACCCCGAGGCGGCCAAGAAAATTATTGAGGTTTACCGGGAAGTGGATAAACCTCTAGTTATCTTTACCTGGCCGACAGGGCAGGACTATGCGCTGGAGGCTAAGAAAAGCCTTGTCCAGGCAGGTGTACCAGTGATTGAACATATCCCGAGCGGCCTATGGGCGATCAGTTCGCTGGCCGAGTGGGCCCGTAAAACTGAAAGATCGCATACCTACCCTGCTTACAGCTCCGGTGAAGAACAAAGAAAATCCCTCCAGCTGATAAAAGAAAGTTTTTCTGCAGAGGACGGGGTGATGACCGAATGGCAGTCTAAACAGATTTTAGATTTCTACGGAATCCCGGTTACAAAAGAAATACTGGCAGCAACTGCGCAGGAAGCCTCAGAAGCGGCCTCTGTAATTGGTTTTCCCGTAGCGCTTAAAATAATGTCTCCCGATCTGCTGCACAAAACAGATGTGGGCGGAGTGGTGTTAAATGTAAACAGTGAAGATGAAGTTGAAAAAGCTTGCCGCGAGATTCTAGACCGGGCCCGGGCCCACAAACCCGGGGCCAGGATTGAAGGAGTTCTGGTTCAGGAAATGCTAAGCCCGGGGCTGGAAGTGATCGTCGGCATTAAGAAAGATCCGGTTTTCGGCCCTGCGGTAGTCTTTGGGTTGGGCGGGGTATTCGTAGAGGTCCTCAAAGATGTTTCAACCAGGGTTGCCCCCCTCAGCGAAGAAGACGCCCGCGAGATGATAAGCGAGATTAAGGGCCGGGCCCTTTTGGCCGGTTATCGCGGCAGTCTGCCGCGTGACATCGATGCCCTGGTAGGTGTGCTGTTGAAAGTTTCACGACTGGCTGTTGAATTGGAAGACCTGGTTGAGGAAGTGGATATCAACCCGCTTATCCTCTATGAAAAGGGAGCCGGCGCTGTTGCTGCCGACGCCCTGGTAATAGCAAAAAAAGGCCGGGCCCGGAGTTTTGGGTAAATAATTTATTTTTCTGCGTGATTTTAAAATGCTTGCAAAGGCCCGAATGTTTATGTTAGAGTGAAAATGTTGCTTATGCTATAATGATCGCAGGTGAAAAAGTGACAAAATTGAAAATAAAAAAAGCCGACTACATGTTAGTCCTGGCAATACTGGTTTTGGGAATAGCCGGATTCTGGTTCAATATTCAGGGTGTCGGCGCTGAAGAACAAAAATATGCTTCTGTTTATGTTCAGAATGAACAGGTAGCAGAGCTGTCGCTCTCTTCAGGGGATCAATTCAGCTATACTTTTAATTTTGGATCGCAGGATCAGTATACAGCCCACCTGGAAGTTGAGGATGGTCGGATAAGGATGCAGACTCTCGATGAAGATATCTGCCCCAAACATATATGTTCCCATACGGGTTGGATAGAATACTCCTACGAGAAGATTGTCTGTCTGCCTAACCAAATTATGATTACCTTTAATGAATCTACCCGGGGCAGCGACAGCGAAGAGGTAGACGGGGTAACTTATTAACCGGCAGATAGAGCCAGCCGAGTGATGTTCTCAGCGAAGAAGAGGTTCCGGTATGCAGATTGCCGTTTTATCTTTGTTGACAAAGAAAATAAAGGTCTATATAATTACTTTAGTTTTTTTGGGGATGTGGTGATTATGCACATATACCTGCCTGAGATAAAGGATAAAGACGGGGCAGCAGTAGAATACAGCTTTGAAAGTGATCTGGCTGACTCCTTTGATGATTTTTCCGAGGGCAGTACTTTACAAATGCAGGTCAGCGTCAGCTGCAGCGCAGACAAGATCCTGATCAGCGGCAGTTTCAAAGCGACAATTAATGCCGTTTGCTCGAGGTGCCTGGTAACTTTTCAGCACAATTTGAAAACTGACTTCAGCGATGCTTTTACAATAATCACTGAAGCGCCGTTAGAAAGCGCTCGAGGCAACCTGGCTGCCGAAACCGCTAATATGCAGACCGTAAGCGGCAATTACCTTTATCTGGATGAGTATATCCGTCAGCTGATTATACTGGCCCAGGAATACAATCCCCTTTGCAAAACGGATTGCAAGGGTATTTGCGCCGGGTGTGGAGCTGATCTAAACCAGGCAACCTGCAGCTGTAACCTCGATGAAGATGAGGTCGACATTAGGCTGCTAAAGCTAAAGGAGTTAAAAAACAACAGATAAGCCTGACGGCAGATAAGTCTAATAAGGAGGCGTTACAGTGGCTGTTCCAAAGAGAAGGACTTCAAAATCAAAACGGGACATGAGAAGGTCTCAGACTAAACTTACCGTTCCCCGCCTGGTTCCCTGCCCGAAGTGCCATGACTTAAAACCCGGCCATCGGGTTTGTTTAAGTTGCGGGCATTATAAAGACCGGGAAATTGTAAAAGTGAAATAATAATTGCTTTTAAATACGCCCCTTTTAGCTGGACCTAAGGGGCGTATTGCTTTATTGCAGGTTTAAGCAGGGGAAGTGATTTGTTTGGTAAGAGTGGCAGTAGATGCGATGGGTGGAGATCATGCTCCGTCAGAAATTATCAGCGGCGCTTTATCTGCGCTCACTTTATTAAATAACCTTAATTTGACCCTGGTTGGGGATGAGGAAAAAATCCGCAAAACTTTAGACGGCTTGAAGTTCCCTGCAGACCGGGTGGAGATCTTTCATGCCGTCGAGGTTATTGAATGTGATGACGATCCGGGCTTATCGATTAGAAATAAAAAAGATTCTTCCATGGTTAAAGCCCTGAAGATGGTTCGCGAAGGTAAGGCCGATGCTGTACTCAGCGCAGGCAATACGGGGGCCCTGATGGCCGGAGGGGTACTCTTTCTGGGCCGCCTCAGCGGCATAAGCCGCCCGGCACTGCTGACCCCGATGCCCAGCTTTGAAGGTGAGCCGGTATTATTCCTTGATGTGGGCGCTAATATGGATGCCAGCCCGGAACAGCTCTTGCAGTACGCCCACATGGGCAGGATTTATGCCCAGCAGATCCTGGGTTGCAGTGAACCCCGGGTAGCCCTGCTTAATGTGGGTGTTGAAAAAAATAAAGGCAACAGCCAGGCCAGGCGGGCTTACAGCCTGTTTGAAGATCACCTGCCCGGTTTCTGCGGCAATGTTGAAGGAACGGAAGTCTTTTTTAACGCGGCAGATGTCGTGATCTGCGATGGCTTCGTCGGAAATATCTTCCTGAAAACTTCTGAAGGCCTCTCCAGGGCGATTTTAAGTTACTTCAGGCAGGAAATCAATAATAAACTTTTCTATAAACTGGGGGCTTTGCTGCTAAAGCCTGTTTTTCTGGGCTTACGCAACCAGATTGATACCTCCGGGTATGGCGGGGCCCCGCTGCTCGGCGTAAACGGATTGTGCATAAAATGCCACGGTTCTTCCCGGGCCAAATCAATTGAACAGGCATTAATCAAACAGGCTTACCCGTTTGTGCAGAATAATGTCACCAGCAAACTTCAGGATGCCCTTGAAGATCTGGCCGGCGAAATCGAGGAGACAGCAGGCAGTGAATAAAGCGTTTAATACAATTATCATCGGCACAGGGGCCGCTCTTCCCGACACGGTGATCACCAACCGCGATCTGGAAAAAATGGTTGATACAAATGATCAATGGATCGTTTCCCGGACAGGGATTCGGGAAAGAAGGAAGCTGGAGGATGGCTTATCAAATGTCGATCTTACTGAGCGGGCTTCCCGGGAGGCCCTGGAGAGGGCCGGCTTAGATCCATCCGAGCTTGATATGATTATTGTTGCCACGGTAACTCCCGACTACCCCACACCTTCAACTTCATGTTTGCTCCAGGCCAGGCTTAAAGCTTTCAAGGCTGCGGCTGTCGATCTTTCCGCAGGGTGTACCGGATTTGTCTACGCCCTGACAGTAGGGCACCAGTTTATTCGCAGCGGAACTTATAAAAACATCCTGGTTGTCGGGGCCGAAGTTCTATCCAGGGTTACTGACTGGAAAGACCGCAGCACCTGTGTCCTCTTTGGAGACGGAGCAGGGGCAGCGGTGTTGGCCCCAACGGAGGAAGATCGCGGCATCATGAGTTTTTCTCTACATGCTGACGGACGGGGCGGGAAGCTGTTGATGATCCCGGGTGGTGGCAGTGCGCTGCCGGCCAGCGAGGAGTCGTTGCATAACAGGATGCATTTTATTAAAATGAATGGAAACGAGATTTTTAAATTTGCCGTAAAAGCAGTTGACGAAAACCTTTCTCAGTTAATGGCCCGCGAAAACCTCAAGCCCGAAGACCTGGATTACCTGTTCCTTCACCAGGCAAATATGAGGATTATTGAATATATCCGTAAACGCCTTAAA
Organism: Syntrophomonadaceae bacterium; assembly: GCA_007119965.1. GTDB lineage: Bacteria > Bacillota > Dethiobacteria > DTU022 > DTU022 > T3SED10-7. The sequence continues at coordinate 13,865 of SKOR01000016.1, forward strand.
CTGCCTCCGGAAAAAGTGCCGGTTAATATTGACCGTTACGGCAACACTTCTTCGGCAACCATTCCCGTTGCCATCCATGAAGAGATCATTGCCGGTCGGATGGCAGAAGGTGATTTAGTGGCCATGGTTGCTTTCGGTGCGGGATTGACCTGGGGCGGGCTGTTGATGAAATGGTAGCGCTGCAGCCCGAAGTTACCTGGTTATACAAGGCGCAGGAAGTTATTATTGTTTAAATTCTGCCCGGCGAACCTGCAGATCCGAATCCCTTCGGAGATTTAAGCAGGTGCTGTTAAATGGCCACAATGATAATCTGCATGGGAGTTGATCCTGATGAAAACAGCTTTCTTATTTCCGGGCCAGGGGGCCCAATTTGTCGGTATGGGCCGCGATTTTTATGAGCATTTTCCTGAAGCCGGCTCTGTGTTTAAGCAGGCTGAAGATGTGCTCGGATCAGAATTTCTGGAATTGATCTTTAACGGTCCTGAGAATAAACTGCAGATGACCGAATATACCCAACCGGCTATTCTTACCGTAAGCGTGGCCATATTCCGGGCGCTTGAAAAACTTGATCTCAAACCTGCCGGCCTCGCCGGGCTTAGCCTCGGCGAGTACAGTGCATTGGTGGCTGCAGGTTCGTTGTCTTTTCAGGAAGCCCTGCCCCTGGTTCAGAAGCGGGGAATATTTATGCAGGAAGCGGTTGCCGAGGGAGAGGGCTCCATGGCAGCAATTATGGGGCTTTCGCATCCCCAGGTTGAAAAGGTATGCTATGATGCCCGAATTGAAGGCCTGGTTTCACCTGCAAACTACAACTGCCCCGGCCAGATTGTGATTTCCGGCCAGACAGCAGCAGTTAAAGCGGCGGTTAACCTGGCCAGGGAGGCTGGTGCTAAAAAAGTAACAGAATTAAAAGTCAGCGCCCCGTTTCACTGCGCCCTGCTGCAACCGGTTGAAGCGAGGCTCGCCGCTGAGCTGTCGAAAATTACGGTTAATGAGCCGACAGTTCCTGTCGTTTTTAACGTTTCAGCGCAATTTGGTTCCAATCCCCAGCAAATTAAAGAGAACCTGGTTAACCAGGTAAGCAACCCGATCCTGTGGGAACAGTCGGTACGTAACCTGATTGCCGCGGGAATTGATACTTTTATCGGTCTCGGTCCGGGAAACTCCCTGGGCAGGCTGATGAAACGGATTGCCCCCGAACTGAAAACATTCTCTGTTGAAAAAGTTGAGCATATTACTCAGCTTAAGGGTGATGGATTTATTTAAAAAGGGTTTTAAGCCGCCCATGGCGGATATTTATGAGCGGGGCAAACAGCAGCCCGCAGGAAAGTCCGAGATAAGAAGCTTCTAAATTATATCTGGATCGGGGGAAAGGTGATGATCATGGATTTATCAGGTAAAACAGCGATAGTTACCGGCGCCTCGAGGGGCATCGGCCGGGCAACAGCTTTATCATTAGCCCGCTCAGGGGCTTTTGTCGTGATCAACTACAGCAGCAGCAAAGCTGCTGCAGAAGAGGTCAAAAGGGAAATTGAGGGCATGGGCGGGTCAGCCCTGGTAGTCGGGGCCGATGTTTCCGACTACGGGCAGTGCGAAAAATTAATCATGAGCGCTATTGACCATTTTAAGAGAATTGATATACTTGTAAATAATGCGGGCATAACCCGCGATAATCTGTTGGCCAGGATGAAGGCGGAAGAGTGGCAGTCTGTAATCGACACCAACTTAAATGGGGTATATAATTGTTGCCGGGCCGTCTTAAGGCCTCTGCTCAAACAGAAAAGCGGTGGCAGGATTATTAATATCGCTTCTGTGGCGGGAATACACGGCAACAGCGGCCAGGCCAACTATGCTGCAGCAAAAGGCGGTGTAATCGCTTTCAGCAAATCACTGGCGAAAGAGCTTGGTTCCCGGAATATTACCGTAAACGCGGTTGCCCCGGGATTTATTGAAACCGAAATGACCGCGGTGCTCTCGGATGATGTAAAAGATCGGGTTTTATCACACATTGCCCTGGGCCGCTTAGGCCGGCCGGAAGAGGTAGCCGAGGTTGTTTTATTTTTGGCCGCATCGGCAAACTATGTAACCGGCCAGGTTATATCAGTTGACGGAAATCTGTCTATGTGACATGTTGTCACTCTCATGATAGACTATACATATTGATGAGAGGAGGTGGATTAGTGAGCGTTGAGAATAAGGTTAAAGATATAATTGCCGATCAGCTTGAAGTAGCGGTCGACAAATTATCAAGGGAAACAACTTTTGAAGATATTGATGCTGATTCGCTTGACATTGTGGAGCTGGTTATGGCTTTGGAAGAAGAGTTTGACCTGGAAATTTCCGACCAGGAAATTGAGAATATTAATACCGTTGGCGATGTAATAAAGTATATCGAATCGAAAGTATAGTAATATTTTGAGGTGAAAATGTGCGAAGAGTAGTAATCACCGGGATCGGGCTCGAATCACCAGTAGGCTCCGACAAGGTCTCTTTTTGGGAAAATATCGTCAGCGGTAAATGCGGCATCTCTGTAGTGGAAAGCTTTGATGTCAGCCAGTACCCCTGCCGTATTGCAGGGGAAATTAAAGACTTCGATCCTACCCTGCACATGGAAAAGAAGGAAGCAAAAAGAGTTGATCGCTACACGCAGCTGGGCGTTGCAGCAGCTCTAAAAGCCTGGACTGACTCGGGCTTAAGTGAGCTTCAATTAAACAAAGATGAAATTGGCGTCCTGGTTGGCTCCGGCATAGGCGGTATCCAAACCATCGAAGAGCAGCTTCAGGTTCTGGCAGAAAAAGGACCGCGCCGGGTCAGTCCCTTTTTAGTTCCGGCCCTGATAGCCAATATGGCTTCCGGTTATATATCTATTCTTCTGGGACTGCGCGGGCCGAATTCGACTGTTGTCACAGCCTGCGCCACATCAACTCACGCTGTGGGTGATGCCTGGCATATCATCGGACGTGGTGATGCTGAAATCATGCTGGCCGGTGGGGCAGAGGCTGCGATCAGCCACCTGGCTTTTTCCGGCTTTTCCGCTGCCCGCGCCCTGTCCACACGCAATGATCAGCCGGAGAAAGCGTCCCGTCCTTTTGATTTGCAGCGTGACGGATTTGTGATGGGTGAAGGCGCAGGGGTTGTCGTCATGGAAACCCTGGATCATGCTCTTTCCAGGGGAGCGGATATATACGGTGAAGTGGTTGGCTACGGGATGTCTGGCGATGCCTACCACATGACTGCTCCTGACCCTGAGGGTAAAGGAGCTTTTTTGAGTATGCAGAGGGCCCTTAAGAGCGCAGGGGTCGTCCCCTCCGATGTTGACTACATCAATGCGCACGGCACTTCTACCGAGTTTAACGATAAGATAGAAACCATGGCAATCAGGAACCTGTTTGGCGAACATGCTTATAGACTGGCTGTCAGTTCTACCAAGTCGATGACGGGCCACCTTTTAGGCGCTGCAGGCGCAATTGAACTTATCGCTACCTTACTGATTATGCAGCACCAGGTGATCCACCCGACCATTAATTATGAGTATCCCGATCCGGAGTGTGATCTGGACTATGTGCCTAATAAAGCCAGGGAAAGTTCTGTAAACCTGGCTATATCGAATTCGTTCGGTTTCGGTGGGACAAACGCTACCCTTGTTGTGAAAAATTACCTGCCCTAAACCGCCAAAGTAGGAATGACAATGAATTGGCCTGACAGAATTAAAAATTTCCTCTGTACTATTGGCTGGGATGTTAATAACCTTGAACTTTACAAGCAGGCTTTGACCCACAGCTCTTTTGCCCACGAAAGAGGCCAGAGAGGTATTCACAATGAACGTCTAGAATTTCTCGGTGATGCTGTTCTGGAGCTGATAGTAAGTGATTACCTTTATGAATCTTATCCCAACTTACCCGAGGGGAAGCTGACCAAACTGCGGGCAGACCTGGTTTGCGAAGCTTCCCTTGCCCGGCTGGCCTTTGATTTAAATTTAGGTCAGTACATCCGCCTGGGCAAAGGTGAAATAATTGGCGGCGGCTCTACCCGCCCTTCACTGCTGGGCGATGCCGTGGAAGCTCTGATTGGCGCCCTTTACCTGGATATCGGCCTGGAAAAGTGCAGGGGACATGTTATGGATCTGTACAATCCGGTATTGGAGGAACTGAAAGAAGGGGTGCTGCGCCGTGATTTTAAAACCCTTCTGCAGGAATTTTCACAGGCTCGCTTTTCAGTGACCCCTGCATACCGTATTATCGATGAAAGAGGCCCCGATCATAACAAGGAATTTGAAGCTGAAGTGGTTATGGTCGCTGAACCGGTTGGAAGCGGCTGGGGCCGCAGTAAAAAGGAGGCTGAACAGGCAGCAGCGAGAGAAGCCTGGAGCAAACTTACACCTTAACTGAATACAGGCAGGAAGCAGGGGCAAAGGGACAGGCCTTCTGCCCCATGATGATACAGGCCGGGTAGCCTGGTTGCCTAACCGGCCCGGGAGGAGCATTGTCTGATGATATGGAAACACTCAGAGTATCTACCCATTCTAAAGCTAAAGCCCTTGCCGGGGCTCTGGCGGCAGTGATCAGAAAAAACGGTGTAGTGGAAATGCAGGCAGTAGGGGCTGGGGCGGTAAACCAGGCTGTGAAAGCGGTTGCCATTGCCAGGGGCTATGTAGCCCCGAACGGTATAAACCTTGTGATAGTCCCCATGTTTTCCGAAATAGAAATTGACGGTGAAAAAAGGACAGCAATTAAATTTATCGTAGGGCCAAGGAAGCCGCCACGATCATAAAAAACAGGACAAGGGACCTGTCCCCTTGTCCAATATCATTATATTAGGAGCTTTTGCGAGTGTATTTAAAAAGAATGGAGCTTTTTGGTTTCAAATCCTTCGCTGAAAAATCGGAGTTAACCCTGAGTCCGGGCATAGCTGCGGTAATCGGCCCTAATGGCTGCGGTAAAAGCAATATTGTTGATGCCGTCCGCTGGGCCCTGGGAGAACAGAGTGTCAAATCATTACGCGGTACGCGTATGGAAGAAATTATATTTTCGGGCAGTGAAAGCCGTAAAGCGCTCAATTTTGCCGAGGTTTCGCTCACCTTTGACGGGGCCGGCGATTTCCTGAACCTGGAATATGATGAAGTAACTATTACCAGGCGCCTTTTCCGCAGCGGTGACAGCGAATATTACATTAATAAATCACCCTGCAGGTTGAAAGATATTACAGAACTTTTTATGGACACCGGTCTTGGAAAAGATGTATATTCCGTGATTGGCCAGGGCCGGGTCGATGAGATTATTAGCAGCCGTCCTGAAGAACGCCGCGAAATATTTGAAGAGGCAGCGGGCATCTTAAAATATAAGATGCGCAAGAAAGAAGCCGGGCGCCGCCTGGATGAAACCAGGGAAAACCTGATTCGGGTACAGGATTTGATCTACGAACTTGAAACCCAGATTGAGCCGCTGCAGGAGCAAGCTGAAGTTACCCGCCGTTACCGGGCACTGCAGCAGAACGTTGAAGAGCAGGAGAAGAAACTCCTTTCCTACAACCTTCAGCAATCCCGCCAACAGTTGAGCAAGGTCAATAAACAGCTGCAGAGCGTAAACGATGCCCTGCTATCTTCTGCTGCTCAGGGCAGCCTGCATGAAAAAGAGATTCAGGATTTAAAAAGCCAGTTACAGGATCAGCTGCGCCTGAAGAAAGAACAGGAACAAAAACTGAACGAAATATCGCGCAGCCTGGAGCAGAGGGAAAGCGAGCAGAGGGTGCTCCTCGAAAGAGATAATCGCTTCCGTGAGCAGCTTGAACAGAACAGCCAGAGAGTCAAACAGCTCGACCTGTTGATGGAAGAGTATGCTGCGCAAAAGAAAAGAGCGGAAGAAGACCTTCTTGAAAAAAAAGAAAACCTGGAGCAGTTAAACGGTGGTCTGGAAGAATTAAGGGCCGCACTCGCAGAACATGAAGCGAGCGCCATGGCCGGGGAAGTGGAAAAACGGCAGGAAGAAATTTATAAAACAGGCGCCCGCAGGGAAGCCGCCGCATCGACCATCGAAGAATTGAAACGCCGCCTGGAACGGCTGCAGGTTCAGAAGCAAACTTACCGCGACGAAGAGTCAGCGCTAAATGATAAATTGGCTGCCTTAAAAGCAAATAGCGGGGCCCTCGAAAAGCAAAAAGCAGAGCTGCGGGATCAGCTGCAAAGGGCTGAGGCTGCAGCTGAAGAAGAAAGCGCGGAAGAGCGGAAGGCCGGGCAGGTACTGGAAAAGACGGTCGCCGAAGAGCAGAAGGCAAAAGAAAACATGCACGGCATCAACAGCCGCTTAAACCTGCTGCTGGAACAGGATTCAGCCCTGTCAGGTTATTACCGCGGTGTCAGGGAAGTGATGCAGTCCCGGTCCAGCCTGCCCGGTTTGGTCGGCCCGGTGGCTGATTTAATCTCTGTTGACGGTCAGTATGTGCAGGCGGTTGAATCGGCGCTCGGCAGCTCCCTGCAGTACCTTGTAGCTGAGAGCGAGGAATCTGTCCGGGGGGCAATTCGCTACCTGAAAGAGAACAACCGGGGTTGGGCTACCTTTTTACCCCTTGATATTCTGCAACGCGGCGCCGATCCCCTGGAAAGGCACAGCGGGTGGCGCGACCTTAAGGGTGTGGTAGGTAAAGCCTCGGAACTGGTTACAGTTGACCCTCCTTACCAAAAAGCCGTAGATTACCTGATGTCAGCAATCCTGGTCTGCCGGACACTTGAAGATGCGTCTGCAGCCGCTCGCTTTATCAAGTACAGCTGCCGGGTTGTGACGCTGGATGGGGAAATGATTAATCCCGGTGGAATAATCAGGGGCGGCAGTCTTCCCAAGCGCAATGCGGGAATGCCGCTCGGCAGGCGTAAAGAAATTGAGGAATTGCAGAATCAGAAAAAAACTTTACTGGAAGAGATTAGAGCCCACGGCCAAAAGGTTTCAAAGGCGAAGCAGTACCTTGCTGAAGCTGAAATAAAAGCTGCCGAAGCCGAAAAATACAGACGCAGCCTTGAAGGGCAGCTGGACGAACTGCAGAAAAAATCAGAAGATGTGCAGCGCGAGATTGGCAGTCTGGAAGACCGCCTGGAAACAGGGGCGAATAATTTAAGGGAGCTTGAATCTGAAGATTCAGAGCTTAAACAGCGGATGGCTAAACTGAACTGTGAGCTGGAAAAGTGTAAGCAGGATATTGAAGAATTTGAAAAAGAGCTAATTGGGGTTAAAGAAGAATACAGGCAGTTCCTGGAGGAAAAAAACTCTCTTGAGCAGAAAATCACAGGAGTTTTGGTTAAAATCAGTTCATATGCCGAACAGCGTGATTCACTTACCAGCAGGATTGAAGAAATTGAAAACAATATTAAACTGCCCGTTGCAGAAATACTGGAAAAAAATAACGATTATGAACGTTTCCAAAAAGAATTGGCCGAAAACAGGAAAACCCGGGAGAGGATCAGCTCCGAAATTGAGCAGTTGAATGACGAAAAAGCAGGCTTGATTGCCGGCCTTGAAAGTAAGAATCAACAGGTTAACCAGATTGAAGCTGACTTGATCGAGCTCGAAGAAAAAGGCCGCCTCCGCCAGACCCGGCTTTCCAGGCAGGAAAAGCGGGAAAGGCAGCTTTCGGTGGAACAGACAAGACTGCAAACCGAAATAAATTACCAGGAAATGCGTTTCCGGGAGCAGTTCCGGAACCTTGACCTGGTTACTCTCGAAGGAGATTTTGACCCGGATGAAAGCAAAATAATGGTAGATAATCTGAAAGAAGATCTTGAAGCCCTTGGCGAAGTGAACCTTGGCGCTATCGATGAACTGGCCAGGCTCGAAGACAGGATTAATTTTCTTAAAGATCAAAAAGACGATCTGCATAAAGGGGAAGCTTCCCTGCAAAAAGTTTTAGCCGAAATTGATCAGCGCATGGAACACTATTTTGGAAGCGCTTTTGAAAAGATTAAGGAGAACTTCAAGAAAACTTTCGAGGAGCTTTTTGAAGGCGGCAAAGTGTTTCTTAAACTCACTGATCCCGACAACATGCTGGAATCCGGCATTGAGATTATCGCCCAGCCGCCCGGGAAGAAATTACAGAATATATCCCTGCTGTCAGCCGGAGAAAAGGTCTTGACCGCCATCGCCCTTGTTTTTGCAATTCTCCGTTTCAAGCCGGCGCCTTTTTACCTTTTGGACGAGGTAGAATCAGCCCTGGATGATGCCAACCTGACCCGTTTTACAAAGTTTCTGAAAAACTCGATAAGCCAGGCCCAGTTTATCCTGATCACTCACCGCAAACGGACCATGGAAGAAGCGGAAGTCCTTTACGGTGTAACCATGCCTGAACCGGGAATTTCCCGCCTGATGTCTCTGAAAATTGAAGATAACCTGATTGCCGGGGAGAGTAAAAAGATATGAGCCTGATTAAACAATTTAGAAATGGCCTTACCCGCAGTAAAGGCGGCTTTATCGGCCGTCTGGGCAGCCTTTTCGGCAGCGGTGAGTTGAATGAAGATTTTTACGAAGATCTTGAAGAAATCCTGGTCAGCGGTGATGTAGGTGTTGAGACCGCCATGAAACTGGCAGAAGAGCTGCAGGTGGAGGCAAAACAATTAAAGTATAAAGAAAGGGCGCAGGTTAAGAATCTGCTGTTCGAAAAACTGGTTGCCATCATGTCTTCAGATCGGGAAGCGCCTGCAGCGGACCAAAAGCCGCATGTAATCCTGCTGGTAGGAGTGAACGGATCCGGGAAAACCACTTCAGCTGCAAAGCTGGCTTACCTGTACCGTCGTGAGGGCAGTAAAGTACTCCTTGTTGCCGGCGATACCTTCCGGGCCGCAGCTGTTGAACAGCTCGAAATTTGGTCCGGGCGGGCCGGTGTCGAATTGATCAAACAGCAGCAGGGATCTGACCCATCCGCCCTGTTCTTCGATGCCATGAAATCTGCGCAGGCAAGGGGTACTGATATTGTCATCGGTGATACTGCGGGGCGACTGCATAATAAATTTAACCTGATGGAAGAATTGAATAAAGTTTACCGTGTTGTAGGGCGCTGCCTGGAAGGGGCGCCGCACCAGGTCCTGCTTGTCCTGGATGCCACAACCGGGCAGAATGCCGTAGCGCAGGCTAAAAGTTTTAATGAAGCTCTGCCCGTTAACGGTGTGATTCTGACTAAACTGGATGGTACTGCCCGGGGCGGGATAGTGATCAGTATCAAGGATACCCTGGGGATACCTGTCCGCTATATCGGCACGGGCGAAAAAATGGAAGATCTGGCTCCATTTGATCCGGCTGAATTCGCCCGCGCCTTGCTTGAATTTTAACCTGCGGCAGCTAATTTACTACCCTGCTTTTAAAGTAAGCCCCTGTTGGGATGCCTGCGGGCAACCCAGGCAGGGGCTGTTTGCTGCCGGCAGGAGCGTGGCCGCCGGCTGCCCTGTCGGTTAAATTCTAAAGCTGAGATGGTTAAGCGGTACAGGTATTAAGCGGCAGCGTAAAAAATGTTTGCATTTGTCCCCCGGTTTTGTTATACTTCCTCTGTAAAGGACTAAGGCTTTACAGGAGATGACTATGCTCGAACATATAAACAGGGTTAACTTTCTATTCGATATCTACTCGCCGCTGCTGACCGAGCGCCAGCAGGAAGTGCTGCAGCTTTACTTCAGCGATAACTACTCACTGGGTGAAATTGCCATTGAATACAGTATCAGCAGGCAAGCTGTTCACGATCTTGTTCACCGGGCCTTGAGTTCACTGAATAAACTGGAAGAAAAACTGGGTTTATATAAAATGTTTAAGGAACAGCAGGAGTTGTTAAACGAAGCTGAAATCATGCTTCTCGAAGAGACATTAAGCGAGAAGAAGATTAAGCGCCTCAAAAGAATTATCGGCGCATTGCGCTCGACAATCGAGCAGTAACGTCCGGTATCCGGTTTACAGGTTGTATCTGCTTATGTCTGCAAAGAGATCCGGCTTTTCGGCTGCGCTTACAGCTGCCGGAGACCTGCAGGTTAGCTGAGCAGGTACTATAAATTTAAAATTAACTTTATGGAGTTGGACTTTAATGTTTTCTAATCTTGCCGAAAAACTGCAGAATACTCTCAAGCAGCTGCGCGGCAAAGGAAAGTTGAATGAAAAAGACGTAGATGCAGCAATGCGCCAGATTAAACTGGCCCTGCTTGAAGCTGATGTCAACTTCAAAGTAGTCAAGGAATTTGTGGCCGCGATCAGGGAAAGGGCGGTCGGGCAGGAAGTAATGAGCAGTCTGACTCCCGGGCAGCAGGTTGTAAAGATCGTTAATGAAGAGATGACCAGGCTGATGGGTGAAACCCAGAGCAGCCTGACTTTCTCGGGCAAAGGTCCCACAGCGGTTATGGTCGTCGGCCTGCAGGGTTCGGGGAAAACAACTACCGTCGTAAAGCTGGCCTCCCACCTGAGGCGCGGAGGGAAAAACCCGCTCGTGGTGGCGGCAGATATTTACCGCCCGGGGGCAGTTAAGCAGCTGCAGGTTTTAAGCGAGTCGGTAGGGGAAATATGCTACAGCAATGAAGAAGCGGATCCCGTTGATATCTGCCGTGAAGGGCTAAAACTGGCTGAACGCGAGAACCATGACCCGGTCATATTTGATACCGCGGGCCGCCTGCACATAGATGAAGATATGATGTCGGAGATAGCGGCCATCAAAAAAGCTGTCAATCCCCACGAAGTGCTTTTGGTTGTTGATGCGATGACGGGGCAGGATGCTGTCAATGCGGCACTTTCCTTCAATGAAACTGTCGGGCTGAGCGGTGTAATTTTAACCAAGCTTGACGGTGATACCCGTGGTGGCGCCGCCCTGTCGGTACGTGCCGTAACAGGCTGTCCGGTTAAGTTTGTCGGTGTTGGGGAGAAGATGGAGGCACTGGAGCCTTTTTACCCCGATCGCATGGCATCCAGGATCCTGGGCATGGGTGATGTGCTTTCCCTGATTGAAAAGGCGGAAGCCTCAGTAGATCAGAACAAGGCAAGGGAAATGGAGCAGAAACTGCGTAAGCAGCAGTTTACGCTGGATGACTTTAAAGATCAGTTAGGACAGCTGCGCAGTATGGGTTCACTTGACGAAATCCTGAATATGATTCCCGGGGGCGGAAACATTCCCAAGGAAGTCAGGCAGATGTCTCTAAATGAAGATAGCTTCACCAGGGTTGAAGCAATTATCGGATCGATGACAAAACAAGAAAAACAGGATCCATCATTGTTAAACAGCAGCCGCAGGCGCCGCATTGCCATGGGCAGCGGTACGACTGTCCAGGATGTCAACCGCCTTTTAAACCAGTTTGGCCAGATGCAGAAAATGTTCAAGCAGATGGACTCATTCGATAAAAAAGGCGGTATGAAAAAACTGAAAAAAGGTAAAAAAGGTTTTCCCTTTTAGATGTCTACCCGGGTGTTTTGCCCCGGTTTTCATAACAAAGTAACTGTTCTCGCTTCCAAAGGGCTCCGGATCTTAGCTTACTGCTGCCGGAGACCTGCGGGTTGTGCTGAGCAGGTACAAAAAAGTAATCTGTCTCGATTGGCAAGGATTTATAATATGGAGGTGAAATAATTGGCAGTAAAGATCAGGTTGAAAAGAATGGGCGCAAAAAAGAAACCGTTTTACCGGATCGTGGTGGCAGATTCCCGCTATCCCCGTGACGGCCGCTTTATTGAGGAAATTGGTTACTATAACCCCACCACCAAACCGACTACGTTTGAAGTGGATGCAGAAAAAGTGCAGCAGTGGCTTTCGAAAGGAGCCAGGCCTTCTGATACTGTAAAGGCCCTTTTTGAAAGAGCCGGACTGGGCAAGTAGTCCTGCAGGGAGGTTGGTACTTATGAAACAGCTTTTGGAGCATATCGCAAAAGGGTTGGTCGATGATCCTGACCAGGTAGAAGTTAACCAGAAGGAAAGAGAACGTTTAATAATTCTTGAATTGAAAGTTTCCCCTGATGATATGGGGAAAGTGATCGGCAAGCAGGGCCGGATAGCCAAGGCTGTCAGAACGGTGATCAACGCTGCCGCCGTCAAAGAAAATAAGCGGGTTGTTGTTGAAATTGTTCAATGAAAAGTATGATGCAATTATCGGCAAGGTGCTATCACCTCATGGTGTGGCAGGTCTGGTAAAAGTATTTCCCTACAGCGACTATCCTGATCGGGTAAACCTGCTTGAGGAAGTCGAACTTTTACTCGGTACCGTACGCCGTACTGTGCAGGTTGAAAAAGCATCGGTTTACGGCAGGTTATGGCTGATCAAGTTCAGGGGATTCGAAAACAGGGAAGAGGCAGTCCGAATCAGGGACAGCCTGATCCTGATTCCGAAAGAGGATCGGTTAGCCCTTCCTGAGGACAGTTTTTACCACGATCAACTGGTAGGGCTCAGGGTTTATACTGCTGAACAGGAGCTGCTCGGCATTATAACGGATATAATCAGCACCGGAGGCCACGATCTCTTTGTCGTAGAACAGCAGGGCAGTGAAGGTAAAAAGCACCTCGTTCCGGCTATCAAGCGATTTATTGTAGAGGTAGATCTCAAAGCAGGGACAATTACCGTTGATTTGCCTGAAGGCCTGCTTGAGCTGTAAGGGAGCCGTTTAAGAATGAAGATTGATCTGATCACAATATTTCCCGGGATGCTTGATGGGCCTTTCAGGGAAAGCATGATCAAAAGGGCTGTTGACAGGGGTTTAGTGGAAATAAACCTTGTTGACCTCCGTTCTTACACCCGTGATCGCCACCGCCAGGTTGATGATACCCCTTACGGCGGAGGTTGTGGGATGATATTAAAACCTGAGCCGCTTTTCGATGCAGTAGAGGATCTTAAAAGTAAATCTGACTGTGAATACCCGTGGGTGATATTGTTAACGCCACAGGGCCGCCGTTTTGATCAGCAGGAAGCAAGAAACCTGTCGGGAAAGAAGCACCTGATTCTGATTTGCGGCCGCTACGAAGGGGTTGATGAAAGGGCCCGTTTAGGGTTGGTAGACGAGGAAATCTCGATTGGGGATTTTGTCCTGACCGGCGGCGAACTGGCTGCCGCAGTGGTTGTCGACGCTGTCGTCCGCCTGCTGCCTGGCTTTATCAGCGAGGAAGCTGCCGCTAATGAATCGTTTAGCGATTCTCTCCTCGAGCACCCGCATTATACCCGTCCGCCTGTATACCGCGGAATGGAAGTGCCCCCGGTCCTTCTGTCGGGGAACCATGCGGAAATAGAACGCTGGCGCAGGCAGCAATCTGTTAAAAGAACTTATGAACGCAGGCCTGATTTGCTTAAAAAAGCTGACCTGCTGCCTGATGATAAATCATATTTAAAGGACATCCTGAAACAACAGGAATAATTATTCAGCAATTGAAGGAGGTTTAAGGGAAAATGGATTTAATTAAAGAAGTTGAAAAACAAAACCTTAAGGAAGATCTGCCGCGGTTTGGACCCGGCGATAAGGTTAAAGTGCACGTTAAAGTAACCGAAGGCGGCCGTGAAAGGACCCAGGCTTTTGAAGGGGTTGTAATCAGGCGCCAGGGCAGCGGTGTAAGGGAAACATTTACTGTTCGCCGTGTAACTTTCGGCATCGGTGTTGAAAGGGTATTTCCTGTTCACTCGCCGTCTGTCAGCAAAATTGAGGTTGTAAAAAGAGGACGGGTCCGCCGGGCAAAGCTTTACTACCTGAGGAAGCGGACCGGCAAGGCAGCACGCATTAAGGAACTTCGATAAAATTACGGGGATGATTTGATTGAATAAATGGGCAGATGTGTGGGATTGGGTTCGCTCTATCCTGATTGCTGTAGTATTGGCCCTCCTGATCAGGTTGTTTTTGTTCGAGGTTTTTGTTGTTGAAGGCAGGTCAATGTACCCAACCCTGCATGAAACTGAACGTCTGATGGTTAATAAACTCGTTTACCATTATGATGACCCTGCGCTGGGTGACATTGTCGTTTTTGAATTTGAACCGGGCCGTGATTTTATCAAGCGTGTGATCGGCGTCGAAGGCGACAAGGTTGAAATAATTAACGGCCGCGTTTTCATCAACAACAACCTGTTCAATGAACCGTACCTGCTCAGCGATATGGATCCATATGATTATGGCCCCGTGGAAATTCCGGTGGGCTATTATTTCGTGATGGGCGACTACCGTCAAAACAGTATGGACAGCAGGGACCCGCGGGTCGGTTTTGTTTCCCGTGAACATCTGAAAGGCCGGGCTTTCTTCATCTTTTGGCCGCCCTGGGAAGCCCGGGTCATCTCTTCAAAGGTGGAATGACCTTGTCAAAAGGCCAATGGTATCCGGGGTCTATGGCCAAGGCTGTTAATATCTTAAGCCAGGACCTGAAAATTATCGATCTCGTTGTTGAGCTGCTGGATGCGCGTATCCCAACCAGCAGCCGCAACCCTGCTTTTAAACGCCTGCTCGAAGGCAAAAAGCACCTTCTTCTTTTGCATAAGGCCGATCGGGCTGAAGAAGCTGTGACCGGGCGGTGGCTTGATTACTTCAAAGACATGGGGCAGGAAGCGATGTCTTTTAGTGTTCATAACAAACGTTACCTCAGGCAGCTCCTTCAATACCTCAAGAGCCAGGAGCACAATTTGCGCCCGACCCGTATCAAGCGCCCCCTGCGCATGATGTTTGTCGGGATCCCCAACGTAGGCAAATCAACGATTATCAACTATTTTGTCCATAAATCGGTAGCCAGGACCGGAAACCGGCCCGGGATTACAAAGGGCCGCCAGTGGATCAGAATTACCCCCGGGCTTGAACTGCTCGACACCCCCGGTATCCTCTGGCCAAAAATCACTGAAGCATCGACCTGGCCCCTGGCGGCAGTCGGGGCAATGCCGCCGGGCAGGCTCGACCAGCAGGGCATAGCCCTCTGGCTGCTTGAAATATTCATGGCAAAAGATAAGGAAGAGTCCCTGGTCAGACGTTACGGCGGCCTGAAGGCCGACACTCCAGAAAACATGCTTAAGCAAATTGGCGAAACCCTTGGCTGTTTGCAATCAGCAGGCCAGGTAGACCTTGAAAGAGCGAGTGCCCTGGTCCTGCGGGATTTCCAGGCCGGGCTGCTGGGCGAAATAACCCTGGAAGAGCCGCCGGCATAAAACTTTTGCATGGCCTGGAAAACGAAAAGGCAGGCTCCGGGCCGGTTTATAACAGGATCCGGGTAAGCAGATTCTCAAAATGGCGGAGAGTAATCTAATCTTTCAGAAAAAGTATCGACCGGACAATAAAAGGAGCTAACACCCGTGTCTTTCGAGCAGATGACGATCGCCGAACTGGCCAGGTACCTGGAGCTTAACGAAGATCTTAGTCCCGGGGAAGAAGAACGTCTCCGGGCAGACAAAAGGCGTGGAGCGGCTGTGCTACTGGAGCGTTACTGCCGCCGTAAAGAAAGAGTTCTATCTGAATCAGCGCGCCTGGAGAAAATGCTGGTCCGGGAGAGGTTATTATGGGACCGGGGCTATAATGCGGTTGCAGGTACAGATGAAGCCGGGCGCGGTCCTCTTGCCGGACCTGTTGTGGCTGCTGCTGTTATCCTGGACCCCGAAACGGCCCCGATAACCGGGCTTAACGATTCCAAAAAGCTGTCCCGGGCTGCGCGCGAAAAAATATTTGATCAGATTGTCATCAACGCCCGCTGTTATGCCATAGCCAGCGCTTCCTGTCATGAAATCGACCACTACAATATCCATGAAGCATCACTCCTGGCCATGAGCCGGGCTCTATCCAGGCTGTCCCCGGAACCCGATTATGTTCTTGTGGACGGGTTTATAATTAAGGGCTGCCCCTACAGGCAAAAAGCGATTATTGGCGGGGATGCCCTTTCGCTGTCGATTGCTGCTGCTTCGGTACTGGCCAAGGTTGCGAGGGATAAAATAATGACCGTTATGCACGACAAGTACCCTTCCTACGGCTTTGACCGGAACAAGGGTTACGGGACTTTTGATCACCGTGAAGCTATTGCCAGATTCGGGCCGTGCCCGGAGCACCGCCGTTCATTTCGGTTAACTGAATAAATAAACAAATCGCTATAACAGGGGGTGCGCAATGACCAGGACGCGCCTGCAGGTGGGAGAAACCGGAGAGAAAGCTGCCAGGTCCTACCTGGAACAGCTCGGTTACCGCATAATTGAAGCCAATTACCGCTGCAGGCTGGGTGAAATTGATCTGATTGCCCGCGATCGCGAGACAATTGTTATCGTGGAGGTGCGGACCAGGACGGGGCGGATTTTCGGCGGCCCTGAAGAGTCGATTACCGCTAAAAAAGCGCATAAACTGCGTCGCCTGGCCCTGTATTACCTGCAGTCGGTTTGCAAACTTGAAGTGCCTTCCCGCATTGACCTCGTTGCTGTTCTGCTCGATAAAAAAACCCATGAAGTCGAAAACCTGAACCATATTCGCGGTATTCTATCCGGTTAGGGGGAATATAATTATGAGCTGCTACATAGCGATTGTCGGTGGTTCAAGCTGTTCAGAAGAAGAAGCCGTGCTGGCCCGCCGGGTTGGCGCAGGGGTTGCCAAAAGGGGCGGAGTTGTAGTTTGCGGCGGGGGAAGCGGTGTGATGGAGGCCGCATCGGCCGGGGTCGGTGAAGCAGGCGGGACTGTCCTCGGGATACTGCCGGGCGATAATCCACGTGAAGGCAACCGGTTTCTTTCATTTGCCGTTTCAACCGGACTGGGTGAAGCCCGTAATGCAGTAATTGCTAAAACTGCCGATGCTGTAATCGCTGTTGGCGGGGAGTACGGCACTCTTTCAGAAATAGCCCTCGCCCTGAAAATTGGCAAGCCGGTAATCGGCTTGAAAAGCTGGTCTTTAAAACCGCCTCACTTTCTAACCAGAACCATGATCTCGGCCGAATCAGCAGAAGAAGCGGTTGACAAGGCTTTTACCCTGGTCTCTGAAGGTCTTTAGAGCCTTGAATTTGCCGGCCGTTGGTCTGCCGGAAATGCAAATTTAATGGAGAGCCGTCATGAGCCCGGGAGGGTGGGTCTCCGATGCCGCCGGTTTTACTGATCGAAGCTAAGAAAAAACTCCTTAATTCCTTTCAGCATGCTTTCTGCCAGTTCTTTCTGTCCCCCGGGGTGGAGAATATGCCAGTTGTCATCAGGGTGCATCATATAGCCGGCTTCAACTAAAACACTCGGCACCTGGGGGTGCCTGAGCACGGCAATGTTTCTTCTCCAGGTTCTAAAGGCGGGCAGATCAGTTTCAGCCTCCATTGTCTCCAGCATGATATCGGCCAACTCTTCATTATGCTCATAGTTGTAGAGGATCATCAGCCCGTGGATATCCACTGCCGGGGCATCCTGGGCATGGGCATTGGCGTGAATACTGATCAATAGATCTGCGCCATATTCATTGATCCCTGCGGGGCGGTCATAAAGGTTTACAAATACATCTTCAGTGCGGGTCATTATCACATTTGCGCCTTCCGCTTCCAGCAAACGTTCGAGATGCAGGCCCATAGCCAGAACCACATCTTTTTCATGAACATCACCGGGCCCGCTTGCGCCGGTATCCTCCCCGCCATGTCCGGGGTCAACGATAATCGTTTTGCCCCGAAGGGGGTTTTCCCTGTCGACAACCGGCGGTTTGTAAATATCGATTGCCAGTCCGCTGCCGACCCACCTGCATTCAAAACCGGCCATCTTTTGATCAAGACTGACCGTTAAAACTGCTGCTCCATCACTTACTGCCGGTTTTTCATCCAGTTCTACCTGATCGATGAACTCCGGTAACTCCGGAATCAATATTTCTCCATCTTTATCTATTCCGTACAGTTTGATCCGAAGCTGTTTTTTACCGTCTTCAACCAGGAAGGGAAAACGCTCTGTAGTTTCTAACATGATCGTTACCATCTCCCCGGTTTCCGATAACCCTATCTCTGACAGCTTTGGTTCAGGCGCTTCCCGGGTATCTGTCTCCCGGACGACATCCTGGTGAATAAGGAATGTATCACTGCTGTTAACCTTAACCCTGTAGTAGTTTCCCGAAATTCCCTGCACTTCATAGCGGGTGCCCTCTGTCAGGTAGGTGATCACATTTGTGGGATGCCCGGTGCCGCCAATAGTGGTGCCGTAAGCCTGGAAAGTATCATCGCGCATAATGTATAACCAGCCCCGGTTTTTTAACCTGTGTTCTTCTTTTACTTCTACTATTTTGTAAGGCGGATCAGAGAAAAAAGTGACCCTGCCCATAAGTTCCCTGGTTACCCGGTCGTCTCCTCGTTGTAAAGATACTGTAACCGGCATGGGGTGGGACAATCCCCGGGCCGGGACATCCTCCTCGCTTACAGTGTAGAGCGCAGTATATATTCCGCCTTCACCGGGAGGGCCCCCGGAATAAGCCAGTTCTGTCATGTTTACCTGGTTTTCCGGGCTGCCGATCCAAAACCTTGCTTCAGCCCCAACGCTGCCCTGGAAGGCTACTCGCAGGGTGTCGCCTGACTTTATAGTTTGGTCATCCCGGGGAATTAAGTTTGATGAATGAATGGCCAGGGGTTCGCGGGGCATCGAGCCGGAAGGGGCAGGGTAAAGGGCGGATCTCTCTACGACGGTGGTTCCTTTTGCATCAGTAGCTGCTATCTTAACCGGGAACTCTTCACCGCGGGGTATTTCAACCATGGTTAAGAAATTACCGGTCCTGGAGTCTAAAACATCCACAGGCTCCCCGTTTACAGTTACGTGAACCTGCGAAAAAGATTGGGTTGTTCCGAATACAAATAAAGAATTTCCATAGTAAATAGTTGGCGAATCGGGAGGGTGGGCAACGTTTAGCAGCGGCCCGTTAAGGTCATCCGGTTCATCGGGGTCAAAAGTTTCAGGTGTGGAAATGACAATTGTTCTCGACTGTTCATCCCACTGCGCAAAAGCGCCTATTGCATCTGCCGCAGGCCAAACCGGCAGGTATAGGACACCATCGAACATTTTTAAAGGATAATCCCAAATTACTGTTTCCTCATCTACATTTACTTCATTTGCGTAAAGGGGCATCTCTATCCTGTAATTTCCGAGGATTGCGGTTAATGTTTGATTTTCGCTATCCCACTGCGTGTCAAAGCCCAATTCCCCGAGTATTCTTTCCGCTGGGGCAAAAAAGGTATCTTCTTCTATTTTAACCGGATTCTCCAGCGCGACATGCTGATCGTTAATAACGACTTCGACAGTGCTTAAGGGGATATTAACAAAAAACAGAACGCCGGCGGTTAAAAAGATTATAGTTAAAAAAACCAGAAAAAACCTTTTCAAGATCATTCACCTCGTTTACATAATACGCGGTGAATAGAAAATATCCTGCATGAAAATCTGAACCTGCCTGTCAACAAAAAAATTATTACCTGAGGGCTTTATTTAGCCCTGCCGGTCCAGGCTCCGGTACTGCACCGCTTCGGCGATGTGGCTGGCTTCAAGCATAGCTGAATTTTCCAAATCGGCGATGGTTCTAGCCACCTTTATGATCCGGTCATGGGCTCGCATTGACAGGTTGAGGTTTTGAAAGGACTGGTGCAGGAGCTGCCTCGCATCATTGGTCAGGGGACAGTGTTTTTCAAAGTGGCGCGCCCGAAGCCGGGCATTGGAGGCCACCTTGATATTTTTATACCTTTTGCGCTGCCTGAGCCGGGTTGATTCAACCCGGCTGCGGATATCGGCCGAGCGCTCGCCGGGCTCATTCTGCTGAAGCTGCTCAAACTTAATTCCGGGTACTTCAACCTGGATGTCGATGCGGTCGATCAGCGGACCAGAAAGCTTGGAACGGTACTTGAAAATCTGGGTCGGACTGCAGCGGCATTCCAACCGTGGGTCGCCGTAATTGCCGCAGGGGCAGGGATTCATTGAACCGATAAACATGAAGTCTGCGGGGTAACAGACTGTTGCTGCAGCACGGGTTACAGTGACAGTCCTGTCTTCAAGGGGTTGCCTTAAACCCTCCAGTACTTCACGTTTGTATTCAGGAAGTTCGTCAAAAAAAAGCACTCCCTGGTGGGCCAGGGTTACTTCACCGGGTTGTGGTATTTTACCCCCGCCAATAATACCTGCAGTCGAAGCACTGTGGTGAGGGCTGCGGAAAGGCCGCTGTCTCAACAGCGGCTTGTTGGAGTCCAACTGTCCGGCGACGCTGTGAATCCTGGTTATTTCAAGGGTTTCATCCATGGTGGGGGAAGGCAGGATTGAAGGGATTCGCCGGGCCAGCATTGTTTTACCGCTGCCCGGGGGGCCATAAAGCAGAACATTGTGCGATCCGGCAGCGGCAATTTCCAGGGCTCTCTTGGCTGTTTCCTGGCCTTTTACTTCACTGAAGTCAAGCTCAGCTCCGTCAACGCTTAAACTTTGCGGATTAATAGGATCGGGAGCCGGCAGTTCTCCGTTCCCACAGAAGTAATTTGCCAGCTGGCTTAAAGAAGAAGTTCCTTTTACTGCAATTTTATCGACCAGGGCCGCTTCGGTGCTGTTAGGCTGGGGCAGGTAGAGGGTTAAGCCTGCATTATCGGGCAGTTCGCTTAAAGAAAGGGCCATGGCCAGGGCCCCGTTGATCCGACGCACTTGACCGTCAAGCGACAGCTCGCCGACGAAAACGCCGCTGTTAAGCGCTTCGCCGCGTGGAATTTGCCCGGTGGCAGCGAGAAGGCCAACTGCAATAGCCAGGTCGAACGATGAACCTTCTTTTTTAAGATCAGCGGGAGCCAGGTTTACAGTCACCCGCGAGTAAGGAAAAGAAAAGCCGCAGTTGCGCACAGCGGCCCTGACTCTTTCTTTTGCTTCCTTTACCGATGCGTCAGGCAGGCCGATAATGTCGAAGGCAGGCAGGCCGTCGGCAATATCGACTTCTATCTCCAGCGGGATACCATTAATACCCATAACAGCGCAGGAGCGGACTTTAGCCAGCAATATATATTCCTCCTTAAAGTGCGATGATGAAAGCTGCGTCAGTTTGGCAGTGGAATTAGTTGGTTTGCTATTCAGGCCACCCAAAAATGATTGTATTTTAAAAACAAGCCTAAACGATAAAATTTAATTCACCGGCTGGGTATAAATATCCTGCAGGGCAGGAAAAAAACCTGTTACGGTTACCCTGACCGGTTGATTTATGTTATAATTCAATAAATATTAATTGTAATAATTATGAAGGAGGAAAAAGCATGGACAAATATGAGTGTCAGGTATGCGGCTATGTGTATGATCCGGCAGAAGGCGACAGCGACGGAGGAATTGCACCGGGAACTTCCTTTGATGATCTTCCTGATGATTGGGTCTGCCCGGTTTGCGGGGTAGGTAAAGACGAGTTTGAAAAACTCTAGATAAAAGAGCAGGTAATGTATCTGCTCACGCCTCCAAAGGGACCCGGCAATGCCGGCAGTTTACTGAACAGATACCGGATAATTACTTTGCAGTATATTTATGGTTGATAAAAAAGCTGGCAGGAGCATGTGAACCGCTCTCCTGCCAGCTTTGTCTTTACGGGGTGTGTGTTACTTATTTTCTTGCATCGCCCTGATCAGGTGGACTATTCCGGCCACCTCTTTTAGTTCCAGGACAAAAGCTATACCGGTGCCGGGTTTGTTAAGTTTGCCTGCCGTGATAATTGATTCCAGGACAACTTCAGTTTTATCTTCCTGGATAATGGTTAAAATAACTTCTTTTTCAGGCTCAATTGGGATGTTGAGCAGTTTTTTTTGCTCATGAATCCCGGCTCCCCGCGCAGGGATAATCGTTGCGCCTTCGGCGCCTGCTTTTTTTGTCGCATCAATAATGCATTCACAGCAGCCTTTTTTTACAATAGTGACTATCAAGTCATGCTTGGGAATTTTCATTGTTGCCAGTTTCCTCCTCACTTTCAAATGCAGACTTTTGGTCTTCATCAGCGCGGCTCCCGTTATCAGGATCGCTGTTTTCTAAATTCTGTACATTACCCGGGGTCGGCGGGTCCGGTGAGACCTCTCCCGGCTGATGGAGAGAAATGTTTTCTTCATGGCAATTCTCACATTCTGCTGCGAATTCTTCACTTTCCTGATCGTTATCGTCGTCCTGATCGTCGTCAGGATAAAGAAACCCCAGCAACATTACCATAATTATAGGAGCCAGCGCAACCATTGCGATTAACCCGAAACCGTCAATTACTGCATCGCGGCCCTCTATTTTGTCGGCTGCCCCGACAGCCATGGCCATTATGAAGGTAACTGTCATCGGGCCAGTGGCAACTCCGCCGGAATCGAAGGCAATCGAGGTGAATGAAGGCTTGGAGAAAATCATCAGGATAATGGCCAGCGAATAGCCGGGTATTATAATATAGTAAAAAGGAATGCCGTAAACAATCCTGGTCATACCCAGGGCAATGAAAATCCCTACAGCCAGGCAAAGAGTGTAAAGAATGGTATTGCTCCTGATCGAACCGCTCGAGCTCTTTTCTACCTGGTCGGAGAGGATGCGTACAGCCGGTTCCGCCATCGTGGCGACAAAACCGAGGATAAAGCCAAGAGGTATGAGAATCCAGCGGTTGGGCAGGCCGCCTAGAATGGCGCCGATTTCATTGCCCACAGGAAGAAAACCGACATGCACTCCCTGCAGGAAGAGAGAGAGACCGGCAAAAGCAAACAGTACACCCTGCAGCAGGTTTACCAGCATTTTTACGGGTAATTTAAAAACGAGCAAAAAAAGCAGGAACAGGACCAGCACAGGGCTCATGGCCATTAGGACCTCTGCCAGTACATCATCAAAACCGTGCAGGATCGATTGGTAGCTCAACCGAAAATCACCCCCAGGATCATAACACTGAGGACAGGTCCGATGGATGCAAGGCCGATTAAGCCAAAAGTATCCGAAACAGTTGATTTGCCTCCCAGGACAGCAGTGGCGCCGACACCGAGGGCGAGGATAAAGGGTACAGCCATCGGTCCGGTGGTAACTCCGCCTGCATCAAAGGATATGGCGACAAATTCGGGCGGGGTGAAAAAAGAGAGGACTACAACAAGAATGTACCCTGCCGTTAAAAGGTAGAAAATCGGGATGCCGATCAGGATCCGAAAAATTGCCAGCGCTACAAAAAATCCCACTCCCAGGGCTACAGCAATGATCAAAATATTTGAGTCAATTGCTCCCCTGGAGGCGATGTCCACCTGGTGGGCCAGGACCCTGACGTCGGGCTCTGCGATAGTGATTACAAAGCCGAATATAAAAGCTGCAACCAGTAAAAAAAACAGCGAGCCGCGGGAGGTAAACTCTGAACCGATCATTTCGCCAATCGGCAGTAAACTGACCCGCACACCGACCAGGAAGAGGAAAAGGCCGGCGGTGACCATGGCGGCTCCAATAATAAACTGCCAGAACAAATCAAGCGGGGTACGGATTACAAAGAACATTATTAAGGTAACAACTGTTACAATCGGGATGATCGCCTGCAGGACTTCCAGAAAGATGGTTTTTATCTCTTTGACCATAATAGCAGCATCTCCGGGTGAATAATTTATGGGGTCAATGTTGTTTACAGTTATTATGTTATCCCAATTATATCGAGTTGTCCAGAATTGGTCAGATAAACCGGGTCGGGCATCTGAGCTGCGCAGATCCAAAACAACTGCATAATTTTACGGGAGTTTTAACCCTTTCATGGCAATAAGAGCTATTTGCGGCCCGGTTTTCCCAGGCTCCTGTGGATGCAGGACTTAAAATATGTTATGATCCGCTCAGTATATTAATAGAAAGGGACGGTCAAGTGAGCAACGACAACTATAATACACAGCAGCACTACAAAGCGGAACCCGACTGGATCACCTTACTGCAGAATGCCCTAAACCCCGCCCAGTTTGAATTTGCCACGGCTGAAGATCCGGCCCTGCTCGGCCTGGCCGGACCCGGTTCAGGTAAAACAAGGGCGCTTATCTACAGGGCTGCACATTTAATTAAAAGTGGTGTTCAGCCGGAACAACTCCTCCTGCTGACTTTTACAAATAAGGCTGCAGGTGAGATGAAGGAACGCCTGGAAGGCCTGCTCGGGTTTTTGCCTTATAATCTCTGGGCCGGCACCTTCCACAGTATCGGGGCAAGAATATTAAGGAAGCATGCCGCCCTTGCCGGCAGGACCCCTAACTTTTCTATTTTCGACGAAGATGACACCAGGGTGACCTTAAAGCAGATTCTGAACGACCTCTCTATTGATGATGAAGATCGGAAAATCATTATGAAACGGGGGCTTTTAGGCAGGATAATCAGCCAGTCCCGGAACTCCGCCCTTTCGATCAAGGAAGTGATGGAAGAAGATTATCCCTACCGGCTCGAATACCTTGATGTAGTTAAGAACAGCGCAGATCTTTATGAAAGAAAAAAGATTGAAAGCAACGCATTCGATTTTGATGATCTCCTGCTTTGCTGGCTGCAGCTGTTTGAGGAACAGCCCCGGGTTGGCGAACAATACAGAAGGCGTTTTAAGCATGTGCTGGTTGATGAGTTCCAGGATACAAACGTGATCCAGGCCAGGATTATAGATCTCTTCGCCGGGGCGGCTTCAATCTGCGTTGTCGGTGATGACGCCCAGTCTATCTATGCTTTTCGTTATGCCGATATCGGCAATATTCTTTCTTTCCCCGAGCGTTACTCCCTGTGCCAGGTGGTGCGTATGGAGCAGAACTACCGCAGCACCCCCGAAATAGTTGAACTGGCCAACTGCTCGATCGCCCACAACAGGCAGCAGCTGCCCAAGAAGCTGTTTTCTACTAACCCCGGCGGTGCAAAGCCCGCCCTGGCCAAGGTGTTTGATGCCCGCCAGGAAGCATCTTTTGTACTGCAGAACATCTGGGAATTGCAGAACAACGGTATCTCCTTAAATGATATCGCCGTCCTCTACCGCAGCTCCTACCTGACTCCCGAGGTGGAATTTGCCCTGGCCCGTAAAGGCTTAAACTACAAAACTTACGGTGGGGTCAAGTTTTTCCAGAAAGCGCATATTAAAGATCTGCTGGCCTACCTAAAAGTAATCTATAACCCCAACGATGAAAACTCCTGGCGCAGAATTACCACCCTGCAGCAGGGCCTGGGCCAGGCCACCTTCGATAAGCTATGGGCAAAACTGAAACAGCACCCTGACCCGCTCGCTGCAGCGCTCGAAGGCAAAGAAAGCCCGGCGCGCGGCAAGGGAGGCTGGGAATCACTGGTCCGGACCCTTGACGCTGTCAATAAAAACAGGGCAGACCAGGTGCCGCAGTTAATTGCAAATGTCCTCGATTTCAATTATGACTTTATGCTTAAGCAGAACTACCCTGATCAATATGACGAGCGGCTGCGTGGGATTGAAAGGCTGATGATTTATGCCGAAAGATTTGACACGCTGGCTACGTTCCTGGAATCGCTGGCCCTCGAAGAATCGGTATTTGCCGACACTGCAGCGGCGGGCGGCGTCCGCGACGGTCAGCTGACCCTATCGACCATTCACAGCGCCAAAGGCAAGGAATGGGATGCAGTCTTTATTATCGGCATGAACCAGGGCCATTTCCCGAGCCAGCGCTCGGAAAGCGAAGGCCTGGACGAAGAGCGGCGCCTCTTTTACGTGGCTGCCACCAGGGCGCGACGCTTCCTCTACCTGACGACATACCGCGAGGATTATCGCTCCTACGGGGCAGTCTCAGAAGGCCCATCCCTTTTCTTAAGAGAACTGCCACCCGAATGCTACCAGCTGATCAATTACGACAGCGGCTTCTGACTATCAACAAATCCCTAACCGGGTTAAAAATATTGGACACCTTGCAAATCCTTATAGTATAATACAAGTTAAATTTATTGAGAGAGCAAGCGGGGGGAAAGAAATGCAGAAAATAGACATATACGATACAACCTTAAGAGACGGCTCACAGCGGGAGGGTGTGTCTTTTTCTGTTTCCGATAAATTAAAGATTGCCGAAAAACTTGATGAATTTGGGGTTGGTTACATCGAGGGCGGCTGGCCCGGATCTAACCCGAAAGATATTGAGTTTTTCAGGCGGGCAGCTAAAATGGAATTCAAGAACGCCCGTCTCTGCGCTTTCAGCAGCACCCGCCGGCCTGGAATAGCCGTGGAAGAAGATTTGAATATCCGGGCCCTGGTTGAAGCAGGGACTGGGACGGTCACTATATTTGGTAAAAGCTGGGACTTTCACGTTCGCGATGCCCTGAAAACAACCCTTGATGAAAACCTGGCCATGATTAAAGAAACCATCGCATACCTCAAGTCGCTGGGGAGGGAAGTTATCTTTGATGCCGAGCACTTTTTTGACGGCTACAAGGCAAATCCCGGGTATGCTTTAAAGACCCTGGAAGCAGCCGCAGAAGGCGGTGCTGACGTCCTGGTGCTCTGTGACACTAACGGGGGTTTAATGCCCTGGGATCTTACCGCAATTCTGAAGGCCGTAAAAGAAAGGGTTAAAGTTCCCCTGGGGATCCATGCCCACGATGATGCAGGTATGGCCACGGCTAACTCGCTTATTTCTGTCCGTGAAGGAATCACCCAGATTCACGGGACAATTAACGGTTATGGCGAGCGCTGCGGCAATGCCAACCTCTGCACGATCATACCGAACCTGCAATTGAAAATGGAGCTGCAGGTTGTTACACCCGAACAGCTGAACGGCTTAACCAAGCTTTCCCGTTTTATTGCCGAATTGGCTAATATTGCTCCTGCCGACCAACAGCCGTATGTCGGTTTTAATGCCTTCGCCCACAAGGGCGGCATTCATGTTGATGCCGTGAGTAAAAAACCGGAAACTTATGAACATGCAGATCCCGATCGGGTGGGTAACCGGCGCCGTATCCTGGTTTCCGAATTAGCCGGGCGCAGCAGCATCAGTTTAAAAACTCACCAGAACGACCTGAAACTGGATAAAGACCGTCCCGAAACGGCTTCTGTCCTGCAGAGAATTAAGGAGATGGAGCACTACGGCTACCAGTTTGAAGGGGCCGAAGGCTCTTTTGAATTGCTGGTTTTGAAAATGATGAAGGCATACACCCCGCTCTTTAAGCTGGAAGGTTTTAGGATGATTATTGAAAGAAAAGAAGAGGGTGATATGTACTCGGAGGCAACTATAAAAGTCAGGGTCGGCGATAAACAGGTGCATACCGCCGCTGAAGGAAACGGTCCGGTTAACGCGCTTGATAACGCCCTGCGCAAGGCGCTTGAAGGTTTTTACCCTGCCCTGAAAAAAATCAAGTTAATTGATTTCAAGGTGCGGGTTATTGACGGTGTTGACGGGACAGGCGCCCAGGTCAGGGTCCTGATCCAATCGAGTGACGATCACAAAAGCTGGGGCACTGTCGGTGTATCGCCCAATATTATTGAAGCCAGCTGGATAGCCCTGGTTGACAGCCTTGAATACGGGTTGCTCTGCCGTAAACTTCCCGAGTTTGCAGAGGCTAAAAATGTTCTTGAAAAGCTAAAAAATGAAGGGGTAACATCTCTCGGTTAAAACTTAACTGCCATGAAAAAAGAAAATTATCAGATCATCTACCACAACGCACTAAATCATCTTACTATTCTCGGGCCACGGCGCATTGCGGCCCTGCTCGGGCATTTTGGATCCGCAAAGGCTGCCTGGGAAGCTGCTCCGGAAGAAATTGCAGCCGTAATAGGACTGCACCAAAGTGCCAATAAAATTGAACAGGAACGCTTAAAACTGGATCCGCATAAGCTTTGGGACCGCCTGGAAAAACAGAAGATAAGCTGCGTTTCACCCGATTGCCCCGGTTATCCCTCACTGCTGAATCAGATTTCCGGCCCGCCATTTTTATATTACCGCGGCTCCCTGCAAAAGATTGAGCAGCCGGCAGTGGCTATCGTCGGCAGCCGCCGCTGCACTTTCTATGGGCGGGAGATCGCCCGGCGGCTGGCTGCCGAGCTGGCAAGTGCGGGTGTATCGGTAGTTAGCGGCATGGCGATGGGGATTGACACAGCAGCTCACCAGGGTGCCCTTGAAAACAGCGGCTATACCGTGGCGGTGCTCGGCTGCGGGGTCGATTATTGCTATCCCCGCAGCAACGCTGAATTAATGGGACAGATTATTGCCGCGGGTGGCATAGTAAGCGAATTTCCGCCGGGCACCGGGCCGCGCCCGGCTCATTTCCCTCAGCGCAACAGGATTATCAGCGGCCTGTCGCTGGGCAGTGTAGTTGTCGAGGCCACGGCGAAAAGCGGCGCCCTGATTACCGCAAATTTTGCCCTTGAGCAGAACCGCGAAGTGTTTGCTGTGCCGGGTAATGTTGGCAGCCCCTACAGCCTCGGCTCTCACCGTTTGATCAAAGAGGGCGCCAGGCTGGTCGAGTCTGCCGGCGATATCCTCGAAGAGCTCTTCATCCCCGCTTCCCCGGGGCTGCCGTACGAACAGCAGCTCAGCCTGGACGAAGTCGGTTTAAACCTGACCGGGGATGAGAAAGCCCTTTTGAATATAATTCCCTATCAGCCGATGCATATCGACAATATAATCCGCCAGGGCGGCATTAAAGCATCAGAAGCGAGCGCCCTGCTTCTTTCACTGGAGCTGAAAAAGTCGATCCGCCAGACGCCGGGAAAATATTTTAGCAGAATCTGATAAAAAAATGTGCCCGTTAAGCCTGTAAACGAGGTGGCGGAGAGGGCAAAAAGTAAAGTTGAATTTGAATAGCTGGAATTTTTTAAAAAACAATGCTATTTGCTTGCATATGAATATTAGTTGTGTTAGGATAATATGGGTGTTGCGTGATGACTGTATATGATTGGCTGGAACGGTTCATGGCTTACCTGTATATTGCTAAAAACGCTTCACCGTTAACCCTGCAGGCTTACCGGAGCGATATTTTGCAGTTCCTCGAGCTTGAGGGTGACAATGTTGATGATCTGCAGGCTACGGATCACCAGACGCTGCGCCGCTTTCTGGCCATGTTAAAGAATAAGGGCTACACCCGGCGCTCGATTGCGCGTAAATTATCAGCAACGCGTTCTTTTTTATTTTTTTTACAGAGAGAAAATTTTGTCAGCGGGGCAAAATGGTCGACTGTTGCCCGGCCGAAGCAGGAAAAAACCCTGCCCAGGTTTTTATATTATCATGAAGTTGCCGCTTTACTGGAAGCGCCGGACGGCGGCACCGCCCTGGGTTTGCGCGATCGGGCCATGCTGGAGCTGCTCTACTCATCGGGCCTGCGGGTCAGTGAACTTGTCAGCTTGAACATTCATTCCCTGCAGCTGGAAGATCGCCTGGTTAAAGTATACGGCAAAGGCAGGAAGGAAAGAATTATACCGATGGGAACCGTTGCCGCGGCCATGATTAAAAAATATATCAAAAATGCCCGTCCCGTTTTGGCTGCGCTGGAGAAAGAGGGGCGGACTTACAGTGAACTGTTCTTAAATAAGTGGGGCAAACCGATCAGCGACCGCGGTATGCGCTATAATTTTCAGAAGTATATCAGGCAGGTCTCTTACAAAGTGGGTATCACACCGCACTCTCTGCGGCATTCATTTGCGACACACATGTTGGATGCGGGCGCTGATTTGAGGGTGGTCCAGGAACTTTTAGGACACGTAAGCATATCCACCACCCAGATATATACGCACGTAACCAAGGAGCGGCTCGGGGAAGTATACAGGGCATCTTTTCCGCGAAAATAACAGGAAGGCGGCTGGCGAATGTTTCAGGCTACAACAATACTGGCAGTAAAGATCGGCGATAAAGTCGCAGTGGCCGGAGACGGCCAGGTTACCTTCGGCAATAACACAATCATTAAAAACAGCGCTAAAAAAGTGCGCAGGCTTTACGAAGGGAAAGTGATCGTCGGCTTTGCCGGTGCCGCAGCAGATTCGCTGACCCTCTGTGAAAAATTTGAAGGAAAGCTTGAAAGTTACCAGGGCAACCTGGTCAGGGCGGCTGTTGAACTGGCCAAAGAGTGGCGCACCGACCGTGTCCTGAGAAGGCTTGAAGCCCTGCTTGTTGCGGCCAGCAGTGATAGCCTGCTGATGATTTCCGGGACAGGGGAAGTTATCGAACCTGATGATGGAATCGCCGCAGTCGGATCGGGCGCCCCCTATGCCCTTGCTGCAGCCAGGGCCCTTCTGCGCAATGCCGATCTCCCACCCGGAAAAATAGCTGCTGAAGCGCTTAACATCGCTTCGGAGATCTGTATTTATACCAACGATGCAATCATTATAGAGGAACTGTAGAAAGGTTGTTTGCACTATGTCAACAGAAGAACTGACACCGCGTGAAATAGTAGATGAGTTAAACCGCTATATTATTGGGCAGGAAGACGCTAAACGCTGCGTTGCCGTAGCTTTAAGGAACAGGTACCGCCGCAAGATGCTTCCCGATGAATTGCAGGAAGAAATTATTCCTAAGAATATTGTTATGATCGGAGCGACCGGGGTCGGTAAAACTGAAATAGCCAGGCGCCTGGCCCGCCTGGTCAATGCCCCTTTTGTTAAGGTTGAGGCTACCAAATTTACCGAAGTCGGTTACGTCGGCCGTGATGTTGAGTCGATGATCCGCGATCTAGTTGAAACATCTGTCAGGATTGTCAAGGGCGAGCGGATGCTGGAAGTTAAGGACAGGGCGATAAAGAATGCCAACGACCGAATTGTTGAAACCATTGCTCCCCTGCCGCAAAAGAAAAGGCGTTCCGCCAACCCCCTGGGTTTTCTTTTCCAGGCTGCACCGGTGCAGGAAGAGAGCAGTCCTGCCGAGGATACTACTTTTACCGAAAGAATGCAGCAGGCCAGGGAGGAGCAGAAAAAAGTAAGAGAACGCCTCCTCAATGGCAAATTGGAAAAGCAGATGGTGGAAATAGAGGTTGAAGAAAGCAGACCGCAGATGATGGACATGTTTTCGGGGCAGGGTATGGAAGAAATGGGCATGAATTTACAGGACATGTTAGGTAACATAGTTCCCCCGAAAAAGAAAAAAAGAAAAGTCACTGTGGCGGAAGCAAGAAAAATCCTGGAACAGGAAGAAGCACAGCGTTTAATTGACATGGATGCGGTTACTGGTGATGCTTTGAAAAGAGCGGAGCAGTTGGGAATTATATTTCTTGACGAAATTGACAAAATTGCCGGTAAAGATTATCATGGATCTGGTCCCGACATATCAAGAGAAGGGGTTCAACGCGACATATTACCGATCGTAGAAGGATCAACAGTTGTAACCAAGTACGGTCCGGTAAAAACAGATCACATTCTTTTCATTGCTGCAGGGGCTTTTCATACAACCAAGCCTTCTGATTTAATACCAGAACTTCAGGGCAGGTTCCCAATCAGGGTTGAACTTGACAGCCTGACTGAAGAAGATTTTAAAAAAATCTTAACAGAGCCGAACAATGCCTTGATTAAACAATACTCTGCATTGTTGGGAACGGAAGGAGTGAAATTAAATTTTACCGGGGAGTCGATTGAAGAGATAGCTCAAACAGCTTGCTACCTAAACCAGGAGATGGAGAATATAGGGGCACGCCGCTTACATACAATTATGGAAAAAGTGCTCGAAGAGCTGTCGTTCGATCTGCCCAGCAGTGATGTCCCGGAGGAATTAACGGTAGATCGGGAATATGTTCAGGACAAGCTGCATAAGGTAGTTAAAGATAAAGATTTAAGTAAATATATTTTATAAATATAAAGTGACGAAAGGTGGGTGAAAGACGTGATTTCTTCTCCATTGCTTGAGAAGACTCGTCGTATC
The DNA here is from genome assembly GCA_007119965.1 of Syntrophomonadaceae bacterium. Lineage (GTDB taxonomy): Bacteria > Bacillota > Dethiobacteria > DTU022 > DTU022 > T3SED10-7. The sequence continues at coordinate 45,501 of SKOR01000016.1, forward strand.
AACAAGATTTTACAGAAAAGTGCAGGCAAACATGTTGATTTTAAGGAAGTAGCCGAAGTCCTTAAAAATGTTATTCACGCCAATGTGTATATTGCCGATCAGCAGGGAGTAATCCTTGGTTGGTCCCTGGTTGATGAGTTCGAATGTGAATTAATGGTAAATAACGTCCTCGAAAGCGGTCAGTTCCCTGAAGATTATAACGAATTCCTGCTTAGAGAAGACGAATCCAGGGTTAACCTGCGTCAGAAGACGAATGATTGCGTATTTCTGGATAACGAAAGATGCCTCTTTGCAAACAAGATCACCACTATTATCCCGATTCTCGGTGGCGGTGAGCAGATCGGCACCCTGCTTCTGGCCCGCTTCAACGAACTGTTTGATGCCGAAGACCTGATCCTGGCTGAAACAGGCGCAACAGTCGTCGGAATGGAGATCCTGAGGGCAAGAACAGATATTATCGAAGAGGATGCCCGCAATAAGGCTGTCGTTCAACTGGCTGTAGCTACCCTTTCTTATTCGGAGCTCGAAGCAGTTGAACATATCTTCGAAGAACTGGGCGGAACAGAAGGTCTGCTGGTTGCCAGTAAAATTGCCGACCAGCTGGGTATTACCCGTTCGGTAATAGTCAACGCCCTGCGTAAATTCGAAAGTGCCGGGGTAATCGAATCGCGTTCTCTTGGCATGAAAGGAACCTATATTAAAGTTCTGAACCCATTCCTGCTTGATTACCTGGCCAAGAAATCAAAGTCCTATTAAAGGCCGGTAACAATATTATATTATTAAATAAGAGGCGGGCCTCGTTTTATGCGGCCCGCCTCTTATTTGCAAAAAAAATGATATTTTTACGAGATCAATAAAGGATTTTATCTGGGCTGTGAGAAATAATAACTCTTATTCATAAAGTCATTATAATATATTTTCAGGAGGTAAGAGATGACCCATAAAGACCTTAACGAAGAGAGCCAGAAGAAACCGGTAATTATAAGCAAACCCGACGATTCAATTAAATTGGAACCGCTGCTTACAAGCATCAGTCGGGTTGCCGAAGGGGCCAACACAATTACTTTTGTCGGTTCTGCCGCAGGAAACGATGATAAAAAGGCAGTCACCCTGACCTGGGGAGAGCTGCACCTTGATGCTAAGGCGGTAGCGGCCAACCTGCAGGCTAAAGGGGTAAAGCCGGGAGACCATATTGCCCTGCTCGGACCGACTACCCGAAACCTGGTTACTGCTATCCAGGCTGTGTGGCTTTGCGGTTCCAGCGTCAGTATGCTCCCGATTCCGATGCGTTTTAGTTCTGTTGAAGAGTTTGCCAGCCAAACACGGGCCCTTATGAATCATGGTGATATCAGTCTTCTTTTGCTCGATCCTGCCCTGGCTGCTTTTCATGAAACCAAACCCGGAGATCCGCCGGTCGTGCTGCTTGATGAGCTTGAATCGCAGGAAGGACGGCCGGCTGCGGCAGACTATACAGAGGTGCCTTATGATCCGGAACGTTTAGCGATCCTTCAGTTTACATCAGGTTCGACATCCAGCCCGAAAGGTGTAATGCTGCCCAACCGGAACCTGGAGGCAAATATATTCGGCATGATCGAAGCGGCAGAGATTGTCCCGGAGGATACATTTGTATCATGGCTGCCCCTGTATCACGATATGGGCCTGGTAGGGCTTTTAGCCGTTCCGATGGTCAGCGGTTGCAACCTCGTTTTAGCATCACCGCAGGATTTTCTTTCCCGGCCGGCTGATTGGCTGTGCTGGATGCATGATTATAATGGCACGGTTACTTCCGGCCCCAACTTCTCATGGGTCCTGGCTGCCAGGGCTTTTCGCCGCTTGACCGATAAGGGGGACATCCTGGACCTGTCCAGGATTCGCCTCGCCCTCAACGGGGCTGAACCGGTAGACCCCGGGGTGGTGGAAACTTTAATTGAATCTGCTAAACCGCATGGCTTCAGGAGTGAAGCAGTTTTCTGCGCCTTCGGTATGGCTGAATTGTCTCTCGGCGGAACATTTCCCCCGCCATTCAGGGGTATGGCTACCGATAACGTAGATCGCAATACGCTTGAAACTAAAAGGCTGGCCCGGCCTGTCAGCGATGGCCAAGAAGGCTCCCGCCGGTTTCCTCTTCTCGGAACACCGATTCCCGGCCTTGAAATGCGTATACGCGACAAGGCCACGGGTGGTATCAGGGGTTTGCGGGAAGTTGGCGAACTTGAAATAAGGGGCACATCTGTAATGAAAGGTTACTACAAGCGTCCCGAACTGAACAAAGATCTTTTTGATGACGGGTGGCTGAAAACCGGTGACCTGGCCTATTTTGTGGAAGGCCCTGACGGGGGGCCGCCTGAGCTGGTTCTCTGCGGCAGACTTAAAGATGTGATCATTATTGCGGGTCGCAATATTTTCCCCGAAGATATCGAGAGGACTGTTGGTGTGGTTGAGGGAGTGCGGGCCGGCAATGTCATTGCTTTTGGCGTGGAGGGTAATAAACGCAAAGAAACAATCGTTGTAGTAGCCGAAGTGCGGGCTGAAGATCCTGAAGCTGTCCGAAGGAGCATCCGCGAGCAGGTAGTTGGGATCGTTGGTTTCCCGCCCCGTGATATAATGATGGTTCAGCCGGGGACGCTGCCAAAAACCAGTTCGGGCAAGCTTCAGCGGACCCTGTGCCGTAAACAGTATCTCGAAAATGAGCTGAAAACCCTGGAGCCGGCTTAAATTATTTTCCGGCACACAGGAATGCTGTGCCGGTATAGCAAAGAATGAGAATTTTCGAAGAAGAGGGGAGCCCCGGCTTTAGAAGCCTGGCTTCCCTCTTATCATAGAGCAGCCGCCTGCGGCCTGGTATAGTATGTTTTAGTTCATTGAAGCAGGAACACAGCAATATGTTGTTGAAATATTCCTGACAATGGTTGTCTTAACTCAGCTGCCCGAAATCATATGAAAGCCAGGCGGCTGCAAAGACGCATTAATTAAAGGAAGGGGGTAATAAAATGCCGGCCAGCAAAACGCCAGACAGTGCAGGTCTGCAAAACAGCCTGGACAGGTTTATTGACAATGATCGCGGCAATAAACTACCGAATGGTGAGCAGATTTTCAACCACCCTTTAATTGGTTTTGCTTCTGCTGAAGATCCGATCTTCGGGGAGTTTAGAAATGAAGCTGTGATTGGGCCGCTGTTCCGTCCTCCCTGCAGCTGGTTTTCTGAAGCTGTTACGGTTATCTCTTACTTTTTGCCGTTCAGCGAATATATCCGCCGCTCAAACTACGATAACCTGCAGACTTCCCAGGAATGGCTGCACGGGCGGTTTCTCGGTGAAAAATTTAATCAGGCAGTAAGCCGTTTTCTGGTCAGTGAGCTCGAAAACAGTGGCGGAAAAGCAGTTGTCCCGGCCCTCGAGCCGGAATATTGTGCCGACTACCAGGCTTTCAGCAGCAACTGGTCAGAAAGGCATATTGCCTATGCCGCAGGACTTGGGTCGTTTGGCCTGAGCAGGGGCTTGATTACAGAAAAAGGGCTCGCCGGACGTTTTGGCAGCATTATTACCGATTTGCGCTTTAAGGCTTCGCCCCGCAAGGCCGGAAACCCTTTTCAAAACTGCCCTTTCTTTGCAGATAAAAGTTGTGGGGTCTGTATTGACCGCTGCCCCTCGGGAGCGATTCAGGCACACGGTAAAGATAAATCTGCCTGCAACCGGTATACCCGCATCGAAGATCATCTCAGGGAGATGCGCCTCAGGTATGGCTACGAACACAGCGTTTGCGGCAAATGCCAGGTAAATGTGCCGTGTGAAGATTGCATCCCCGGTTAAGCGGAGAACTGCAGGTTAGCTGAGCAGATCCAATTGATAGGTCAATTTAATAAATGAGGAGGAATGATTGATGAGTCGCGAAGAAAGGAAGAAAAAAGTAATTGAAGTCCTGAACAAGGCAAAATCTATGGAACTTCAGGCAATACACCAATATATGCACCAGCATTACCACCTGGACGATAAAGATTTCGGCGAGTTGGCGGCCAATGTGAAACTGATAGCTATTGACGAGATGAGGCATGCCGAGGAGCTGGCCGAGAGAATTAAGGAGCTGGGCGGAGAGCCGACCACGGAATTGGACGGCCCGGTAGAAAAAGAGCAGGACGTGGAAGAGATATTTCCCTTCAATGTAGAGCAGGAAGATCAGGCCATCGAAGCATACAGCAAGTTCTTAGAGGTTTGCCGCGAAAATGGCGATAGCATCAGCGTGCGTTTATTTGAAACCATCATCGAACATGAGCAGGAGCACTTAAATTACTTTGACGATGTTGACGAGCATATTAAAACTTTAGGTTCGTCATACCTTTCCCGGGTTGCCGGAACCAGTTCTGACACAGGTCCGGCTAAAGGTTTTGCTTTCCCGGATCAGGCACAGTAGCTCTTATCCTGAAGGTCAGATCAGTTTTTCAAAAACAGCCCGGGCGGCAGTAGCTGCCCGGACTGTTTTGTGGTGCGATGAAACCGGTCAAAAGGGGATGCGGGCGATTTACTGGAGAATTAATGCCGCCGGAAATCGCCGGCTCTCAGGGCCGGCCCAGACAGGGTTTTAATTTTAAAAGTCGATGCAGATTTGACCGGGTTTAGTATATAATACCTAATAGCAAGAAAAATCCCGGGCCCGGCTCGTGTTATTCATGCAGGGGTAAGCTTTAACATGGGCAGCCTAATATCCAGTCGCGGACATGCCGGGTACGGCTGTCGTTTGAAAGGAGCTTGATCAGGTTTGTCAGTATTCGAAGAAGCAAAAAACATTCCAGTATTAGCAGAAACTGATGTCCTTGTAGTGGGAGGCGGTCCGGCAGGGCTTTCTGCCGCGCTGGCCTCAGCCCGGGAGGGCGTTGATACCATCCTCATGGAGCGTTTCGGCTTCCTGGGGGGTAACCTCACCCAGGCCATGGTAGAGTCGCTTGTCTGGTACCGCCACGAGGGAACTGTTGAGGCCGGCGGCATCGGCAGAGAGTTAGAAGAATTTGCTGCAGCTTACGGGGGGACTTACCCGGACCCTGAGTCGACCGGACGTTTACTGGATGCCGATATGTTCAAATGTGCGGCCGATGAACTCATCGTGCAGTCGGGGGTCAGGCCGCTGTTCCATTGCTATGCCGTCGGGGCAATAATAGTGGACGGCTTAATCAGGGGTGTGATTACGGAGAGTAAATCAGGGCGGCAGGCCGTGCTGGCTAAAACGGTGATTGATGCAACGGGCGACGCCGATATCGCGGCATTTTCAGGTGCGCCATTTACAAAAGAGCCGGCTGGTGAGTTAATGTGTGTCACAACAGGCTTTGGTGTCAGCGGTGTTGATACAGTGTCATTCAGGGAACATATTGCTGACCAACCCGGAAAGATCGGTGACTGGGCATCTTTAACCATGAAAGGCGAAGAAGAGCTGTTCAGTGCCTATTTCACCGATGTTTTTGAAAAAGCCCGGCAGGACGGGGTTATTCCGGAGGATTCCCCCCTGGAAGGTTTTTGGCATGCCATAACAGATGCCGGCGAAGTTACCGGGTTAAATGTTGTCAGGGTATTTGATGTTGACTCCACCAATGTCTGGGATTTGACCAGGGCAGAAATAGAAGGACGCCGGCAGGCTCTCGCTGCAATTGAAGCACTGCGCCGTTATCAACCCGGCTTTGAGAATGCAAAATTGAGGACATTCGGCTCATCTGTGGGAACCAGGGAATCACGCAAAATTGTCGGTCGCTACAACCTTACCGGGTATGATGTTAAAAACCAGGCGCAATTTGAGGACACCATCGGAATCTTTCCGGAATTCCTGGATGCTTACGGAATAGTAATTATTCCAACAACAGGCCGTTATTTCCAGGTCCCCTACGGGGTAATGGTGCCGAAAGAAGTTGATAACCTGCTGGTAGCCGGCCGCTGCGTAGCCGGTGACCAGGTATCTCATTCCGCAACCCGCCAGATGATGTGTTGTGCCGTTACGGGGCAGGGCGCAGGCGCTGCCGCCGCTGTAGCGGTTAAAAACAGCACGACCACGGGAACTGTCGATCTGGCAATGGTTCAGAGACGCCTGGAAAAACAAGGTGTCCGTATTAAATAACGGGTAACAAGTCAGGCATTCATTATAGCGTCAGCTTTCGTCTACGGGTGGGCTTGTGCGTTTTGCCCAAAAGCATGCCTTTATTTCTGTGCATTTCACAAAGGATATCAACGGGCAGTTATTTAAGTAGTTTTGCATGTTCTGCATAATATTATAAGGAGGGGTAGAAGATGAAAAAACAAAACAAAAACGCTTTATTTTTGACACTGATTTCCCTGTTTGTCGTAAGTATGATGTTGTTTGCCGGATGTGCAGGTGAAGCGGAAGATGAAGTTGATGAAGTTGGTGAAGAAGTCTCCGAGGAGGCAAGTGTCCTGAGGGTGGCCCTGACTACTAACCCTAACACCATTGAACCTGCAACGGGCGATACCAGGACTGCATCCAATGTTGCCTGGAGTATATTCAACTCCCTGGTATGGCTCAGTGATGACGGTGTCCTGGAACCTTCCCTGGCTGAAGACTGGTCAGTCTCAGAAGACGGAACGGTTTACACTTTTAACCTGCGCCAGGGTGTCACTTTCCACAACGGCTACCCATTTACCGCTGAAGATGTTGTTTTTACCTGGGAGCGCGGTCTGGGCAGTGATATCACTTACCGGGAAGATTTTGTTTCCGTAGTTGATATGAACGTAATTGATGAATACACCGTGGAAGTTATTTTGGATGAACCCAACTCGATGTTACTGCTGCAAATGAACGAGCACTGGGGTATTCTTTCTGCACAGTACCACGATGAAGTTGGTGAAGACGGCTATCTCCAGGAGCCTGTCGGTACCGGCCCCTTTAAGTTTGTTGAATGGCGGACAGGGGATCGTATTGTGCTGGATGCCTACGAAGATTACTGGGAAGAAGGGTATCCCAGGGTTGACCGGGTTATCTACAGGCCGATAGCGGAATCATCAACCCGCTACGCCGCACTGGTTAATGATGATATTGATATTGTAAGCGGGTTGGGCCCGGAACAGTCTGAGGAAGTGCAGAATGCAGAAGGGGTTCAACTTGTCAGTTATCCCCATGACCGCGTTTTTTATATCACCTTTAATAATATGAGTACAGGAATAGGCACCCCGATCGAAGAAAAACTGGTTCGCCAGGCGATGAGCTATGCTGTCGATTATGATACCATTATCGACAGGATATTCGACGGTCATGCTGAACGGACAGCCGGTTTTGTTGTTCAGGGTAACTTAGGATATGATCCAGGCATTGAACCATATCCCTATGACCCGGAAAAGGCCCTGGAGCTCTTAGCCGAAGCAGGATATCCGGATGGGTTTGAAATTGAATTAGCCGGTCCGTCGGATACATACATTAACTTCGAACAGGTCCTGCAGGCCTTAGTTGGATACTGGGGTGAAGTTGGCATTGAAGTAGACTTGCAGTTGATGGAATCAGGCAGGTTCTGGGAATTGCAGGCTGCCCGCGAACTGCCTCCGCTTTTTGGCGACAGCTGGTCTTCCAGCACAGGGGAAGCATTCCCCCGCCTGGTTGGCTCTGTTGGCGGTGAAGATGCCAGTTATGCTGCCTGGCTTGACCCTGTACTGGTAGAAATGGTTAGAGAAATTCAATTAACACCCGATCAGGATGAACGGGCAGAAGTGTATACCAATATTCTTAGGTATATGCATGAAGACCCGCCTTTTGTTTACCTTTACCAGCCCACAGCATTTGAAGGAATCAATGACAGGGTCCAGAATTACAATCCCCGTGTATCTGAACAGTACTACTTAAAAGGCGTTAGTATTGAATAGATAAGTAAATCATGTTTGCGTATTAATATCCTGAGGGGGGAGCATCCTGAGGTACCTGCTGGCAAGAGTGCTTTATTCCATGGCCTTACTGTTAGGCGTGCTTTTCATGGTATTCATTTTGCTGCATATTACCGGTGACCCGGTAAGTTTGATGGTATCCAGGCATGCCTCCCCTGCTGAAATCGAGGCTTTACGGGAAGAACTGGGTTTTAACCGTCCCCTCATGGTCCAATTTGCCGATTTTTTAACCGATGCTGTACAGGGTGATTTTGGCCGCTCTTTCCGGTACAGGCAGCCTGCCATGGGCCTGGTTTTAGAGCGGATACCTGCTACCATCGAACTGGCATCAGCAGCACTGCTTATGGCGATCCTGATGGGGGTTACGATCGGCATCCTCGGCGGTTCTAATCCGAATACAATACTTGATAGCCTGGCCCGGGGCTTAGGCCTGCTGGGCCAGACTATCCCTACTTTTTGGCTCGGCCTTATTCTGATCATAATATTTTCTCTGCATTTAGGCTGGTTTCCCACCTACGGCAGGAATACGTTTGTCCTTTTTGGGATGCATTTGCCGGACAAGTCTATTATTTTGCCGGCATTTGCCCTGAGTCTTTTTACTACCGGGCAGCTGGCCCGCTTTACCCGCTCTGCGGTATTGGAAGTCATGAACGAAGAATATGTTACTACTGCCCGCAGTAAAGGTTTGGGTAAAATGCGCATATATAGCAGATATATCCTGAAGAATTCCGCTATTCCCCTGATCAGTATTATCGGAGTTCAATTTAGCTACCTTTTGAGCGGATCAATTTACATTGAAACTATTTTTTCATGGCCCGGCCTAGGCAACCTGCTGGCTGAGGCAGTAAGCACCAGGGATTTTTTCCTGGTCCAGGCAACAGCCTTTTTTACAAGCCTTGTTGTTATAGGGCTGCACCTGGTCACTGACTTAATTTATATGCTGGTTGACCCCAGGATACGCTACAGGTGATGACATGGAAAAAGAGAACGGGGATATAACAAATAATAATTCTACAGGTTTAATTGTAGATGAACAGGAAGACCGCAGCATCCGCAAAAAAATTCAGGACTTGTGGAGGCTGCTTTGGCGTGACAAATCTGGCCTGCTCGGCTTAACGATATTCTTAATCCTGGTTTTTGCGGCAATCTTCGCTCCCATGCTTTCCCCCCACGATCCTCTCCAGCAAAACCTGATCATGTCACGGCAGCCGCCGATTTGGGCTGAAGGAGGCACTACTGAACATATCCTCGGTACCGATAACTTAGGGCGCGACATTTTCAGCAGGATTATTTACGGAACCCGTGTTTCCATTATGGTTGGGTTTCTTGGAGTGTCCATGGCTTTTTCACTGGGGATGATGATCGGCCTGGTTGCCGGTTACAAGGGCGGGACCGTTGACAATGTAATTATGACACTGACCAATATGGTCCTTTCACTGCCCTACCTGGTTTTCGTGGTTTTTATAGCCGCTATACTGGGCAACAGTTTATTAAACGTAATTTTAATCTTTGGTTTTACCGACATTCCTATATTTGTGCGGGTAACCCGTGGAGAAGTACTCCGCTTGCGTGAAGAGGGGTATATCGAAGCGGCCATGAGTATCGGGCAGAAGACGCCTGTGATCATATTTAAGCATATCATGCCTAATTTATTGGGGCCCTTAATTACCCTGGCTACATTTGAGATGTCAGCTATGATATTTTATGAAGCAGGGCTCGGTTTTTTAGGTTTATCAGTACCTCCTACAGTTCCGAGCTGGGGAAATATGCTGGCTGAAGGACGGCAGTATTTGACAATATACCCGTGGATGTCTATTTACCCGGGCCTGGCAATAGTTCTTACCGGGTTTGGCATGAACCTGTTTGGTGACTGGTTGAGAGATGTCATGGATCCCCGCATGCGCCTGATGAAGAAATAATGAAACGAGATGATACGAGAGTGTGAAACCCATACTGGCAGTTGAAAAACTAAATACCCGTTTTGAAACCTTTGCCGGCAGTGTCTACGCTGTCAACGATATCAATTTTGAACTATTTCCGGGCGAAATTCTGGCAGTCGTCGGCGAAAGCGGCAGTGGCAAAAGTGTTACCATGCTCTCACTGTTGGGGCTGCTGCCCGGCAGCAGTTCCCGTGTTTCAGGCAGGGCTCAGTTTTCTACTGCCGGGATTGATGTTGATTTGTTGTCGCTCTCCAAATCTGAACTGAACAGGTACCGGGGAAACCATATCAGCCTGATCTTTCAGGATGCTTTGCGTTCGCTGAATCCGGTAACTACTGTGGGAGAGCAAATTAGCGAATCCCTTATAACCCACCTCGGTTACAATAAGAAGAAAGCCCGCCGGCATGCCCTGGAATTACTTGAGCTGGTAGGAATCTCTCAGCCGGATAAGCGTTACAGTTCATACCCGCATATGTTTTCCGGAGGAATGAGGCAGAGAGCAATGATCGCCATTGCAATATCCTGTAAACCGGAGATATTAATCGCCGATGAACCTACTACGGCTTTAGATGTAACCATACAGAGCCAGATCCTTGAGTTGGCCCGCCGTTTGCAGCGTGAACTGGGGATGGCAGTTATCTGGATTACCCACGATCTCGGTGTCGTTGCAGGCCTTGCTGATCGGGTACTGGTCATGTACGGGGGCACGGCAGTTGAAATAGCACCCGTTGACGAGCTTTATGAGAACCCCCGGCACCCCTATACGGAAGGGCTCCTGGGCGCAATCCCCAGCATTGCCAATAAAGGTATCAAGCGCCTGGTCAGCATTGATGGTTCGCCACCGGACCTGTTTCAGGCACCGCGGCACTGCCAGTTTGTCTGGCGCTGTCCATATGCATTTGAACCCTGCTGGCAAAATATCCCGCAAAACTATGAGATAAATAAAGGGCATTACTCGAAATGTTTTTATGACCTGCAAAATAATCGGCCCCGGACTGAGGTTTGAAACATGGACAAACTGGTACAGATAAAAAATATTACCAAATATTTCGATGTCAAGCGCAGTTTTATTAAACTGAAGCGCTCTTCGGTTGTAAGGGCTGTTGATGACGTAAGTTTCGCCATTCATAAAAATGAAACACTTGGCCTGGTGGGTGAAAGCGGGTGCGGCAAATCTACCCTGGGCAGGGTTATCCTGCGCCTGCAGGAGCCTACTTCAGGCACTTTATTTTATGAGGATACCAACCTTAACCTGCTTAAGCCTGAAGAGTTGCGCAGGTTCCGGACAAAAATGCAGATTGTCTTTCAGGATTCTTATTCCTCTCTAAACCCGCGGCACAAAATTGGCGAAATCATAGCCGAACCGATGACAATCCACACAGAGATGACTTACCGCCAGATCAGGGAGCGCATTTATGAACTGCTTAACCTGGTTGGGCTAAAACCGGGTCATGCTAACCGTTTCCCCCATGAATTCTCCGGTGGGCAGCGGCAGCGGATCAACATTGCCAGAACCCTGGCTCTGTCGCCGAATTTTATTGTCTGCGATGAGCCTATATCTGCCCTGGACGTCTCAATACAGGCTCAGGTAGTCAACCTGCTGCAGGATCTGCAGGATAAACTGGGGATTACCTATTTATTCATTGCCCACGATTTAAGCATGGTCCAGCATATCTCCAACCGAATCGCGGTTATGTATTTAGGAAAAATCATGGAGCTTACCAGCAGCGACCGGCTCTTTGATAAACCTCTGCATCCTTACACCCAGTCGTTAATTTCCGCCATACCGATCCCGGATCCCAAAAAAGAAAGGATGCGAAAAACGGTTGTCCTGGAAGGCGAAGTTCCCAGCCCGGTGAACCCGCCGGCAGGCTGTGTTTTCCATACCCGGTGCCCGGTATCCGATGAACTCTGCAGCCGTGAAAAACCTGAGTACCGTGAGATAGAACCGGAACATTACGTTGCCTGCCACTATGCAGGGGTTCGAAAAGTGACAGAAATATGTTAGCTATGATTTATGTCTACCTGGTATAACAGCAGCGGCAGTGACGGGCACTGTTTTCGTTAAACAGGATAATGCCCTGTCCCCTAAAAGGGTAAGCTAATCGCTAGTATTGGGGAACTGTCCAGGAGCTCTTCGAGAATGAATTTGCGGAAGACAGGAAAAGGGCTTCGGTGATCGACCGAAAGCCCTTTCAATTTAACCTGTTGCAATGGTGCCGAAGGTGGGAGTCGAACCCACAAGGGCAAAGCCCGCACGATTTTGAGTCGTGTGCGTCTGCCAATTCCGCCACTTCGGCAGGATGTACCATATAGTAGCATAAACCCCGCTTTGAATCAAGCACAGATATGGTTGTGGATATTTTGAATATTATTAGTATATAGTCACAATAAAACCATTTGCGGACAATTGAACCAAGTTAATAAATTCACAAAGCAGGGAAAGAAACTTTACTATCGAAAATATTAAACGGTAAAAGTAATTATTTGCCTGACTATTTTAAAAGGGGTGATAGGTTTATGAGCGAATTGATTAAAGGTGGAGCATTTTTGCTGGGCCCTGTGGATGAAAACACCGTTTTTATCCCCGAAGATTTCGATGATATTCACAAGATGATCAAGAAAACCGCAAAAGACTTTATGATTAACCAGGTTGAACCGAAAATTGACGAAATTGAAGAAATGGCAGAAGGCGTTACCCTCGGCTTACTTCGTGAAGCCGGTGAACTGGGGCTGATGGGCAGTGATATCCCCGAAGAATACGGCGGAGAAGAAGCAGATAAAATTACCACACTGATTATTACCGAGAACGCCTCAATTTGCGGCGGTTCATTTGCCACGGCGTTTGGCGCCCACACCGGTATTGGCACTTTGCCAATTGTTTATTTCGGCAACGCCGAGCAAAAGAAAAAATATCTGCCCGGTCTTGCTACCGGTGAAAAAATTGCCGCGTACGCCTTAACCGAACCCGAGGCCGGCTCCGATGCCTTGAATTGTAAGACCAAGGCAGTATTGAGCGATGACGGAAAGCATTACATTTTAAATGGCGCGAAGCAGTATATTACCAACGCATCCTGGGCTGATGTAATTGTTACTTACGCTAAGATAGACGGCGAAAGATTTACATCTTTTATCGTGGAAGCTGATACGGAAGGTGTTTCGATTGATCCCGAAGAGAAAAAGATGGGAATCAAGGGATCTTCCACTACAAGTGTAATCTTTGAAAATTGCAAGGTGCCTGTGGAGAACATGCTTTGGAAAGAAGGCAAAGGCCACCAGGTGGCTTTTAACATCCTTAATATCGGACGTTATAAGCTCGGTGCAGGTTGTATCGGCGGCGGCAAGAGGGTTATTGAGTTTTCATCTGAATATGCCCTGCAAAGAATACAGTTTAAGCAGCCGATAGCCCAGTTTAATATTATTAAGAACAAAATTGCCAACATGGCTATTCTTACCTACCTGATGGAAAGCCTCGTTTACCGGGTTGGCGGTATGATTGAAGAAAAACTGGAAGAAGTTAAAGAAAGCGGCGCTGAAAGTTCGGATATCGTCCAGGCGATCCAGGAATATGCCATCGAGTGTTCAATTTCGAAAGTCTGGTGTTCCGAGGCTATGGATTATATTGTCGATGAAGGCGTCCAGATTTTCGGCGGCTACGGTTACGGCCAGGAATACCCCGCTGAACGTTCCTACAGGGACAGCCGCATTAACCGTATTTTTGAAGGAACCAATGAAGTAAACAGGATGCTCATCCCCGGGACCCTGCTGCGCAAGGCGATGAAGCAGGAAGTCCCCTTCATGGAAGCTGTAATGGGCCTCGGTGGTACCCTGGGCAAACTGAAGGAAGCTGCAATACCGGAAACAAGCCCGGACAGAGAAGAGTTTTACATTAACAACATGAAAACACTCTTCCTGCTGGCCGCAGGCAATGCTGCCCAGACCTACGGTGACAAGTTGACCAACGAGCAGGAAATCCTTTGCCGCCTGGCTGATATGGCCATGGAAGTATTCGCTGCTGAAAGCGGTCTTTTAAGGGCGAAGAAAATGCTGGCAGAAGGTGAAAGTGAAGAATCGAAAATGGCATTGAAAATGACGCAGTGTTTTATCAGCGATATGATCCCGAAGATGGAGACCTGGGCCAGGGAAGTAATTGCCGGCACATTGGAAGGTGAAGCCGCATCGAAAGCTTATTCAGGCATTCGGTTGTGCACCAATTATGAGCCAATGAACACTTACGTTCCCAAGCGGGAAATTGCCGACATGGTCTACGAATGCAAAAAATACTTCCTCGATCGTGATTAAGATCAGCAAAAGCTTTTCTGAATGAATAAAAGAAGGGAGCCGGTTGATTAACCTGCTCCCTTCAATATTTAAACAATATAATAGCTCTTTGATTAGATAGCTCTTTTGATTTTGCCGGCTTTAATACAGCGGCTGCAAACATTTACCCGCCGGGGAGAACCATTCAGCATGATTTTAATCCTTTGGATATTCGGACGCCATTTTCTCTTTGTTTTCATGTTGGAGTGACTGATTTGAAAACCAGTAGCCTTGCTTTTACTGCAAATTACACAAATTTTAGCCATTTTACAACCCTCCCGGCACCTTTATTGTCACGCGTTATATTGTAGCACAACAAGAACTATCAAACAAGAGAATTTTAAATTGTCTGTGAGCAGGTTATAGCTGATGTATAGCGAAAAATATTATAGCTAAAAAAAACAAAAAGCAAAAAGGGGGAATTAATTTGTCAAAAGCTATCTATCCTGGCAGTTTTGATCCGGTAACAAAAGGACATCTCGATATTATCATCAGGGCGAGCAGAATTATGGACTCCCTTACTGTTGCAGTCCTGGATAATCCCCGTAAAGTAGCAACCTACAACATCGAAAAAAGAGTCGAGATGCTCAAACTGGTAACTAAACCTTACCCGAATGTCAATGTCGATTATTATAAAGGCCTGCTGATCGACTATGCAGAACAGAAGGAAACAGATATAATCATCAAGGGTCTCCGGGCGATTTCTGATTTTGAGTTTGAGTTCCAGATGGCCCTGGTCAACCAGAAACTTAACCCTGCTATTGAAACCCTCTTTATGATGACTAATAGCAAATATTCTTATCTCAGCTCAAGTATTGTCAAGGAAATTGCTGCCCTGGGCGGCGATATCAGCAGCCTGGTTCCCCCTGAAGTACACGACATAATCATTGCAAAATATGCCGATTAAAATGATCTTCTCTCAGGTGAGGTTTGTAAAGGCTAAATAAAAAGCATTGTGAGGTAGAAGCTCAGATATGGGTTTTAACTGCGAACACTTATATACATATTCTGTCAATTTCGGGGCAGGCAAACCGCTGCCTGTTGTGCCGGACAGTATCTTGTTTTTTGGAATTCTATTCACCGTTATCGGTGCAATCTCTATTATTTATCCGCGGATATTTTGGTACCTGCGGGTGGGGCGGAAACTAAAAGGGGCTTCACCCGGTAAATTATACCTTTGGGTGCTTCGCTTTGGAGGGGTGCTGGTTGTTGCAATCGGCCTGTTACTTGTATACAGTACCGGCAGGTTTGGTTTTTAACTTCCCCGGTGCTGCCCGCCGCTAATTAGCCCCATGATTAAAAGCTTGCAGCTATTTTGGCTGCCCTTCGGTGAACTGCCGCCGCTACCTGCGACAGAACCCGCAAAGGACGGTCCATTTTATTTCATTAAAGCGGTTCAGTTAGCGCCGGCATTTGACGTGTGGCGGAGCAGCTTTAATGGCCGGTGAAACAAAGGCCGGAGCAGGCCGGCCCGCATGGAGGCGGGCCGCCGGGACCTGAGCGGCGGAGGGCGAATGTCCCGGGCA